>DVFZ01000103.1 GCA_018712945.1 Candidatus Pullichristensenella stercorigallinarum | reverse complement strand
GAATTACCATGGCACAATTTTTCGCCACGGAAGAGGACGGGAACATCGTCACCCTAACTGCCGAACAGCAGCATGTGATCAACCGTTGGAACGCCATGTCAGATGAGAAACGCAAAGTGTTCAGCGCGTTACTTGATATGTTATCGGATGAAAATACTTAGATGCGAGTATTGGTGCTTTAATCGCCGGTGCTCGCTTTTATTATCGTAAAAAATGGAATCTGATTCGAAATACAACCGCCGAAAAGCACGAATTCGGCAGTAAAGCGGATATGTGCATATAATAGTTGTTTTTTTCCATTCTATGTGCTATTATTTATTCTAAGCAAAATCCAAAAACACCACTAGGGGAGGAATGCCTTCATTAAATGTCCAAACATCTATGGGAACAGGGGGGTAAATATCCTTCTTTATGGACACTCTAAAAGGGTATATCCTTTTCCCGCGTTTGTATTGATTGTAACGTTCGGCAGGCGTTTTGTTTCTGGACGAACTGCCCGAATACCGCCGCGATGTGCTCGAAGCCCTGCGCCAACCCCTGGAGGATGGCTTTGTCACTGTGGCGCGGGTAAGCGCGCAAGCCACCTATCCGGCGCAGTTTACGCTGGTGTGTTCGATGAACCCATGCCCATGCGGCAACCTTGGCAGCCGCACGCAGCCTTGCCGCTGTTCTCCGATGCAAATCCGCCGCTATTTGAACCGCATTTCCGGCCCGCTGCTCGACCGCATTGATATGCACATCGAGGTGGAATCCATCCCCGCCGAGCGGCTTTCCGGCCCGTCAGACGAGGAGCCGTCCGCCGCCATCCGCCAGCGCGTGGAGGCCGCGCGTAAGCGGCAGCGGCAGCGGTATAAAGATTATCCCGGCGATTTGCGCATCAACGCCCACCTCAACGCCCGCACGCTCAACCGTGCCTGCCCGATGACGGACGCGGCGCGCGCCCTGCTGGAGCTTTCCAGCGAAAAACTGAACTTTTCCAACCGTGCCTACACGCGCATTCTCAAGGTGGCGCGCACCATTGCCGACCTGGCGGACGCGGATGTGATTGACGAGGATCACGTCTCCGAAGCTGTGCAGTACCGCACGCTCGACCGCAAGTATTGGGGGTAGCCATGGAATACAGCGTTATGGAGCAATACTGGATTTGGCTCTCCAGCGTGGACGGCATCGGCCCACGGCGGTTTTACCGTCTTTTGAGCCAGTACGGAGACGCGCGCGCCGTATGGGACAACGCAGGCGATGCGGAAATGGCCTTTCTCGGGCCAAAAACACTCAAAAGCCTGCGCGATGCGCGCTCAGAGGCATACTTCTTCCGCCTGTTTGCCAATATGGAGCGTGCGGGCATGCGCGCCGTACCCCGCATCAGCGAGGATTATCCCCAGGCATTGGGAGAGATTCACGACCCGCCGCCAACTCTGTATGTGCGCGGCGAGGCTTCGCTTGCGGCAGAGCGCATGTTCGCCATTGTCGGTTCCCGGCGGGCCACGCGCGACGGCAAGCGCGCCGCCCGGGAGTTCGCCGCCGCGCTCGCCCGTGAAAATGTATGCATGGTCAGCGGCCTGGCGCGCGGCGTGGATACCTGTGCCCACGAGGGCGCGCTCGAGGGTGGCGGGACGACCATCGCCGTGCTCGGCAGCGGCGCGGACGTAATTTATCCTCCGGAGAACGAGGATTTGGTCTCGCGCATCCTCGCCTCCGGCGGGGCGGTCATTTCCGAGCTTGCGCCTGGGACGCGGCCCGCGCCGGGCAATTTCCCGGCCCGCAACCGCATCATCAGCGGCCTTTGCCAGGGCGTTTTGCTGGTGGAAGGTTCGCAGACTTCCGGGGCAATGATCACGGCAGGACTGGCCATCGAGCAGGGGCGGGACGTATTCGCCGTGCCTGGCTCCATCTACGCGCCGCTCAGCGCCGCGCCCAACCGCCTGATCTTCGACGGCGCAAACCCGGCCCTGTCTGCCTGGGACATTCTCGAACACTACCGTTGGGGTGTCCGTCCCGCCAGGAGCGCGGCCAAAGGACGGGAAATCGAGCTGGACGAAGATGAGCGTTCCCTGTACGATGCCCTGTGCGAACAGGAGCTTTCCTTCGACGAATTGTCGGCTCTAAGTAAATTTCCCGCATCAAAACTCAATTCGCTCTTGACAAGCCTCGAGCTTCGGGGCATAATCGTAAAAGCGCCGGGTGGAATTTACCGGGCGTATCAATAGTAGGTTTTTTCATGGAGGCTTGAATGGCGACAAAACTGGTAATCGTGGAATCCCCGGCCAAGGCGAAAACCATCGCAAAATTCCTCGGCCGTGGCTATAAAGTGGAGGCTTCGCAGGGGCACGTGCGCGACCTTCCCAAATCGCAAATCGGCGTCTCTCCGGAAAACAACTTCGAGCCGAAGTATATCACCATTCGTGGGCGCGGCGACATCCTCAACCGCATCCGCAAGGAAGCGCGCTCGGCCTCGAAGGTCTATCTCGCCACCGACCCGGACCGCGAGGGAGAAGCCATTTCCTGGCATCTGGCCAACGTGTTGGGCATCGACGAACAATCGCCCTGCCGCATTGAGTTCAACGAGGTGACCATGAAGGCGGTCAAGGCCGCCGTTAAGAACCCGCGCGGCATTGATATCGACCGCGTCAACGCCCAGCAGGCGCGGCGCGTGCTCGACCGCCTGGTGGGCTACAAAATCAGCCCCATCCTCTGGGCCAAGGTCAAAAAGGGCCTGTCCGCCGGGCGTGTGCAGTCTGTGGCGGCAAAAATGATCTGCGACCGGGAGAATGAAATTGATACGTTCATTCCCGAGGAGTATTACAACGTCGCTGGCCGCTTCCAGGTGGGCGGGGCGGAGCTGACGGCGCGCTTCTATGGCGAAAACGGCGAAAAGATGGAAATACACACCCGCGCGGACTGCGACGCGCTGCTTGCCCGCGCCAAAGAGGGCGGTTATTGCGTATGCAACATCAAAAAAAGCGAGCGCCGCAAGCTGCCCGCCGCGCCGTTTACCACCTCGAACCTCCAGCAGGAGGCTTCGCGCAAGCTCAACTTCAATACCGGCAAAACCATGCAGATCGCCCAGCAGCTCTACGAAGGCGTGGAACTGGAGGGCGAAGGTTCGCAGGGTCTTGTAACCTATATCCGCACGGACTCCACGCGCATCTCCGACGAGGCGCTTTCCGCCGTGCGTGAGATGATCTTAAACACCTATGGCGAGGCCTACCTGCCCGCCGAGCCGAACATCTACAAGAGCCGCAAGACCGCGCAGGACGCGCACGAGGCCATCCGCCCCACGGATATCTCCCGCCGCCCCGAGGACATCAAGTCCTCGCTCACGCGCGACCAGTTCCGCCTTTACCGGCTGATTTATGACCGCTTCGTCTCCAGCCAGATGACCCCGGCCATCTTTGATACGCTTTCGGCGGACATTGCCGGCGAAAACGGCCTGACCTTCCACCTGGCCGGGCAGAAGATGAAGTTTGCCGGATTTACCGTGGTGTATGAAGAAGTCCTCGACGACACGGTGGAGGAAAAGGACATGCAGCTCCCGGCCTTGGAGGAGGGTATGGGTGCCGCGCTCATCGACGTTTCCGGCGAGCAGCGCTTTACCCAGCCGCCGCCCCGCTATACGGAGGCTTCGCTGGTGCGCGCCCTGGAGGAAAAGGGCATCGGCCGCCCCTCCACCTACGCGCCGACGATCTCCACCATCATTACCCGCGGCTATGTGGCGCGCGAAAACAAGCGCCTCATCCCCACGGAGCTTGGCAAGATCGTCAACGACCTGATGTGCAAAAACTTCCCCGATATCGTCAACATACAGTTTACCGCCGGCATGGAGGAAAAGCTGGACGAGGTGGAAAGCGGCGATGTAGACTGGCACGCCGTAGTGCGCGACTTTTACGGGCCCTTTGAAAAGGATCTGGAAAAGGCCGAGGCGAGCATCGAAAAGATATCTATTGAGGATCAGGTGTCCGATATCCCCTGCGAAAAGTGCGGGGCGATGATGGTCTATAAAATGAGCCGCTATGGCAAATTCCTCGCCTGCCCCAATTTCCCCGCCTGCCGCCACACGCTGGCCCTGCCCAAGAGCATCGGCGTGCCCTGCCCGCAGTGCGGCGCGCAGCTGCTGGAGCGGATCAGCCGCAAGGGGCGCAAGTTCTACGGCTGCGAGCGCTATCCGGAATGCGATTTCGTATCCTGGGACCGCCCGGTCAACGAAAAATGCCCAGTGTGCGGTTCCCGCATGGTCTACAAGCGCGGCCCCAAGGATACGCACTTCCATGTGTGTACAAACGAAACCTGCCGCCATCGCGTGGAGGTCGAGGCGCAAAATGACGAATAACGTCACCATTGTCGGCGCAGGGCTGGCGGGCTGTGAGGCGGCCTGGCAGTTGGCGCGGCGGGGCGTAAACGTGCGGCTTGTGGATATGAAGCCGGAGAAGTTCTCCCCCGCCCATCACATGAACGGCTTTGCGGAGCTGGTGTGCTCCAACTCCCTCAAGGCTGAGCATCTCACCAACGCCTCCGGGCTTTTGAAGGCGGAAATGCGCCGCCTGGATTCATTGACCCTGCGCGCCGCGGACGCCTCGCGCGTGCCCGCGGGCGGAGCGCTGGCCGTGGATCGCGACCGTTTTTCCGACTATATCACCAGGGAATTGACGGCGCATCCGCTCGTCTCCTTTGAAACGGCGCTGGTGGAAAGCCTGCCCGAAGCGCCCTCCATCATCGCCACCGGGCCGCTCACCGACCCGGCGCTCACCGGGGCGCTGCAAGCGCTGCCGGGGCTGAAGGCGCTGCACTTTTTCGACGCCGCCGCGCCCATCGTCACCGCCGAATCCATCAATATGGACAAGGTGTTTCGCGCTTCGCGCTATGAAAAGGGCGCCGACTACTTGAACTGCCCGATGACCGAGGCGGAATACAACGCCTTTTACGACGCCCTCACCGGCGCGGAATTGGCCGAGGTGCACGATTTTGAAAAGAAACTGGTGTTTGAGGGCTGTCTGGCCGTGGAAATCCTCGCCGCGCGCGGCCGGCAGACGCTGGCCTTTGGGCCGCTCAAACCGGTAGGGCTCGTTGACCCGCGCACGGGGAAAGAACCTTATGCCGTGGTGCAGCTCCGCCAGGAAAACGAGCAAGGCACACTCTACAACCTCGTGGGCTTCCAGACGCGGCTCAAATGGGGCGAGCAAAAGCGCGTATTTTCCATGATTCCCGGCCTTGAAAACGCGGAATTTGTCCGCTATGGGGTCATGCACCGCAACACCTTTTTGCGCTCGCCGGACATCCTCGGCCGCAATTACGCCCTGCAAGCGGAGCCGCGCATCCGCTTTGCCGGCCAGCTCACCGGCGTGGAGGGCTATATGGAATCCGCCGCCAGCGGCATGGTGGCCGCCATCGGGCTGTATAAGGCCCTGCGCGGCGAAACCGAGCCGGATTTCGGCGGCCAGACCGTGCTGGGGGCGCTGGAGCGCCATGTGCGCACGCCCTCTTCCGACTTCCAGCCCATGAACGCCAACTTTGGCATACTCGACGCGCTGCCCATGCGCGTAAAGGGCAAGCGCAACCGCTACGCAAAACTCTCCGAGCGCGCCCTGGAAGCGCTCGACCAGATTATCGACCAATACGAATTGAGGAATTGACTATGGCAGAATCCATCTTTCGCGGAACCACCATCTGCGCCGTGCGCCGAAACGGCGAATGCGCCATGGCCGGCGACGGGCAGGTGACGATGGGACAACAGACCGTCATGAAGGCGCACGCCCACAAGGTGCGCCGCATCTACAATGGCAAGGTCGTGGTCGGCTTTGCCGGCTCCGTGGCCGACGCCTTCGCGCTTTCGGAGAAATTTGAGGAAAAGCTCACCCAGTTTTCCGGCAACCTGCCCCGCGCCGCCGTGGAATTGGCGCAGGATTGGCGCATGGACAAGGCCATGCGCAAGCTGGAAGCCATGCTGCTGTGCGCCGACAAGGAAAACCTGCTGCTCGTAAGTGGCACGGGCGAAGTCATCGAGCCGGACGACGGCGTTTTGACCATCGGCTCGGGCGGCAACTACGCTTTGGCCGCGGCGCGGGCGCTGATGCAAAACACCGACCTGCCCGCCCGCGATATCGCCGAGCGCGCCCTGAAAATCGCCTCGGATATCTGCATTTTTACCAACGGAAACATCATCGTCGAGACCGTATAAAGGAGAAACGCCATGATCCAACTGACACCGCGCGAGATCGTGCGCGAGCTTGACCGCTACATCATCGGCCAGGACGAGGCCAAGCGCGCCGTAGCCGTGGCCCTGCGCAACCGTTACCGCCGCGCCCAGCTTCCCCCGGAGATCCGGGAGGAAGTCACCCCCAAAAACATCCTCATGGTCGGCCCCACCGGCGTGGGCAAGACCGAAATCGCCCGCCGGCTTGCCCGGCTGGTAGATGCGCCCTTTGTGAAGGTGGAGGCCACGAAGTTCACCGAGGTCGGCTATGTGGGCCGCGACGTGGAATCCATCGTGCGCGACCTGGTGGAAGCGTCCATCCGCCTGGTTAAAGAGCAGCACACCGCCCGCGTACACCAGCGCGCCGAGAAAAACGCCGAAGAACGGCTGGCCGACCTGATCATCAAGCCCATCAAGAAAAAGACCAATCCTCTGGATATACTGTTGGGCAACAAGCCCAAGGAGCCGGAGCTGGCCCCCGAGGAAAAGGAGCGCCTTTCCACGCGGCGTTCGGATGTGCTCGAGAAGCTGCGCAAGGGCGAGATGGAGCATGTGGTGGTCGAAGTCGAAGTGGAGGAAACCGCCCCGCGCGGCGAGATTCCCGGCACGGACATGAATATGAACGACATGCTGGGCACGATTCTGCCCAAGCGCACCAAAATTCGCAAAGTGGAAGTGCGCGAGGCCCGGCGCATACTCATCGCCGAAGAGGAGCAGAGCCTCATCGACATGGACAGCGTCTATTCCGAGGCCATCGATCGCGCCGAGCAGCACGGCATCGTGTTCCTTGATGAGATCGACAAGGTGGCCGGGCGCGGCGGCGGCAACGGCCCCGACGTTTCGCGCGAAGGCGTGCAGCGGGATATCCTGCCCATCGTGGAAGGCTCCACGGTGAACACCAAGTACGGCCCCGTGCGCACCGACCACATGCTCTTTATCGCCGCCGGCGCGTTCCATGTGTCCAAGGTGACCGACCTGATTCCCGAATTGCAGGGCCGCTTCCCCGTGCGCGTGGATTTGAAGCCCCTCACGCGTGAGGATTACAAGCGCATCCTCACCCAGCCGGAAAACGCCCTCATCCGCCAGTATCAGATGCTTTTGAAGGTGGACAACGTATCGCTCACCTTTGACGAAAGCGCGCTGGACGTGATTGCCGACTACGCCTGGCAGGCCAACGAAACCGCCGAAAACATCGGTGCGCGCCGCCTGCACACGCTTTTGGAAATGATCCTCAACGACATCGCCTTCAACGCCGGCGGCGGCGACGCCCCGGAGGTGGAGGTCAAGGTGGACGCGGAGTATGTGCGCAACCAGCTTTCCAGCGAAATTCAGTCCAAGGACGTAAAGAAGTACATTCTCTAAGAAACGCCATGAAGCGCCGGGGCGGGAAATCGCCCCGGTTTTTCATGCTTTATGCGCAAAAATTTTCAGAATCGTATGTTTTTCCCCCATATCGGCAAGAATATTGCATAGATATTCTATGTGCTATTCTTTGTATGGGGGTATTTTCATGAAAGCGATCATCATGGCGGGCGGCGAGGGTTCGAGGCTGCGGCCTCTGACCTGCGATTGCCCAAAGCCCATGATGCGGCTGCTCGACCGGCCGGTGATGGAATACGCGCTGAAACTTTTGAAAAAGCATGGAGTGAGCGAGGCCGCCGTGACGCTGGGCTATTTGCCCGACGCGATCGTGGATTTTTTCGGCGACGGCGGCGAATGGGGCATAAAACTGCGCTATTATACCGAGCGCACACCGCTGGGCACGGCCGGGGGCGTAAAGCAGGCCGCGGATTTCCTCGATGAAACCTTTTGCGTGCTCTCCGGCGATGGCGTGACCGACCTTGACCTCTCCACCGCCCTCGCCTTCCACCGTGAGCATGAGGCGCTGGCCACGATGGTGCTCACCCGCGTGGACAATCCGCTGGAATATGGCGTGGTTGTCACTGCGGCGGACGGGCGCGTGCGCGCCTTTCTGGAAAAGCCCGGGCCGGGCGAGGCGATTTCCGATACGGTCAATACCGGCATCTATATCCTAGAACCGGAAATTCTTTCCCTCATTCCCGAAGGAAAGCCCTGCGATTTCGGTGGCGAACTGTTCCCGCGCCTGGTATCTGAAGGCCGCGGGGTGTATGGATGCGTGCTGGATGGCTACTGGTGCGACATTGGCGACGTGGGCGCGTATTTGCGCTCGCATGCCGACCTGCTGGATGGCAAGCTGCATTTGGAGACGCCCTCGGGCGTGCAGGCAGGCGCGCTGGTAGACGAGGGCGCGCACATCGAATCCCCCTGCTACATCGGCGCGGGCGCGCGCGTGGAGCGGGGCGCGCTGGTGGGCAAATACGCGGTCATCGGCGCGGGCGCAGTGGTAGAGGCGCGCGCCAGCGTCAAGCGCGCCGTTTTGTGGAAGGGAGCGCGCATGGGGCGCGAGGCACAGGCGCGGAGCTGCGTGCTGGGCGGGCACGCCCTGTTGGACGCGCAGGCGCAGGCATTTGAGGAATGTGTATTGGGCAGCGGCGCACAGGCGGCGGCGCGCGCCCAGCTCCTGCCCGGCGTAAAGGTGTGGCCCTACAAAACCGTGTATGAGGGCGAACGGCTGGAGAGCAACCGCGTTTGGGGCTCGCGCGCGGAGCAGGGCTTTTCCGGCGACGCGCTGCCGCTTTCCGACCCGGCGCAGGCCGCGCGCGCAGCGCAGGCGCTGGCCGCCTGTCTACGGCCAGGCGAATTTTTGCTGGCACGCACGCGCTCGGCAGTGTCGCTGGCGCTGTTTCACGCCTGCGCGGCGGGGCTGATGTCGCAGGGCGTGCAGGTGCTCGACGCGGGCATATGCACCCTTCCCCAGCTTCGTTACGCGCTCAAGGCTTTTGGCGCGGATGGCGCGGCGCTTGTAGGCAGCGATTCGCTCTCACCCCTGACCGCCGAAGGCGCGCCCATCGACCGGAAGAAACAGCGTGCGGTCAACGCCATGCTGCTGCGACAGGATTTTTCCGGTCCCTTTGCCGGCATCACCCGGCCCATGCTGTCCGCCGGGCGCACAGAGCTTGGCTATGTGGCCGCGCTGGCCCGCGCCTTTCGCGCCCCGGCGGAAAATGCGCCGCCCGTGGCGCTGTTTGCCGAGGACGCACACCTGCTCAATCTGGCGGAAAAGGCTTTTCAACGCGCCGGGCTGCGCGTGCGCTGCGAATGGGAAGAAGAAATGATGGAGCTTGAGGGTGAGGAAACCGGCATATGGCTGGATGCCAGCGGCGAAAACGCTTCCTTTTCCGGGGCGGACGGCGCCCTTTCCGAAGCGGAAAACCAGTTGCTAATGACTTGGACGGCATTGGAAAGCGGCGAACGAACGCTGTTTTTGCCCGCTGGCTTCACGCGCGCGGCGGAAACGCTGGCGGCGCGCTACAAGGCGCAGGCCCGCTTTGCGGACACGGAGCGTTCTCGCTGGATGGACGCGCTGGCGCGCGAATACCCAGGGCAATTTCTCCTCAACCACGACGGGCTTTACTTCGCCCTGCGCGCGCTCTCGGCGCTGGCCGCGGCCGGCCTGTCGCTGAGCAAATGGCGGGAGAGTATGCCGCATGTACACCGCGTCAGCCGCGAAGTGGAGATGTCGCCGGGAGAACGCAGCCGCGTGCTGCGGGCCTTTTCCGAGGCCGAGCAAAACGCCGAACTGGGCGGCGGGATCCGCCTGCGCCGCGACCGGGGCTGGGCGTGGATCTGCCCGGATGAGAAACGGCCCCTGTGCCGCATTGTTTCCGAAAGCACGGACGCCGAATTCGCCGGAGAACTGTGCGATTTCTGCGAAAAGGCGCTCCGGGAGCATATGCAGCCCTGAATACGCGCGTGGCGGCCTTTTGCGGCGCGTTTGCAAGGCCCTAAACGCATCACGGCCACCCGCAAAGCGGGTGGTTTCGCCTGTCAAAAACACCTTCCATTGTGCAATGAATGGCTCTGAACGCCTTTATTGTACTTCGGAAGGCGCCTTCTTTGTTTGACCTTTTGTTATCCCGTCTGCATGACGGACAGTTTCCTGTTTCGCCCCGCTCTACGAAAAATCCGGCGCAGGCCGCTGAGAAAGCGTCCCGCGCCGGATGATTTTGCCCTGTTTGGTTGTTTTGCCAAATGGTTTGATTTATGGTTCTTGCCCGAGCCTCGTGCCGCTTCTGAAAGTAAAAACCATCGTCCTCAGTCTTTCTGCCAATATGTTTCAGAACCGGAGCGCGAAGGCGGCGCTGCCGGCGATGGTAAGTTTCAACGCGGGACTTTACAGCTTCACAACCTGCAAGGTGGCACCATGGGGAGTGTTGACAACGCCAAAAGCCCGTGATAGAATAGCCGCATGGGGAAGCCAACGCTCATGCGCCCGGCATTGCATTGGAAACAGCCGTTGCGGCGACGGCACGGGACTGTACGATCCGGAGAAGAATCAGCAATGGATATGTGTATTCTTTAAGAGAAGCGAGGAGGACGGAGAGATGGAATGCAGGCATAAGCCGAAGGAGTTCATAAAGGCTGCGTTCTATCACGATTATGTGTTCACCTGCAAAAAATGCGGACAGGATATTTTCTGGGTAAGTTACTTTGAATTTCAAAGCATTTCATGGATATGCAGTATAATCAAGTTTGTCTCAATGGGGATTATAGGCAGTATATTGAGCATATTTCTTGAATATGATTATGCATGGTTGATCGGAGGTCTGGTTCCGTTCGTACTTGTGGATATCGGAAAAATAATATATATGAATAAGGTGGATGGTTGTTTTACGACAGATCCGAAAGACTGAAAAGGCGAAAAGCGCTTATGCAAAACGCGCAAAAGCCCGAAAATGATATTGAAACTTGGATAATACCAGCTATAAAATATGGGATGGAATATATTCTGACCTGCGCTTTCTGTTGCCCCACTGGGTACCGGCCGCATGCGCAGGGACGCAGACAAGCGGGCAGCGCTCCCATTCGGGAAACTGCCCGCCTGTCTGTGCTATTTTTGCGCAATGTTTTACAGCATCTCCGCGCTCCGGACGGGCTTTACCGGCAATTCCCGGATTCTTCCCCGAGCAGCCTGGCCAGGCCGAGGCCGGTAAGCGCCTCGAGGTTTGCAAATATTGTTTCTGCCGGCCAGTCCCACCAGCGGATTTCCAGCAGACGGCGGATGGTCTGTTCGTCAAAGCGCTTTTTTACCACCCGGCAGGGGTTGCCCACGGCCACGGCATAGGCGGGGACTACCCCCGCCACCACTGCACCCGCACCAATGATGGCCCCATCGCCGACGCGCGCGCCCGGCAGAAAAGTAACGCGCTCGCCGACCCAAACGTCGTTGCCAATCACCGTATCGCCCTTGAAAGGCAAATCTTCCAGGCGTGGCGTGCTCTTTTCCCAGCCGCCGCCCATGATGTTGAAGGGATAGGTGGTGGCGGAACACATCCTGTGATTTGCGCCGTTCATGATAAACGTCACGCCGCTGGCGATGGCGCAGAACTTGCCGATGACGAGCTTATCGCCGAGGAATTCATAGTGGTGGGTGACGTGATTCTGAAAATGCTCGGAATCCACCGGGTCGTCGTAATAAGTGTAGTCTCCGACGATGATATTCGGCCTTGTGATCGTGTTTTTGACAAAGCAAAGGCTGGGCACAGCCGGGTTGGGGTGCACAGCGTTCGGGTCTGGTCCAAACATGGCGGTTACCTCCCTTCCCCATCCTGCCCCGCCGCCTTCCAGTAGAGCAGGTTATCTTCACAAAAATAGCTTGCGCGGCCCGCGTCCATCAGCCAGGTGAGGAACGCGCGCACGGTCGCGCCCAGCAGCGTGTGCTGGCCAAAGGTCATTTGCAAATCGTAGCGGTCGAAGATGGCCTTGAGCAGCGTTTCAAAGGTCATGGGCGTTTGCAGTAGCGCTTCAATGCAGTCCGCCGTTTCATACACCCAGCGGCGGTTGCGCTCGACGATGGCCGCCGCGTCCGCAAACGGGGCGACGTGGGCGGGGATAAACAACTTTCCCTGCAGCGACGCCACGGTATCGAGGCTTTGCAGGAACTTTTCCACATCGTAGAGGTAGGTCAGTTTATATTTGTCAAACGTATGCTCGCTGGCGACGCTGTCTCCGATGAACCACACATTGTCGCGCGTGCATACGCCCAGCATGGCAAAGGCGTGACCATCCAGCCGCGTAAGGCGCATGCCCTCGGGCAGGGCGGCGCTTTCCGCAGCTTCGTAACGCGCGCCCTGGGCAAGGAAAAACTTGCTCTTGAGGGGCTTGGGCGGGTGCGCGCCATAGAGCAGGGCCGTATTGATTTCCGGAAAGTTTCCCGGCGCGGCCGGCTCGGCCAGCATCAGGCGGCAACCGGTGCGCTGCTGCAAAAGCGCCGCGCCGCCGGTATGATCGGCATGATAATGCGTGACGATGACGGCCTCGAGGCGCAAATTCATGCCCTCGAGGATGGCAAGCACCTTCTTGGCCGCGTCCTTGTCGTTTCCGGAATCAATCAGCCAGGCCGCGCCGCCATCGCGGAAAATGCCCACCCGGCTGGGGCAGTCCATAAAAAACGTGTCCTTGCCCGCCTGAACGCATTCGTACATGATATCCCCTCGCAGATATGTTTTTCCGCATTATACACCTTTTCTGTTAAGGAATTGCTTTTGCGCGCGCGATGGTGTATACTGATAACGCGAGGTGATTGATATGATTCTGTGGAAAGACAGAAAGCGCATACTGGGCATGCCCTTAACCTTTACCGTCTACTCTCTCTCTGAGGACAGGCTGTTTGTCAAGACCGGTCTTTTCAACCTGCGCACCGAGGAAATCATTCTCTACCGCATCCGCGATATCAGCTTGCGGCGCTCGTTTGGGCAGCGCATTTTTGGCGTGGGCACCGTACACATCTGCTCCTCCGACCACACCAGCCCGGAACTGGACGTAAAGAACATACGCCATTCCGAAAAGGTAAAGGAGCTTATCCACGAACAGGTAGAAAAGATGAAGATGGAACGCCGCGTGCGCGTCAACGAGCTGATTGACGGAAACAATCCGGACGACGAATTCGACGACGGCCTGGACGACGGTTTGGACGACGCCCCGGATGGGGAGCAAGACACCTGACATGCGTCCTGCTTCTTACATACGCAGGCGTGGCTTCGTAGCGCGCGCCTGCGTGGTTTTGTTACTCGTTTCCGCGCTGGCGCTGTTTTTCTGCCTGGGCGTGGGCAGCGCCGGTTACGCGCTTAACAACGTATGGCAATCGCTGGCGGCGCATCTGAGCGGAGGCGAGGCCGACGCTACGGCTGAGCTGGTGCTCTGGCGCATCCGCTTGCCGCGCTCTCTGCTGGCCTATCTTGTGGGGGCGGCGCTGGCGGTTTCCGGCGTGCTGATGCAGGGCGTTTTCCGCAACCCCATGGCCGAACCGGGCTTGCTGGGCGTGTCCTCGGGCGCGGCGCTGGGCGCGGCGGCGGCCATGCTGCTGGGCCTGCAAAGCTCGGCCCTGGGCTTTTCGGCGGTTTCCGTGTGCGCCTTTGCAGGCGGCGCGGCGGCCGTGGCGCTGGTGATGTTCATCGCCCGAGCCGGGCGCGGCTCTCTGACATCGCTGCTTCTGTGCGGCGTAGCGGTCAGTTCCTTCCTTTCCGCGCTGCTCTCCGGGGTTTTGTCCATCAACCATGAGGCAATGGAAAGCGTCTACATGTGGACGTTGGGCAGCTTTGCCTCCGCCAACATGCGCGATGTGCTTTTGGTGGGCGCAGTGCTCGCCTGCGGGCTTTTGCTCTCCATGGGGCTGGCGCGCGACTTGAACGCCGTCAGCGCTGGAAGCAACGCGCGTTTGTTGGGCGTGAACGCGCCGCGCGTGCGGCTGGCGGCGCTGCTTTTGTCAACGCTGATGACGGCGGCAGCAGTTTCCGTCAGTGGCGTCATCGGCTTTGTGGGACTGACGGCCCCCCATGTGATCCGGCGGCTGACCGGCGCGGATCATCGCTCGCTTTTGCCGCTCTCGGCGCTGGCAGGCGGGCTGTTCCTGTTGCTGGCGGACGCGCTTTCCCGCACGTTGTTCGCCCCGGCGGAATTGCCCGTGGGGGTAACGACCTCGCTATTCGGCGGGCCTTTTTTCCTGATTCTGATTCGCAGATCCCGTGGAGGACGCGCATGACGCTGCACATTGAAAATATCACCTTTGGCTATCCGGGGCGCGAAAGCACGCTGGCGGGCATAACGCTGGCGGCCCGGAAGGGCGAAGTGCTGGGCCTGTTGGGGCCAAACGGCTCGGGCAAGACCACACTTTTGCGGCTGATGTGCGGCTCGCTGTCGCCGCAGTCCGGCCAGGTGCTTCTGGATGGTCGCCCGATTTCCGCGCTGCGTCCACGGGCGTTGGCGCGCACATTGGCGTTGGTGCCGCAGTCCGCGGCCCGTCCGGAAGGGTTTACGGCGCTGGACGTGGTGCTGATGGGCCGTCACGCGCATATTCCCCGCTTTGGACGCGAAAGCGCGGCGGATGTGGAAACGGCAAAGCAAGCCATGCGGCGCACCGGCGTGGAGGCGCTTGCCGAGCGCAGCGTGGAAGCGCTCTCCGGGGGTGAATGGCAGCGGGTGCTCATCGCCCGGGCCTTGGCGCAGGAAGCGGCGTTTCTGTTGCTGGACGAGCCGGTTTCCAACCTGGACATACGCTATCAGCTGGAAATCCTGCGCCTTCTGCAAGCCCTGTCCCGCGAGGGACGCGCTGTGGTGTTGGTAATGCACGATATCAACCTTGCCGCCCGCTTCTGCGACCGCCTGGCGGTGTTGTGCGGCGGTACGCTGCGCGCTGAGGGCGCGCCAGGCGATGTGCTCACGCCAACGCTGCTCAGGGACGTATATGGCGTGGCGGGAACGGTTTTCCATGTTCCCTATCCCCATTTTGAGCCGGATTAACCGAAGTTTCGCTTGCCTTTCCGTACAAAAGGGGCTATAATGGGCACAGATGAGCGCGATGACGGAAAAAGCCGCATCCGCCGCGTCCCAAGAGAGCGCGTCCCAGGCTGCAAGGCGCGCGGCGCGGGGTTGATGGCTCCGGCTTCCCGAGCGCGCGGGAGAACGCTTTGCGGCTGTGCGCGCGAGGAAATCCCGCCGTTTTGCCCGCGTTAGGGGCCTTGAGTACAAAGCATGGTGGTACCGCGAACTGACCTTCGCCCTTGCAGGGGCGGAGGAATTTTTTTGGAGGGAAGCACATGGGCAAGAAAAACGACAAGCAGGAATTTGTGGCGCACATCACGCCCCGCAGCGAGGACTTTTCCCAGTGGTATACCGACGTTATCCTCAAGACCGACCTGGTCGATTACGCGCCGGTGCGCGGCTGCATGGTCATCAAGCCCTACGGCTATGCGCTGTGGGAGCAGATGCAGGGGGCGCTGGACAGCCGCTTTAAGGCCACGGGCCATCAGAACGTGGCCATGCCAATGCTGATTCCCGAAAGCCTGCTGCTCAAGGAAGCCGAGCATGTTGAGGGCTTCGCCCCCGAGTGCGCCTGGGTGACGCAGGGCGGCAACGAGGTGCTGCCCGAGCGGTTAGCCATCCGCCCGACTTCGGAAACGCTGTTTTGCACGATGTACGCCAAATGGGTGCAGTCCTGGCGCGACCTGCCCATGAAGTACAACCAGTGGTGCTCGGTAATGCGCTGGGAAAAGACCACGCGCCCGTTTTTGCGCACCAGCGAGTTCTGGTGGCAGGAGGGCCATACCATCCACGCCACGGCGGAAGAGGCGCAGGAAGAGACGCTGCAAATGCTGGAAGTGTACCGCGATTTCGCCGAAAACGAGCTGGCCCTGCCGGTGCTGACCGGTCGCAAGACCGACAAGGAAAAGTTCGCCGGTGCGCGCGCCACGTATTCCATGGAAGCCATGATGCAGGATGGCAAGGCCCTGCAGGCGGGCACCACCCACAACTTCGGCACCAACTTTGCCGAGGCCTACGGCATCCAGTTCCTTTCCAAAGAGGGCAAACTGGAATACGCGCATGAGACCAGCTGGGGCACATCCACGCGGCTGATTGGCGCCATCGTCATGACCCACGGCGACGAGCGCGGCCTGAAAATGCCGCCGCGCGTGGCTCCCATCCAAGTGGTCATCCTGCCCATCGCCATGCACAAGGAAGGCGTATTGGAGCGTGCCCGCGCCCTGAAGGCCGAATTGGAGGCCGCCGGGCTGCGCGTGGAGCTGGACGACCGCGACACCTATTCCGCAGGTTGGAAGTTCAACGAGTGGGAGATGAAGGGCGTGCCTGTGCGCCTGGAGCTCGGCCCGCGCGATATCGAAAACGGCGTAACCATGTCCATGCGCCGCGACACGCTGGAGAAAAAGCCCCTGGCGCTGGAGGGCATTGCCGACAGCGTAAAGGTGTTGCTCGACGACATCCACAACACCATGTTTGAGCAGGCGCGCGCTTTCCGCGACGCCCACATCTACACCGCCACCACGCTCGAGGAGCTGGAAAAGGGCGTACAGACCGGCTTTGTCAAAGCTGCCTGGTGCGGCTGCCGCGAATGCGAGGACAAGGTCAAGGAGCTTTACAACGCCTCTACGCGCAATATGCCCTTTGACCAGAGCAATATGCCCTCCGACAAGTGCGTCGTGTGCGGCAAGCCCGCCGAGAAACTCATTTACTTCGCCAAAGCCTATTAAACGGCGAAACGCCGCCGCGCCGAGGGGCTTCCCTCCGGCGCGGCGGCGTTTTTGAAGCGAGCAAAAGCATAGAAGGAGTGAATTCCATGACCGAGGAGGAGCGCATCTTCAGCGGAAGACTGTTTGCCTCCGAAGTTCCCGAACTTGTGGAGAAAAAACTTCGGGCGCACAGGCTCAGTCAGGATTACAGCAGTCTCTATGAGGAGGACACCGCCGAGCGGGAGCGCATTCTGCACGCGCTGTTGGAAAGTGTTGGCGAAGGCACATTTATGCTTGGCCCGATCCGCTTTCACTACGGCTGCCACACGCGCATTGGCAGCCACTGTTTTATGAACTTCAATTTTACCGTTCAGGACGATGCGCGCGTAACCATCGGCGACCACTGCAACTTCGGGCCGAACGTGACCATCGTCACGCCGATGCATCCGATGCTGTCGGATGAGCGCCGCGGAATTGTGTGCAGCGACGGCATTTCCCGCTTTCTTTGCTATGCAAAGCCCGTCTCCATCGGCAACGACTGCTGGTTCGGGGCAAATGTAGTCGTCTGTCCTGGGGTGACCATTGGCGACAACTGCGTCATCGGCGCAGGCAGCGTGGTCACGCGGGACATTCCCGCCAACTCCTTTGCGGCCGGCGTCCCCGCGCGCGTCATACGCGCAATCACCGCGGACGACGCCATCGCCAACAAGTTCCCCGACCTTCGCTGAGCGGGACCGAATTCAAAGGGGCCGTCTCCTTGGGGATAGATGATATATTGCACAAAAACCGCCCGCAAATCACCTGAATAGACGGTGATTTGCGGGCGGTTTTTATGGACACTCCTATGCAATTCAGCCTTGGTAAGACGGTTTATATCCCTTCCGTCCGGTGGCGCAGCTCCTCCTTGCGCCGCTGCGCCGCGGCAAGCATGTTTTCAGCGTGTTCAATGGCGCTGGGCGAATCCTCCGCGCCGCCGATGAGGCGGGCGATCTCCTGCGCGCGGCCCTTCGCGTCCAATACGCGCACGTTGGAGCCGGTGCGCTCCCCCACCTGCGTCTTTTCCACCACGAAATGCCGGTCGGCCAACGCCGCAATTTGCGGAAGATGCGTGACGCACAATACCTGCCGTTTGCCGGCAATCATGGCCATCTTTTCGCCCACAGCCTGCGCCATGCGTCCGGAAACGCCGGTGTCGATTTCATCGAATACCATTGCGCCCACGCCGTATTCGTCGGCGGAAACGGCCTTGAGCGCCAGCATCACGCGCGAAATCTCGCCGCCGCTGGCAATGGCGTTCAACGGCTTGAGCGGTTCGCCCGGGTTCGGGGAAATGCGCATCTCCACGTGGTCGCCGCCGGTGGCGGTGATTTTTTCCGGCTCCACGGCGATTTCAAAGCGTGTCTTGCCCATGCCCAAGTCGGCAAGGTGGCGGAGGATGCCGTCAGTGAGCTTTTGGGCGATGGCGCATCTTTCCTCGGTGAGCGCGGCGCAGTCCTGCCGAAGGGCCACGTCCATGGCCTTGAGTTCTTTTTTCCAGGCGGATATACCGGCTTCCCCACCCGTCAGCGCTTCCCTGCGCGCCTTGAGCTCTTCGCCATAGTTGATGACATCCTGAAGCTCCGGGCCGTAGCGGTCTTCCAGGCGGTGGATGAGGTCGAGGCGGGCGTTGAGCTTTTCCAGCGCCGCCGGGTCGCCCTCCACATCTTCAAGCGCGTCGCGCAATTCGTAGCCCGCATCCTGCGCGGCATAGAAAACCTCGCGCAATTTTGCGGCCAGCGCCCCATAGCGCCCGTCGATGGGGGCGATCTTCTCCAGCGCTTCGGCGGCGCGGCTTAAAAGCTCCTGGGCGCTGCCCGCGCCCTCATAGGTAAGCTGATAGGCCAGGGAAAGCGCCTCGCGGATATGTTCTGCGTTTTCGAGGATGGCGGCGCGGCTTAAAAGCTCCGCCTCCTCGCCGGGGCGCAGCTTGGCGGCGGTGATTTCCGCCAGCCGGCGCTCCACCTCGGCAAGCTCCCGCTCGCGGCCATGCGCGTCGCTCAGCGCCGCCTTGATCTTCCCGGCCAAACGCATGCGGGCGCGATAGGCTTCGCCTATGGCGCGCACGCGCGCAAGGTGTTCCTCGCCGCCGTAGGCGTCAAGAAAGCCCAGGTGCTTCTCGGGATCGAGCAACGCCTGGTGTTCATGCTGGCCGTGGATATCCATCAAAAGCGCGGTCAGATTTTTCAGGCTGGCAAGAGGCACCACCATGCCCGAAACGCGGCATACGCTGCGCCCCGAGGCGCTCAGCTCCCGCGAAACGGCGAGCAGGCCATCCTCACAGGAAGCGCCCATTTCCGCGGCGGCCTCCTGGGCACGCGGGCAGTCGGACACGTCAAAAAGCGCCTGTACAGACGCCCTTTCCGCTCCGGTGCGGATCATCTCCCGTCCGGCGCGCGCCCCAAGCGCCAGGCCCAGGCTGTCCACCACGATGGATTTACCCGCGCCGGTTTCGCCTGTAAGCACATTAAAGCCCTTTTCCAGCTCAATGGTGAGCTGCTCGATCAGGGCGATGTTGCGAATGGAAATTTCCAGAAGCACGCTTTGCCTCGCTATCTTTTGATGAGCGCGTGGAAACGGCTGACGACGTTTTCGACAGCCTCCTCCGAGCGCGCGATGACCAAAATGGTGTTATCTCCCGCGATGGTACCCAGAAGCTCCGGCCATTTGAGCGAATCAATGGCCTCCGCGGCAGCCTGGGCGCTGGCGGAGATGGTTTTGATCACGATCAGGTTCATGGCGCTTTCAATGGACATGACCGACTCCGCCAATATGCGGATGAAGCGTTCGCTCATGCCTTTTTCGGCGCGTTCCGCCGTCGCGTATTTATAGCCCCCGTTTTCCGAGAGCACTTTGAGCAGCCTCAGTTCCTTGATGTCGCGTGAAACGGTCGCCTGCGTCACCTTCACGCCGCGCGCCTTCAGTTCGGCGGCCAGTTCTTCCTGCGTCTCGATGTCCTTCTTATCAATGATGTCCAATATCAAATCGTGGCGTACGCTTTTCATCCCAGAGCCTCCTGGTCATATTGGGGAAATCAGTGCGTCCACTGCGACAGTTTTTTGCGCAGCAGCCCGTAGTAGTCGCGCTCTCGCAGGCGCACAAAGCGCGCCTTGCGCACACCCTTGACGATGGTGATTTGCGAGCGCTCCTCCGAAAGTTCCATGGTGCGGCGGCCGTCGAGCACGGCATGGGTGGCAGAGGCGTCGCCCAACACGCGAACGCTGATGCGGTCGCCCGCGGAGGCCACGAAAGGCCGCGCGCTCATGGTATGCGGGCATACCGGCGTGAGTACGAAGCAATCCAGCCCCGGTGAAACAATCGGCCCGCCCGCCGAAAGCGAATAGGCGGTTGACCCCGTGGCGCTGGCCACGATCAGGCCATCACCGGAAATGCGGTCGAGCAACGTGCCGTTTACCTCCAGTTCCAGGGATAGTATACCCACCGCCTGGCCACGCCGCATGACGCTGATCTCGTTGAGGGCAAACATCCGCTCAGAATCCTCGCCCTCGATTTCCATAATCATGCGGTTTTCCATAAAACCTTCACCGGCAAAGAGGCGCTCAAAATCCTCCTCGAGGTCATCCGGCTCCACTTCAGAAAGAAAGCCGACTCGCCCGAGATCCACCCCAAGCATAGGAATATCATAGGGAATGGCAACATCCAAGGCTGAAAGAAGCGTGCCATCGCCGCCGAGGACGCACAAAAGGTCGCAATCCGCAAAGCTCTCGGCACTCTCGCGCCGGAAAGCAGACGCCAGGCCCGCATCCAGACGCAGCGCCACCGCGTGCTCCTCCAGCACGTTGATAACCCGGCGCGCGACAGGCAAGCCCGCCGACTTCTTCGGGTTCCACATCACGCCCACGGTACGGATGTCCACGCAAACCACTCCCCGTCTTTACTTACTATGGTATACAAAATTGCGGCGCGGCACAAGGGCTATCCGGGCATTTTAATAAATTTGTCATAAGCTCGGCGGATTGTGTCGGAAATCGCATATTTATGCAACACCTCTCCCGCTGCCTGCTCGGGAACAATCTCCAGGAGAAATTCGATATTCCCCTCCGGGCCGCGAATGGGCGAAAAGTCCAGCCCCACGCACTTCCAGCCCAGCGTGGGCACAAAGGCGGTAATCTCCTCCAGCACGCGCGCATGTACCCGTGGGTCGCGCACTACGCCCTTTTCGCCCACATCCTCTTTCGGCGCTTCAAACTGGGGCTTGACCAGAGCCACAAAGCGCCGCTCCGGCCCGTCCAACACCGCAAGCGCAGCGGGCAGCACGGCCTTGAGCGAAATAAACGATACATCCGTAGCCCCGAAAACCGGGCGCTCGGGGAAATCCTCCGGGCGCAAAAAGCGCGCGTTCGTGCGCTCCATCACCGTAACACGCGCATCCGCGCGCAGGCGGTAGTCCAACAGGTTATAGCCCACATCCACGGCATAGACGCGCCGTGCGCCCGCGCGCAAAAGCACATCCGTAAACCCACCCGTGGAGGCGCCCACATCCAGGCATACCTTATCCCCAACGTCGATGCCGAAAACCTCCAGCGCCCGGCGCAGCTTGTGCGCGCCGCGGCTGACATAGCGATCCAGCTCGCCGCGCACACGCACAGCCTCTTTGTCGGCAAGCAATTCGCCGGGGCTTCTCAGTTTACGCTCGCCCGCAAAGGCGCGCCCCTCCATGATGAGGGCGCGGGCCAAGGCCAGGCTCTCCAAATTCAAATCTTCAAACAGGCGCTCGTCGGCGCGGCGTTTCTTCATCGCCGCAGCCTCTCAAGCACGCTTTCTGCAAGGCCGTGCGCGTCCAGACCGCACTGACGGAGCTGGCTTTCCATCGACGCATGCTCCACAAAACGATCCGGCACGGCGAGCGTAAGCGCCTCATGCCCGGGCGCGTTTTCGGCCAGCCACGCGAGAACCCGCTCGCCTAACCCTCCGCTTAAGACGTTTTCCTCAGCCGTCACCAGCAATCGCGCCTTCAGCGCCTGCCGAAGCACCTGTTCATCCATCGGCTTCACGAAGCGCGCGTCCACCACGCCGGCGCGCACGCCCCTTTTCATCAGCTCGATAGAAGCATTCATGGCGGATTGCACCATGCGCCCCACGGCCAGGAACATCACGTCCTCGCCGCTGGTGAGAATTTCCCATTCGCCAATCTGGAAAGGCTTGTGGGATTCCATATTTGCGCCGAGGTCCTCGCCGTCCTTGGGGTAGCGGATGGCCATTGGCCCATCGTATTCGGCGGAGAGGCGCACCAAGCGCTTGAGATCGCGCACATCGCGCGGCGCGGCCACCACCATATTGGGCAGCATGGAAAGATAGCCCAGGTCGAACACACCCTGATGGGTTACGCCGTCCGCACCCACCAAACCGGCGCGGTCGATGAGGAAGGTCACCGGCAAAGCGCCGATGCACACATCCGTGGCAATCTGGTCAAAGGCGCGCTGCAGGAACGTGGAATAGACCGCTACATAGGGCTTCATGCCCGAGGCGGCCATGCCCGCCGCCATGGTCACGGCGTGTTCCTCCGCGATGCCCACATCGTAAAGCCGTCCGGGATGCGCCTTGCCGAACACCTCCATGCCGGTGCCAGAGGGCATGGCGGCGGTAACGGTGCAAATGCGGATGTCGTTTTCCGCCAGGGCCGCCAGCTCTGCGGCAGCCACGCGCCCGCAGGAAACGCTCTTTTCGCCGCGCATTTCCCCGGTTTCCACCAGGAACGGGGCCACGCCGTGATAGGCATCGGGGTGCGATTCGGCGGGCATATAGCCCTTGCCCTTCACGGTGACGACGTGCAAAATCTGCGGCCCTTTATCCTCCTTGGCGCGGCGGAAAATGCGGATAAGCGTTTTGAGGTCGTGCCCATCCAAGGGGCCGATGTAACGAAAGCCGAGGGCGTCGAAAAACTTGCCGTCCACAAACGGCGTTTTCAGCCAATCGCGGAATTTTTCCACAAAGCGGAACATGGGCGCGCCCACGCCAGGAATGCGCTCCAGCCCCCGGCGCACGCCGCGCTTGAAGGCGCGGTAGCTGCGGGACTGGCGCAGGCCGGTGAGGTACTTGGACATCGCGCCGACGTTATGGGAGATGGACATCTCGTTGTCGTTGATGATGACGATCATGCGCGTCTGCGACTGTCCCGCATCGTTGAGCGCTTCATAGCACATGCCGCCGGTGAGCGCGCCATCGCCCACCACGGCCACCACATGGTAATCATCGCCCATCACGTCGCGCGTGCGGGCCATGCCCAACGCCGCCGAAATGGCCGTGGAGGCGTGTCCGGCGGTGAAGGCGTCGCAATCGCTCTCTGAGGCGCGCGGAAAACCGCTCACGCCGCCCTCCTCGCGCAGCGTTTCACGAAATCCCTCCAGCCGCCCAGTGAGAATCTTGTGCGCGTAACTTTGATGGCCTACATCGAACACCAGTTTGTCATCCGGGCAATCAAAGACATAGTGCAGCGCCAGCGTCAGCTCCACCGCCCCCAGGTTGGAGGCCAGATGCCCGCCATGGCGCGCCACCGTCTTGACGATCTCCTCGCGGATCTCCTCTGCCAGCGCCGTCAGTTCCCGAATGGAGAGCTTCTTGATATCCGCCGGCCCTTGTATCTCCCTCAAAAGCATTTGTACACCCTATTTCGTGCGGTCTACCATCGAATCCACCAATTCGCGCAGGAAAGCGGCGCGCGAAGCGAACGGCTTCAGGGCCGCCACCGCGCGGGCATGCTCGCTCTCCACGCGCGCGCGCGTCTTTTCCACGCCGTAGACCGATATGCAGGTCAGCTTGCCGCTCTTTTCATCCTTGCCCAGCGTTTTGCCCACCTCGGCGGCATCTCCGGCAACGTCGAGCAGGTCGTCCGTGGCCTGGAACAGCAGGCCGAAGGCGGAGCCGTACTCCGTGAGCGCTTCAACCGCCTCCGCGCCCGCGCCGCACAGGCGGCAGGCCGCGCGCAGGGGGTAGATGAACATGCAGGCTGTTTTGCCCTGCTGGATGCGCTCGAGCATTTCCTGCTCCGTCCCCTCGGGGACGCCGTTTTTCTCGCTGTCCAAATCGAGGCACTGGCCGAGGATCATGCCCTGCACGCCCGCGCCGCGCGCGATCTCCGAAATCGCCTCCAGGCAGGGGCGGGCGCGCTCCGGTTTTCTGAGGGCGGCGGCAAGCATGGTTTCAAAGGCGAAATTGAGCAGGCCGTCGCCAGCGAGAATCGCCTGTCCCACGCCATAGACCACGTGGTTGGTGGGGCGGCCCCGGCGCAGGGTATCGTCGTCCATGCCGGGCAGGTCATCGTGAATCAGCGAATAGGTGTGGATCATCTCCACGGCGCAGGCAAAGTCCAGCGCTTCCTCTGCGCCGCCGAGCATGTCCGCAGCCGCGAGCAGCATCGCGGGCCGCAGGCGCTTGCCCCCGGCCATGACGCTGTAACGCATGGCGTCGTTTACCACCGCTCCGCCGCCGGGCAGGAGCTGGTTGAGCCGCGCTTCCACGCGGGCAGCATATTCCTTGAGCGTCATTGCGCGTCCTCCCCTTCCAGCGGTTCCTCGCCGTTTTCCGTCAGTACGCGGATGCGTTTATCGCCCTCTTCCAACAGCTTTGTCAGCCGCGCCTTGAGCGCCATGCCGCGCTCAAAGGCCTGAAAGGACTCCTCCAACGGCATTGCGCCGCTTTCCAGGTCGCGCACCAGCTTTTCCAATTCTTCCATGCCCGATTCAAACGTGAAGTTTTCCATCCGTTACCTCCGCGCCGACGTTGCCGCCGCGCATATGCAGTTCAATAGCGTCGCCTGCGCGCAAGGCGCGCGCCTCGGGGACGCACTTTCCATCCTTGAAAACCACGGCGTAGCCGCGCTTGACCACGCCCTCGGGGTCAAGCGCCGCGAGCGAGCGCGAAGCCAGCGAAAGCCTCCGTTCCAGCGCGTCGCGCCGCCGCGTAAGCGCCAGGGGCAGGCGGGCGGCGAGCGCCTGAAGCGCCGTTTCCCGCCGCTCGATCATCATACGCCGGGGCATGGAAAGCGCCGCCGAACCCGCAAGCGCCTGCAAGCGGGCGTGGCGAAGCTGTTGGGCGCGCAAAAGCGCCGCCGTCAGCGCCCGGGCCTCGGCCTCCACCGATTGCTTCAGTTCCGCCACCACCGGCACGGCCATTTCCGCCGCGTTGGAGGGCGTAGAGGCGCGCGCGTCGGCGGCGAAATCGGCAATGGTAAAATCCGTCTCGTGGCCGACACAGGAGATCACCGGTATGCGCGAGGCGGCAATGGCCCGCGCGACGATCTCCTCGTTGAACGGCCACAAGTCCTCCATCGAACCGCCGCCACGGCCGACGAGGATTACATCCGGCCGGCCGTCCTCATTCAAACGGCGGATGGCCTCGACGATTTCCTGCGCCGCGCCCGCGCCCTGCACCGCGCAGGGGGCCAGCAGCACGCCCACGTTGGGGTCGCGCCGCCGGGAAACGCGGATGATATCGCGGATCACCGCGCCGCTGCGGGATGTGGCCACGCCAATCATCTTTGGCAGCAGGGGGATGGGCTGCTTGCGGGCGGGGTCGAACAGCCCTTCCTGCATGAGCTTTTTCTTCAATGCCTCAAAGCGCAGATAGAGGTCGCCCGCCCCCTCGGGCCGCAGGGAATTGACATAGAGCTGGTAGCTGCCGCTTTCCACATACAGCGAGGCCGCGCCGCGCGCCGTCACGCGCATGCCGTCCTCGGGGCGGAAGGTGAGAGATGCGGCCTGCTGCCGCCAAAGCACGCACTGCACGCGCGAGGTTTCGTCCTTGAGGGCAAAATAGCAATGGCCGCTGGCATAGCGCTTGAAGCCCGATATCTCGCCGCGCACGGCTACCGCGCGCAGCACCGCGTCGCCAGCCAGCTTGCGGCGCACGTATTCATTCAGCTCTGTGACGGATAAGGCCCATTTATCGTCCATGCCGCTTCTCCGCCGCGAGAATGGTGTTTTGCATCAGCATGGCGATGGTCATCGGCCCGACGCCGCCGGGCACGGGGGTAATCGCGCCCGCCACCGGCTCGGCGGTGGCAAAGTCCACATCTCCCATCAGCTTGCCGCTTTCCAGGCGGTTGATGCCCACGTCAACGACCGCCGCGCCGGGCTTTACCATATCGCCGGTAATCATGCCCGGCCTGCCCACCGCCGCCACGAGGATATCCGCGTCGCGGGTAAAGCGGGCCAGATCCTTTGTGCGCGAGTGGCAGATGGTCACGGTGCAGTGCTCGTTCAGCAACAACATCGCCATGGGCTTGCCGACGATATTCGAGCGGCCCACAACCACGGCGTGCTTGCCGCAGAATTCCACGCCCGCGCGCCGCAAAAGCTCCATACACCCGGCGGGCGTACAGGGCAAAACGGATTCCTGCCCGGTGAACAGGCGGCCGGCGTTGACCACATGGAAGCCGTCCGCATCCTTCTCCGGGGCGATTTCAGCGAGCACGCGCGCCTCGTTAATGTGTTTGGGCAGGGGAAGCTGCACCAGCATCGCGTCCACCGACGCATCGGCGTTGAGGGCGCGAATCTGGTCGATGAGTTCCTCCTCGGTCACGCTTTCCGGAAAGAGCAGTTCCCGCGATTCGATGCCGATCTCCGCGCAGGCGCGTTTTTTGTTGCGCACATAAATTTTGCTGGCCGGGTCGTCGCCCGCCAGGAGCACCGCCAGGCACGGCACAGTGCCGCCCGCGCGCAGGGCCTCGGCGCGCGTTTTCAGTTCGGCGCGAATCTGCGCCGCGATCGCCTTGCCGTCAAGAATTTTTGCCATTGTTATATTCCTCCCAACCGATGAGCGCCACGCCGCAGGCGTTGTCGCCCGACATTTCTGGTTTGCCCCAATGCACATGCACCGGGCAGGACAGTTTTGTTAGCCGCTCAGGAAGCAACTTGCGCAAAAGGGCCGAGGAGGCCACGCCTCCGGAAACCAACGCCGCGGAAAGCCTCGTGCGGCCATAAGCCCAGCGGATCAGGTACGCCACCGCCCGAGCCAGGTAAGAATACACCTCCGCCGCCACATCCTCGCGGGCGGCGCCGCTATCCAGCATGCGCATCGCCTGCGCCTCTGCGCCGGAAAAGGACACTTCGCCTTCGCGGTGCGAAAGCGGGAACGCGCCCCGCGCCGTCCCCTGCCGCGCCAATGCTTCCAGCGCCGGACCTGCCGGAAAGGAAAGCCCCATGCGCACGCCGACGCGGTCGACAAGCTGCCCGGCGTGAAGGTCGTTCGAGCCTCCCAGAAGCTCGATCTTCAACCCGGCGCGCACACGCAAAATTTCCGTGGTGCCGCCGGACAAATGCAGAGCCAGGAATTCCGCTGGCAACGCTCCGGCCCCCTCCATGGCGGCCCGCACATGCCCTTGCTGATGGCTTGTTTCCAACACAGGAACGCGCAGGGCTGCGGCGATCGAGCGCGCAAACGCCTCTCCCGCTGTAAATACCGGCATATACGAGCCTTCCACATCCCGCGGCCGGGCGCTGGCGCACACGCAGGCAATCTGCGCCTCCTTCGCTTCGCAGAGCATGTCCTCCAAAAGCGCGCTCAGGCGCTGTACATGTTGAAACAGGGCCTCGGACTGCCGAA
The DNA here is from genome assembly GCA_018712945.1 of Candidatus Pullichristensenella stercorigallinarum. Classification (GTDB taxonomy): domain Bacteria; phylum Bacillota; class Clostridia; order Christensenellales; family Aristaeellaceae; genus Pullichristensenella; species Pullichristensenella stercorigallinarum. The sequence goes on along the minus strand of DVFZ01000103.1, from coordinate 65,261 downwards.
GCCCCCGCACGCCCGGCACTACATCCAGAAGCCGGCGGCGGCTTGACAGTACGCCCCCGTCTCCAGCCAGCGCCACGGAGGTGGTATAGCAGCTTGTATCAATACCCAGCGCGCACCTCATTGCGCCGCGCTCCGGGAAATACCGCCCAACACGCCGTGGACGAACTGCGGCGACTTTTCACCGGAATACTGGCGCGCCATTTCCACGGCCTCGCTGATGACGATATTTTCATTGGTCTTGCCCAGCGACATTTCATACGCGGCAAGGCGCAAAATCGCCAAATCAACTTTGGATATGCGCTCCAGCTTCCAGCCGCGCGCGTTTTTTTCGATGCTCTCATCCAACGCCGCAACGTTTTCCACTACGCCCTGGAACATACGCTCCATAAAGGCGTATTCCTCTTCGCCGGGCTGCGCGCCCAGCAGGTTGAGGCGCGTTTCCTCGCCGCCTTCGCCGCCCATTTCCCATTCGTAAATCAATTTCATGGCATGCGTGCGCGCCGTAACTCGGTTCATCTTCCCCGCTCCTTTTGACAGAAGCATTGCGGTGGCGCGTATTTCGCGCCGCCGCAATGCGTTTTATGGGTCTGCGCAATATCAGTTTTGATGCTCGTCTTTCTGGCTATCGTCCGCAAAGAGGTCTTGCTCCGGGAACGGCTCGAGGGTTTCTTCGTCGCCGTCGTCCTCTTCTTCGTCATCCACGACAAAATTGCCGTCCAGATCAAGGCTGAAATCCTCGTCCGCTTCCGGCGTTTCTACCGGGGCAGCAGGTTCTTCCAGCGGGGCAAAGGTACCCGTCCAGTCTTCCGCCGGTTCCTGCGTTTTCTCCGGCTCGGGCGCGGGAATCTCCGGCAAAGGAGCGGCGGCCTCCTGCGCAGCTGCGGCCTCAACGCTTTGCTCCCGTTCCTTGCGCCGCGGGGCGTTCAGCCAGCGAATCTTTTTCTTTTCGGGCTTCTGCGTTTCATCCGCAAGGGAGCCGACGATGATCTCTACATCGCGCACGGCCACGCCGCAGTTGGATTCAATGCTGTTGCGGATGGCCTTGCGCATGTTCTTGGTAACGGTGGGGACATGGGCGTTTGCCGTGAGCGTCAGGTTGACCGTCACCGCGACGGCGTCGCCATCGCCGGCAACGTCAATCTTCATATCCCGCACGTTCTCTACGCGGCCCACAGCCTGCCTGGCCATCTGCGCCAGCGCCGACAGGGAGATATGCACCTGCCCTCCGTCGCCGGGGTCAACGCTGACAAACGAGGAGGGCACGTGCCTTTTGCCCTTGCGGAAAATCATCATCAGCATGTACACGCTCAAAAGCGCCACAATCGCCGTCAGCCCCAGGCCAATGAGCAGCGTCAGGAAATGCCCCGCCGACTGCTCAAGGCCAGCGAACATATTGCCGAGCAAATCCACCCCAAAGGGCCTGAGCGCCATGCACACTCCAAAGGCGAGCACAATCAGCACATAGAGAAACATCAGAATCCTGTCCCAAAAACTCGTCTTCATGGGGCCTCCTTTCCTCCGGCCGCGCCGGATGAAGCCGTCAATTCCCGACAGCGCGCCCCGCGCTCCAGGAACAGGCCTGCATATTCGTTACATCTGCGGCTGTCCGCCGTCGCTATCCAGCTGTTCTGACGCTTCTTCGCCGGGCAGGTCGTCCAGGTCGGCTGCGTCAATCTCGTCCAGATCATCGACGTCTTCCAGGTCGTCGTCCTCTTCCTCGATACCGTCGTCCTCAACGATCTCCTCCTCGGGCAGATCACCGAGTTCTTCCGCCGCCGGTTCTTCCGCTTCCGGAGCAGCCTCCGCCTGCTGGACGTCCTGCTGGCGCAGGCTGTTTTCCAACAGCTTCTGCTGTTGTTCCTTAAGTTCCTGCGCGGCGCGGTTCTCGCGTTCAAAGCTGACGGCCTGCACATGCACGTCCACATTGCGCACGTCGAGGCCGCTCATGGTCTCGATGGCCTTTTTGACGTTTTCCTGGATGCTTCTGGCCACGTCTGGCACGGGCGAGCCGTACTCGACGACGATGGTGACGTCCACAGCCACGGTGCCGCCGTCTATATCCACGCGCACGCCCTTGGTGAAATTGCGGGTGGACTTGCGGGTAAACATATCGGCAAAACCCGTCGAGGTGCTGGCCATGCTCGCCACGCCCTCGACCTCTTGAGCCGCCAGACCCGCGATGGTCTCGACCACGCCGGTGGCAAAGGATACGCTACCATCCGGGTTTTCGTCGAGCTTGACGTCCGACGGATAATTGTCGCTCATATCGCAGACCTCCTTTATCTGCCCCTATTATAGCAGAAAACCGCGCCGCTGGCAAATGGTTTGCTTTAATTTATTGGAATGATCTTGACATTGCCGCTGCTTACGTCTGTTTCCCGCAAAACCAGCTCCAGAATTACCGCGCTTTCCTCACGGGTAAGGGTCTGGGCGCGCACAAGCACATTGGCCGTGTCCTCGTGCACAGTGACCACGCAGTCCGCGAAGCCGCGCGCGCGCAACACGCCCTCGATGGTCGTTTCCTGCTCCGACCAGGTAAGCAGGGAAATCAGCGTGCGCTGGGCCAGGGCACGGGTTTCCTCGTCGGTCGCGCTGTCGTGAATGATGTCGTTGAGCTGGGCGGTCTGCATGCTGCGAAGCTGCTCGCGTTCCAAGCGGAATTCTTCCAGAGGGTCGTCCGCTTCGGGTGCCGCCGTCTCCTCCAGCTCCGCTTCAGAGGAAACGGAGGCCGCCGCCGGCTCGCTCTGCGGCCGCCCCGGGAGCTTTGAGCACACCAGCGCCGTCCCCGCCGCCAGCAGGACAAAAATACAGGCCATCCACCACCATCGACCGCGCATTGCCTTCCCTCCGCATCTCAATCACTTCGATTTGTTCAAGATCAATTTCCAGCAGGGCGCGCGCCGCCTGCATCAGCGAAAGGCGCACCCCGATATCGCCCGCGCCCTCGGCGACGATCACCACGCCAACGATTTTTTCCTCGCGCTCGGTAACCATGGCGCGCACATCGCCCGCGCCCTCCACCGCCGAAAGCACGCGCTCCAGCCGGGCTTCCAGCTCGGTGGACTGAACCGTCCCATCACCGCCGGAGCCCTGAAACAGCGCCAGCACCGCCACGCAGGCCGCCACCAGCAGAAGCAGCCATTCCAGCCCCCGCGCGCCGCGCAGCTTTTCGCGCAACCCATGCCACATGCCCATCATGGAAACAACGCCTCCGCCGCGCGCGCAATCAGCAAAAGCGCCATCAGCCCGAGCAGGAAGCGCACGCCGCGCTTTTTCGCGCCCTCGTCAAGCAGAAGCTCCACCGCCGCCGAAAGCGCGCACAGCGCCGTGAGCTGCGCCGCCGTCTGCGTCAAGTGCGTCATCCGTCCTTCACCTACCTTACCACGCTCTGCCCGGCCGTGAGCGTGCCGCCCAGCAAAAGCGTGAGGATCACCGCGGCGGAAACGCAGATTACCAGCAGCATGCCCGCCACCTGGGAAAACTTGTCGGCCAGGGCGATCAACGTATCCTCCGCCACCGGTTCCAGCAGCGCCGAAACCAGCCTGAGCGCTACCAGCGCCGCCGCCAGCGTCATCAGCGGCCGCGCGCACAGCAACAGCAGCGCGAAAAGCCCCGCTACCCCGGCGGCGTTTTTGACCAGCAGCACGCTGGAAACCAGCGCGTCCATGGTGTTGGCCACCTCGCCGCCGACCACGGGCAAAAGGTTGTCCACCGCATAGCGCGCGGTGCGCACGGCGGCGGAATCATAACCCGTGCTCAAAAGCGAACGCACCGCCGAAAGGCCCAGAAATCCGGTCATCAGCACGCCCGTGGCCCAGTTGACCGCCGAGCGCACCAGGCCGAACAGCCTTTCCAGGCGGATCCGCGGGCTGAGCTGCCCGGCCACCGCCAATGCCGCCGCCACCGTGCACAATTTCAAACCCACCTGCGAAAGCAGGCGCGAAAAGGCGTTGCCCGCCAGCGCCGACAGGGGCGTGACCATGGCCGCCGAGGCGGTGGCCCCGGAAAGGGACAGAAGCGAAGCTAACACCGGGAAAACCCCGTCCGCCAGGCGCGCCACGCCCGCGATCAGCTCTTCTGCCTGCGCCGTCAGGCGCACAAACCATCCCGCGAGTTGGGAAGCGCACACCAGATAGGCAAGCTGCGAAACGACCTGCGCACTGCGCGCCTCCCCGGAAAGCTGGCGGGCAACGGCGCTGAGCAGCGCCGGCGCCAGCAGGCCCGCCACCATCGCCGCCGCCTGCGAAAGTTCTTCCAGGAGCGCGTCGCGCCCCCGCGCCAACAGGTCGTTGATATCCCATGTTTCCTCCCCGGCGGCAAGGGAGAGAATCATTTCGCGCACGTCCACGCCCGTTTGTTCCACGGACGCGGAAAAATCGTCCAGCTCCAGCGCGTCCACCACTGCGTCCACGCCCTCTTCCCCCAGCGCAGGCGTGCAGAGAAGCAACAGGGCGGCCAGGATGAGCAGCACGCGCGCCGCCTTCATGCCAGCGCCTCCGTGACCAGATTGACCAGTTCGGTCAAAAGCGGTGCGGCCATGGCAAACAACGTCACCCGCACCGCCAGCTCCACCCGGCTCGCCAGCGCCTTTTCGCCCGCGTCTTCGCACAGATGGGTGGCAAATTCCGCAATCAGGGAAACGCCCGTAGCCCGCAAAATCAGCGCCGCGCCGCCGTCCAGTCCGGATGCGTCTGCAAACAGCGTCAATGCCGAGGCTGCCTCGCGCAGGCCGGGCAGGAGCATGACCAACACCGCCGCACCCGCCGCCAGCGCCACGCCCGCCGCCAGCTCCGGCCGCTGCACGCGCATGGCGGCGCAGGCCAACGCCGCCGCCACCAGCAGAAGCGCGATGCGCACCGCCTCCATCAGGAGAGTTGAAACACGGCGCGCACGCTGTCAAAAAAGCCCGCCAGCATGTTTACCACCATCAAAAGCACCACCACCAGCCCCGAAAGCGTGGCCAGCATGGCCACGTCGTCGCGCCCCGCGCGCGTGAGCACGATGCTGATGACCGAAGTGAGGATGCCGATGCCGGCAATCCTGAACACAAAATCCATATCCATGCAGATCCCTCCCCCGCTTCTCCGCATGTGGCGGACATGCCCTATACAAAGGCAATCGCCAGCATAAGGCCGCACAAAAGTCCCAGCGTTGTGTAAAGCTTGCCCTTTTCCGCACCAGTTTTGGACGCTTCCCCCTCCAGACGGCCCAATTCGCGCATCGTTGCGGAAAACAGCGCTTCCTGTTCGGCGCGCGCCCCCGTGCCAAGGCCGCCAAACAGGGCCGCGAGCGCATCAAAATCTTCCCGCGTCAGGCTGTCCAGCGCCCCGCCGCGCCGGGAAAGCGCGGGCAGAAGCGCCCGCCACGCCGTTGCCGCGTCCTCGCCCCCGGCCATGCGCTCCCCCACGCGCTGCAAAGGCTCAAAGCGCGAGTGTTTCAAGGCCGCGTGCAGGGGCAAAAGCCGTTCCAACATCTGGATGCGCAGAATCTGCAGCGCGTCCATCGCCTGCCGGAGCGTGCGCGCCCGCCGCGCACAGGAAGCGGCCACGCTGCGTCCCACCAGCGCCGCGCCTACCGCCGCAAGCACCACCAGCGCCACCCTCACGCGCATCCCTCCCACGGCGCGAGGGCGGCCAGGCGGCCCAAACCCCCATCAATAAGCGCCACCATGTCAAACGCGCCCATTTCCAACATTTCCCGCAGGGCCGGGCGTCGCGCGGCCTCGGCAATCCCAGCGGCATGAGCGCTGGCCAGCACCGCCGTGCCGGCGCGCCGGGCGTCGAGCACGGCGTCTGCGTCGCGGCGGTCGCCCACCTCGTCGGTCACAACCACGTCCGGGCGCAGCGAGCGCACCATGTGGGCGATGGCGATGTGCTTGGGGCACATGTCCATCACATCCGTGCGTTCGCCCACATCCAGCGTGGGCACGCCGGCGCGGCAGGCGGCCAGTTCCCCACGCTCGTCGGCGAGGGCCACCGTCTTGCCCGCGCCTGAGAGCAGCCGCGCCGTGTCGCGCAAAAGCGTGGTCTTGCCCATGCCGGGGCGCGAGATCAGCAAGGCGCTTTTTACGCCGCCGCTATCGAGCATGGCTTCCGCCAGCGCCCGCCCCGTGCCGCGCACTTCCCGGGCCACGCGCACGCACAGGGCGCTGATGTAGGAAATGCCGCCAATCTCGCCCTTCTCTACGGCATAGCGGCCGCACACGCCCACGCGCGAGCCGCCCGGCAGGGTAAAAAATCCCCGCCGCAGCTCGTCCTCCCAGGCGTAGAGGCTGAATTCGAGCATGCGCGCGGCGATATTGCGAAATTCTTCCGGGGAAAGAGGCTGGTTCAGCAGCTCGTCCCCACCGGCAAAGCAGAGCTGCGGCCTTCCCCCGGGCCGCAGGCGCAGTTCCGTCAAATCGTCCGCGCGCTGGCGGGCGCGGCGGGCCACATCGCCGGGCAGACAGGCGCAAATCCTTTCCAACGCCTCCATAGCGCACCTCCCACACAGCGAATATATGTGCCCAAGCCCCGGCTTATCCCATGAAAAAAGCCTGCCGGGATATCCCGGCAGGCAAATGGATAGGGCGGCGCTTTCGCGTCTAACGCTTTCCCGCGCCGCTTTTGCGGATCAGGCGCACGGCCTGCGGCGATATGGCGGTATAGATCGCTGCCATGACCACGGATGACACGAACCGCAGCACGATGCGCGCGAAGTTCAGCCCCGTGGGGTAGCCGACGATGGCCGCGTCCAGATACAGAACGATGGTGTTGAGCGCCGTAACAACCAGGCTGCTGACCAGCACGATTGCCGCCGTCTGCTTCATGCTCAGTTCAAAGCCATGCTTTTGCGCGTACAGGCCGATGATCAAGCCACGGGCAAAGGCCGGGATCATCCACAAAACCGTTGTAGGCGTAAGGCCATAGGTCAAAAGCTGGTGGATGAACTCGCCAATCGCGCCCACAGCGATTCCGTCTACCCAGCCAAACAACAGCGAAGAAACGATAATCGGGAACGAAGCGAACGTGAGCTTGAGAAAGGCGAGATCGATTGATACATAGCTGAGCAACACAAACAGCGCGATACCCACCGCGTTGGTCGTCAAGCGTCTGGCATTCATTGGCAGCACTCCTTTGCACGTGGCGCATAATTTTGTAAAAAGCGGCTCACATCGCTAATTATAACGTATTTCCTGCCAATTCTCAATAGTGTTTTTTCATTGCGCGCGTATAATAGATGTACAAAGAATGGCGGAGGGAAGATCATGAAACGCAGCGCCGCGAAACAGCCGCAGTATAAGATATTGACCATAGACCCATACCTCAAACCCTATTACAGCGACATCGCCCTGCGCATGCAGCGCCATGCGGATACGCGCCGCGCGCTCCTGGGCGACAAGGCCGACCTGTCCTCTTTTGCCAACGGCTATCTCTATTACGGCATTTCCCGCACGGACGACGGCTGGGTATACCGCGAGTGGGCGCCCGGCGCGGACGAGATGCACCTCATCGGCGACTTCAACGGCTGGAACCGCGAAAGCCATCCCCTCACCCGCCTGGAAAACGGCAATTGGGAGATACAGCTTCCCGGCGAGGACGCGCTCATGCACGGCCAGCGCGTCAAGGTGCAGGTGACGAAAAACGGCGAAACCTTCGACCGCATCCCCGCCTACATACGCCGGGTGGTGCGCGATCCGGAAACCAACGAATTTTACGGCCAGGTATGGGCCCCGCACCGGCCCTTCCGCTGGACGGACGGCGGCTATGGCAAGCGCAAGCTGAATCCCCTGTTCATCTACGAATCCCATGTGGGCATGGCGCAGGAGGGCGAGCAGATTGGCACCTACCGCGAATTTGCCGACCGCATCCTCGACCGCATTCAGGAGGCCGGCTACAACACCATTCAGCTCATGGCCATCATGGAGCACCCCTACTACGCCTCCTTCGGCTATCAGGTGACGAATTTCTTCGCCGCCTCCTCGTGGTACGGCAACCCCGAGGATTTGAAATACCTCATCAACACCGCGCATGAGATGGGCATGTTCGTGCTGCTGGATGTGGTGCATTCCCATGCCAGCAAAAACACCAACGAAGGCCTCAACCGCTTCGATGGCACCGACGACCAGTATTTCATCGCCGAGGATCACCCGGCCTGGGATACCAAGCTGTTCAACTACGGCAAATACGAAGTCATCCACTTCCTGCTCTCCAACCTCAAATTCTGGCTGCAGGAATACCACTTCGACGGTTTCCGCTTTGACGGCGTGACCTCCATGCTCTACCACGACCACGGCCTGGGCACGGATTTCATGAGCTACGACCGTTACTTCAGCCTCAACACCAACGTGGAGGCCGTCACCTACCTCCAGCTTGCCAACGAGCTGATCCACGCGGTCAACCCCTTTGCCGTCACCATCGCCGAGGATATGAGCGGCATGCCCGGCATGTGCCTGCCCATCCGCTATGGCGGCATCGGCTTTGACTACCGGCTCTCCATGGGCGTGCCCGATTTCTGGATCAAGACGCTCAAGGAAAGCGATGAAAATTGGGATATACGCAAGATGTGGCACGAATTGACCACGCGCCGTCCTCAGGAAAAGAATATCGGTTACAGCGAAAGCCACGACCAGGCGCTGGTGGGCGACAAGACGCTCATCTTCCGCATGGCCGACGCCGAGATGTACACCGGCATGAACAAGGACTACCACTCCATCACCATGGATCGCGCCATCGCCCTGCATAAACTGATCCGCTTTATCACGCTGGTGCTGGCGGGCGAAGGATATCTGAACTTCATGGGCAACGAGTTCGGCCACCCCGAATGGATTGACTTCCCCCGCGAAGGCAACGGCTGGAGCTACAAATATGCTCGCCGCCAGTGGTCTTTGTGCGACAACGACATGCTCAAATACGCCTGGCTGCGCGACTTTGACCGCGCCATGCTCAAGTTTGCCCGCAAATACCGCGTGCTTTCCAAGCGCGGGGCATTCAACCTGTGGGTGGATCAGGAGCGCAAGCTGCTGGCCTTCTGCAAGGGCGATCTGATTTATCTGTTCAACTTCCACCCCACCGAGTCGCCCACGAACTTCTTCCTGCCCACCCACCCGTTGGGCGAGGGCGAATATCGCGCCGTGTTCTCCAGCGACGATCCCGCCTTCGGCGGCAATGGCAACATCAGCGAGGACTATGTGTACGTGGCGCGCGACGTGCCCGGGCATGGCGTTGGCTTTGAGGTGTATATTCCCAGCCGCACCGCCGTGGTGTTCAAGCGCGTCTGAGGCTGCGCGTTGCGGACGGGGGAGTATCTCCCCCGCCGGGTGCCGCGCCTCAAATTTCCAATTTGAGCCGTGGCAGTTTCGCCTTTGGCGAAACCGTAGAATCCTGCGGATTCTGCGCCTTGCCACCCTCTCCAAAATTCGCTCGCGCCGCTTTGCGGCACAAGCGAATTTTGCAAGGTAGGGATTTTCTCTCCGGCAAGTAAACTTGCCTGCGATAAAATCCCTGTGGGCCCGCCACACATGTCGCCGGGCCCGATTTTACAGGCCGTCCTGCCACCCTCTTTTCATAAGCTGAGGCGCTTCCAAGGCGGCGCGCGGAAAATGAACGCGGCTTTTGCCTGCCGGGATGTTTATCCGGCGGGCATAGCGTGTATATTATAGACGGAGGGCTGTGCGATGAAGCGGGAGGCAACGGTCATTGAAGTGGACGGCCGTTTGATGGCCGAAGTGGTGCGCACCGAAGCGTGCCAACAGTGCCGCGCCTGCCAGTTCGGGCAAACCGCGAGCGTGCGGGTAGAATTGCCGGAGGGCGACTTCCATCCCGGCGATACGGTGGAACTGACGCTGGAGGAAGGGCGCTTTACGCGGGCGTCGCTGCTGGCGTATGGGCTGCCGGTGCTTCTTTTGTTCGCTGGATTGCTCGCCGCCGCCTTTTTCGGGCTTACAGAAGTCTGGCAGGCCGTGTGCGCGCTTGCCGGGCTGGGTATTGGCCTTCTGATTATCAAAATTCTGGAGCCGCGCCTGCGCCAACTGCGCCCGGGCGTGCGGCCCTGTGAAAAAAGGGAGGAATAAACTGTGTCTGAACAGATTCTCAACCTCAAGGGCAGCGACCTGACCGAGACGAAGCTGGCCTCGCTGGGCAAGGTGCTGGTGGATTTCTGGGCCCCCTGGTGCGGTCCCTGCCGTATGGTGGCGCCAATTCTGGAACAGGTAGCCGCTGAAATGAGCGGCAAGGTGACCATTGCCAAGGTCAATATCGACGACAACCCGGATGCCGCCGCCCAGTATGGCGTTTCCAGCATCCCCACCATGATCCTGTTTGTGGACGGCAAGGAGGCTGCACGCATGATCGGCGCCAACCCCAAGGGCGCGATTGTGGACTTTATCAACAGCCAGAATTGAGTTTTCACGTTAAATCGTGCGCACATGCGCGATTTGCGCAGAATTTTGTGGTATACTTATGGTGGATTAAGAGGTCTGCCATCCTGTCAATGCGCCGGCATCTACCGGCGCGTTTTTATTTAACGAGGGCAAGCCGTGTTTTGCGTGGCCGCGCGCGTCGCCGGCGGCACGTGATGTATAGTTATCTTATTCTGTGAAATTTTGCAAAGAGGAGGGATTTTTCTGTCCCAGAAGAAGCCGAAGAGGAAGGAGCCGAAACTGCGCGTCATCCCCTTGGGGGGATTGGGCGAGATCGGCAAGAACATGACCGTATTTGAATACGGGGACGACATTGTGGTGGTGGACATCGGCTCGATGTTCCCCCGCGAGGATATGCCGGGCATCGACCTGGTCATCCCGGACTTTACCTACCTGGAGAAAAACCGCGACCGCATTCGCGGCTATATCATCACCCACGGCCACGAAGATCACATCGGCGCCGCGCCCTATGTGCTCAAAGAGTTGCCCGCGCCCCTGTACGGCACGCGCCTGACGCTGGCGCTGGTGGCGCAGAAGCTCAAGGAGCACCGTCACATTGAAGGCATCGAGATGAACGTGGTGGAACCAGGCGACATGATTGCCCTGGGCGTGTTCAAGATCGAATTCATCAAGGTCAACCACTCCATCGCGGGCGCGTGCGCGCTGGCGATTCACACCCCGGTGGGCACGGTGGTGCACACGGGCGATTTCAAGGTGGACTTCACCCCCGTGGACGGCGAGCCAATCAACCTCGGGCGCTTTGCTGAACTCGGCCGCAAGGGCGTGCTGCTTTTGATGGCCGATTCCACCAACGCCGAGCGCACGGGCTACACCATGTCGGAAAAGAAGGTCTGCCAGACGTTCAACACGCTCTTTGAGCGGGCCGAGGGGCGCATCATCATCGCCATGTTCGCCAGCAACATCCACCGCATACAGTCGGTGGTGGATTCTGCGGTGCGCTACGGCCGCAAAGTGTGCATGGTAGGCCGCAGCATGGTCAACATCGCCAAGGCGGCCATGCAGCTTGGCGATTTGCGCATTCCCGAGGGCCGGCTCATCAGCGTAGACGACATCGACCGCTATGAGGACAACGAAATCGCCGTGATCACCACCGGCAGCCAGGGCGAGCCGATGAGCGGGCTTTCCCGCATGGCCTTTGCCGAACACCGCAAGCTGGAGATCCGTGAAAGCGACATGGTGATTGTTTCGGCATCGGCCATCCCCGGCAACGAAAAGAGTGTTTCCCGGGTCATTAACCAGCTTGTGCGCACCGGCGCGGACGTCATCTACGAGGCTCTGGCTGAGGTGCACGTTTCCGGCCACGCCCGGCAGGAAGAGCTGAAGCTGATGCAGATGTTGGTGAAGCCCAAGTTCTTTATGCCCGTCCACGGCGAATACCGCCACCTTTACCACCATGCGCGGCTGGCCGAGGCGCTGGGCATGCCGGAGAACAACATCCACATCCCTGAAATCGGGGAAATTATCGAGCTTGCGCAGGGCAGCATGGTCGTGGCGGGCACGGTTCCCAGCGGTTCGACGCTGATCGACGGCCTCGGCGTGGGCGATGTGGGCGCGGTCGTGCTCAAGGACCGCAAGCACCTTTCCGAAGACGGTCTTTTGATCGTGGTGATGGGCGTGGATCACGAAGAACGCGCCGTGGTGTCCGGGCCGGACATCATCAGCCGCGGCTTTGTTTACATGCGCGAGGCCGACGACCTGGTGGAAGGCGCGCGTGCGGCGGCAAAGCGGGCTATCGACGCCTTTGGCCCAGTGGATAGCACCGACTGGAACCATTTGAAAAACAACGTGCGCGATTCGGTGCAGCGCTACATTTACGAAACGCTCAAGCGCAACCCGATGATCCTGCCCATCATCGTGGAAATTTGAACCAAACGGCCCGCGTTTTCGTCCAAGAAAAAAGGCGCGGATTTGCCCGCGTTTGACAGGAGGCGATTTGATGAACCCTTACGACCTGGCGCACCAGCTCGCGCGCGCCATGAAGGACAGCGAGGAATACCGCGAATATGAACGCCTGCGCGAGCCGGCCTATGCGGACGATACCAACCGCGCCCTTCTGGACGAATACAAACGCCTGCAATTCCGCATGCAGGCAAAATTGGCCTCGGGCGAAAATATGCCGGAGGATGAGCTGCAAAGGCTTCAGCAAATCGGCACGCTTTTGCAGTTCAACCCGGATGTGAGCGCCTATCTGTTGGCGGAATTCCGCTTTCAGAAGATGCTCTCGGATATCTTCAAAATCTTGGCGGACGTGGCCGATATCGACCTCGATTCGCTCACCAGGAGCTAACATATGGCAGGCAAGAAAAAAACGCCGCGTCCCCAGCGCCAGCGGCGGCCGTTTTCCCGACCGATGCGCTATGACGCACGCACCGTGCGCGAGGAGCGCGAATACGGCGTATACTGGTATTCCTGGCTGTGGCAGATCCTGCGTCCGGTGCTGGTGTTTTTGTGCGCAGTTTTGATTGTCATTGGCCTGGTCACCACGGGCTGGAATAAGGTCTATGAAACTTTCCTCATGCCCGTAGACCCGGATAACACGGAAACGGTGCGCTTCACCATTGAATCCGGCGATTCCATCTCCACCATTGGCGAGAACCTGGAGGAAGCAAACCTTTTGCGTAACCGTACGGTATTCCGCTACTTGGTGCAGTTCCTGGGCGTAACCGATCAAATCAGCTACGGCACGTATGAGCTTTCGCCTTCCATGGACGTAAACGCCATCATCGAAGCATTGTCATCGGGAAGCCAGAACGCCGAGCGCACCATCACCATCATCCCGGGCTGGACGGTGGAGGACATCGCTGATTACCTCTACGCGGAGGGCGCAATCGAAAGCCGGGAGGAATTCTTGAACCTCTGCCGCGACGCCACCGCCTTTGCCGACATGAGTTATCCGCTCAAACTGGCGCAGGATCTGGGCACGCTTTCCGGCCGCAAGTATCAGCTCGAGGGCTATCTGGCGCCGGATACCTACCGCGTGTTCCGCACCGCCAGCGCGCAGGATATTATCAACACGCTGGTGGAACAGACCAACACCGTCATCGACGATGTGTACTACTCTGACACCATCCAGTACGAGGTAGACCCGGAAACCGGCGAGTATCGAGAAGTCGAGCGCTACCGCAACGACAGCCTGACGCTGGATGAAATCATCATCCTCGCCTCGATGATTGAAAAGGAGGCCGGCAATACGGAGGATTATGCCCGCGTTTCGGCGGTATTTACCAACCGTCTCAACGCCGGCATGCGCTTGGAGAGCGACCCCACGGCTACCTACCTGCTGGGCGTGGACAAGCTGGCGCTTTCCGCGGAGGAGACCAGCGCAGTCAACAACTACAACACCTATGTGATTGACGGCCTGCCCATCGGCCCCATCTGCAACCCCTCGGCGGCGGCAATGGAGGCGGCGCTTTATCCGGATGTGGAGTACATCAATGAAGGCTACCTCTACTTCTGCGCCAAGGAACCGACCTCCGGCGAGCTGGCATTCGCCAAGACGCTTGAGGAACACGAGGCGAACGTGGCGCAATACCGCCCGCTGTGGGAAGCTTACGACCGCCAGATGGCCGAGCAGAACACGAACACGGACAGCGCGGAATAAAGGCGCGCAAACGGGGCCGGATGCTTTTCCGGCCCCGCATTTTTATTGCCGCGCCCCCAGCCGCTCGCTTCCCGGTTCGGCCTGGACGCGACAGGCGTTCCCGCGCTTTGAGCGTTGGGCTTGCCATGCCGCCTGCTGGCAGTCAAAACCGCCCACTATCGGGCGGCTCAGGATGTTGACAAAGTCAACAGACTGCCAGAGGGATGAGAAAGCCTGCAAGACAAGGAAGCAAACTTGCAGCCAAGGGAGCTTACATAGACGTAAGTGACCGCAGGCTGCATGTGCAGCTGACGCAGGAAGCAAAAATTGCCCCTGATTTCTCTTTCATCAGGGCAATTTTTGCGTTTGCAGGCTTTGTCAGCGCTCTGTATGCCTCTCCATCAGGAGAGGCAGGTCCAGGGTATTTAGACGCGCGCAAAGATAATATCCATCGTATAACTGCCCAGATTCATGCTCATCGCCAGCGTGCCATCATCGCGCAGATAGAGGAGCACTTCCACGCCGGACATATCGACGACCAGGGCGTTGCCATCCAGCACAGCCTCCATAACCTGGGAACTTGTGCTATCGCTGACGGTGACGCTGCCATCGCTGATGCTCATATCCATCTGCATCCCGAGCATTTCCAGCGATACTTCCACGCCCATTGCCATGCCGTGCGTAGCCGTCCATTCGCCGTCGAAGTCTGCCAGCGTCACTTCCTCAAGCACGGCAGGCAGCGCCTCACTCTCCACAGCGGGCAGCTCGGCGCCCTCGCGCACAAAAATCATCACTGCGCCGTTGGCATCAGTGCTGAGCGTGCCATCCTCGCCCACGGTGAACACCTGCGGCGTGCCGGCGCTGTCGGTGATGGAAAGGCTTTCGCCGTCGACAGTCCAGGAACCCGTCTCCGTACTCACGCCCGGCATAGCCATCTCGGCGCTGCCATCCTCTTGCAGGGTAATTGTCATTTCCAGGCCAAGCTCGGCAGGGGCAACAGCAAGCCCTTCGGCCTCCAGGCTCGACAGCACCCATGTGCCGGCAAGGGAATCCGCCTCCGCTGAAACCGGCAGGGCAACGAGCAGCAGCAGGCAAACAAGCAACAGTGAAATCGTCCTTTTCATGGTTCCCGTCCTCCCAAAGTAAAGCATTTATGTAAAGGCTTTCCGCCTCTACTTCTCCAGCATGCTCAGCCGCCCGCCCATCAGCGCCTGCACATCATCCACACTCTTGCGCAGACGCGCATGTTCTTCAGCGGTCATCCCATCGGGGCGCACGTCGTAGTACTCCACGGCGTTGATCGTGGTAAAACAACCATTCTTGGGCCAGCAATAGGTGGGCAAAAAGCCGATGTTTTCCACATCAAAGCCCCCTTCCTCGCGCTCGACAAGCGTGAATTCCACGATAATGCCGGCGTTGGCATATTCATCAACCATACCGCTGTTGAAATTCCCCATGCTGTACACCAGGAATGTCTCGTGCGGCGTGCCGTCGGCCAATGTAGTTTCGCGCATGCCCGCCGGCTGCACCACATGCGGATGGCTGCCGAGAATGACGTCCACTCCGGCATTGATGAGGCTCTGGCTGATGCGCTCCTCGGCGCTGTTGGCGTCGCGGCGGTACTCGCGGCCCCAGTGCATGATGGCAATGACAACATCTGCGCCCGCATCCCTCAGCTTTTGCACCTCGGCGGCATAGTCCGCGCCCGCGGTATAATTGACGCCGAATTCAGTAGCGCGCGGATCGCTGTGATCCTCCATGCCGTTGGTGGACTGCGTGTAACAGAGCATGCCCAGCCTGATGCCGTTGACTTCGACGATGTTGGGCGCGTCTTTCTGCGCCTGCGAGCGGTTGACGCCGCCGTAGGCCAGCCCAGCCGCTTCCACACTGTCGATGGTAATCATCATGCCATCGTAATAGCGGTCAAGTATATGGTTGTTGGCCAGGGATACAAAGTCCACGCCCGCGTCCCGCACGGCTTCTACGAGCTCGGGCGGGGCGTTGAACAGCGGGTAGCCCGAATAGGGATTATCGCTGTAAAGGCCGACGGTGGTTTCCAGATTGGCAATGGTATAGTCCGCCGCGGAAAGCGATTCGGCAATCATCGCGTACTGAGGGTAGAAATCATAGCCTTCCCCCGGCCGTGCCGCCGCTTCGAGCTGTTCCTCGTGCATCATCAAATCGCCCACGGCGCGTATGGTGGCCGTGCGGGGCGAAAAGGCCGGCTCCGGGGTGGGCGTGGGCACAGGCGTCGCCGTTATGGAAGGCACAGGCGCGGTCACACCGGCAGACGCGGGGCTCCCCTGACCTGTTCCCGCCGGGCCATCAATCATTTTAAGGACCAGAATAACCAGCGTCAAAAGCAACACGGCGACGACCGTGAAAAACACGATCGCGCCGCGCATATCCTTCTTTTTATTTTTGGGGCCTGGCCGTTTGGCGGAGGACATGTCAATCCTCCTTGGCCGCGGGTTTATCCTCACCGGCAGTTTCTTTTTCGGGCAGACGGATGGTCGTCCACTCCACGCGCCGGTCATGCACCTCCTCGACATGCACGCGCATGCCGCACAGGTCGATATCAAAGGTGCTGCCGTCCTCGGGGACGTTGGAAAGCTCGTTGATAATCAGGCCGCTGAGGGTGTCGATTTCGTCGTTTTCAGGAATATCCACGCCCAGGCGTTCGCGCAGGACATCCAGGTCACAATGCCCGGCCACGCGCCACACGCCCGGCTCCAGCTCGGTGATCTCCCGCGCTTCCAGGGGATCGCTCTCGTCGTAGATATTGCCGACGATTTCCTCAAGCAAGTCCTCCATGGTTACAAGGCCGCTGGTACCGCCGTATTCATCCACGACGATGGCCATATGCACCTTCTTGAGCTGCATATTGCGGAAAAGTATATCCGCGCGCACACTTTCGGGCACGAAATAAGCCGGACGGATCAGCGCCTCAAAGGGCAGCTTTTCCTTCCGCTCCTCGTTGAGCAGGTAATCGCGGGCGATGAGCAAGCCTTTGACGTCGTCCGCATCCTCGCCGATTACCGGGAAACGGGACAGACCGCTTTCGCGGATGGTCTGGATAATCTCCTCATGGGTAGAATCCATCCAGATAAAGCGCATATCTGTGCGGTGTACCATCACGTCCTCGGCGGTGATATTGTTGAACTCGAAGATGTTTTCGATCATATCCCGCTCGCTGGACTCGATGGCGCCCTTTTCCTCGCCCACATCCACCATGTAGCGGATTTCCTCTTCGGAAACCTCCTCTTCCTCGTTTTCAGGGTTGATGTGCATCAGGTGCAAAACACCGTTGGTAGACTTGGTCAAAAGCCAGATAATCGGCTTGACAACCTTGGACATGCCGTTGATAAAGCCGCAGATCATGCGGGCGATCTGCTCGGACTTTTTCATAGCCACGCGCTTGGGCACGAGTTCGCCCAACACCAATGTAAAATAGGAGATGACAATGGTAACCACAACCACCGCAAGGGTATTGATCGTGGAGGCGGGAATGGCCGTGACGCCCACGGTATTGACAAAGTAATCTGTAATACGCTCGGCAAAGTTATCCGCGCCGAAAGCGGCGCCCAGGAAGCCGGACAGCGTAATCGCAATCTGGATTGTAGAAAGGAAGGTAGTCGGCGTTTCGGCGATTTTGAGCAGCTGCGCGGCGCGTTTGTCGCCGGCATCCGCCTCGCGCCGGAGTTTGTTTTCATTGAGGGAGACAAGCGCCATCTCCGTCGCGGCAAAAATCGCGTTGATGGCAATGAACACAAACTGCAGCAGTATTTGACCCGCCAATGGGCCCAAGGTAAATTCCCCCTTTTGGTATGTTATGGTTGCTATTATAGCAAGGCGGCGCGCGTCTGTCAAGATGAATGCCGAAGCAGAAAAGGCGGCCGCTTCCGCGCTTTTGCTTTTGCGCGAAGCGGCCGCCAAGCCCCTTTCAGAGCAACTCTCCGCGTTTGCGGACGTACATCTTCTTTATCGCCGTCGCCAGGGCCATATATCCGAAAATGATGGCGGCAAGCCAGGCAAAGTAAACCAGCGGAAGCGCCGTAAGCCCCAGCGCAGACGCCACGGGCGTGAAGGGAAGCAGCGTGGCGGCGCCGATGCCCAGGAAGGTCAGCGCCATGACCGGCGCAGAGGCGCGGCTTTGCACAAACGGTATTTTCGGCGTGCGAATCATGTGGATAACCAATGCCTGGCTCCACATGGATTCCACAAACCAACCCGTTTGGAACAGGGCAATGTACATCGCCCGCGCCGCCGGGTCGGTAAGCTGCGAAAACAGCTGGCCGCCGGTAAGCGCCGGACAGAGGACAAAATACAGCAGCAGATAGGTGGCGATATCAAATACGCTGCTGGTCGGGCCAATCCACAGCATAAAGCGGCTGATGCCGGCCGCGTTCCATCTGCGCGGTATTTTGAGGTATTCCTCGTCCACATTGTCCCAGGAGATCGCCGTGCAGCAAATGTCATAGATCAGGTTGAGCAGGATCAGTTGCAGAGACGCCATCGGCAAAAAGGGCAGGAACGCGCTCGCCGCCAACACGGAAAACATGTTTCCAAAGTTGGAAGAGGCGGTCATCTTAATGTACTTAATCATGTTGGCATAGGTCTTTCTGCCCTCAATCACGCCCTGTTCCAACACCATCAGGCTCTTTTCCAGCAGCACCACGCCGGCGGATTCCTTGGCGATATCCACCGCCGTATCCACGGAAATGCCCACATCCGCGGCCTTCATCGCCGCCGCGTCGTTGATGCCGTCGCCCATGTAGCCCACGCAATGGCCCCTGTCCCGCAGCACGCGCACGACGCGCGCCTTCTGCGCGGGAGAGAGCTTTGCAAATACGGCAGTCTCCTCCGCCAGCTTGCCAAGCTCCTGGTCGCCCATGGCATCCACCTGCGTGCCCAGGAGAATGCGGTCGACGCGCAGGCCGACCTGGCCGCAGATGGCGCGGGTGACCTTCTCATTGTCGCCCGTCAGGATCTTTACGGCCACGCCGTATTCTCTGAGCGCGTCCAGCGCCGCCCGGGTCGTCTCCTTGGGCGGGTCGAGGAAAGCGAGGAAGCCAATGAGCACCATATCCTTTTCATCGGCGGCAGAAAACTCGCCTACGGGCGCGGGATCGGTCTTTTGCGCGACGGCGATGACGCGCATGCCCTGTTCGTTCATCTGCGCGGATTTTTCCAGGACGAGCCTGCGCACATCCTCGCCAAGCGGCTGGATTGCGCCGCCGCATTCGGCGTAGGCACAGCATTTGAGCATTTCTTCCACCGCGCCCTTGGTGACCATCTGGGTTTTGCCGTCCGTATCCATCACCACGACGCTCATCCGGCGGCGCTCGAAGTCAAAGGGGATTTCATCCACCTTGGTGTATCTGTGAATCAATGCCTCCGCGCCCTTTTCCTCCTGCCGGGAAATCACGGCGACATCAATGAGGTTTTTCAGCCCCGTCTGGAAGTAGCTGTTCAAAAAGGCGTGGCGCAGGACGCGGTCGTCCTCCTCGCCGTCGATGTTGAGGTGATACTCCAACACCACGCGATCCTGCGTGAGCGTGCCGGTCTTGTCCGTACAAAGCACATCCATGGAGCCGAGGTTCTGGATGGAATTGAGGTTTTTGATGACCACCTTGTTTTTGCTCATCGCCAGCGCGCCCTTGGCAAGCGAGGTGGTGACGATCATCGGCAGCATTTCCGGGGTCAGGCCCACGGCCACGGAAATGGCGAAAAGCAGCGCCTGCATCCAGTCCCCCTTGGTAAAGCCGTTGATAAAGAGCACCACCGGCGCCATCAGCAGCATAAAGCGAATCAGCACTTTGGAAACATCGCCGATGCCCTTTTCAAAGGCTGTTTTGACCGGTTTTTCTTCCAGTTCCTTTGCCATGCCGCCGAGCATGGTATCGTCGCCGACGGCGAGCGCTATTGCCCGGGCGCTGCCGCTGACCACATTGCTGCCCATAAAGGCGAGGTTTTGCGCCTCCGCCGTGGCTTCGCCCTTGTCCAGAACCACACCCAGCTTTTCCACCGGCTCGCTTTCGCCTGTGAGCGCCGACTGGCTGACAAACAGATCTTTGGCCTCCAGAATCCGCAGATCGGCCGGAATCATATCCCCAGCAGACAGATATATGATATCGCCCACCACGATCTCATCCATGGAGATTTCCATCCTTGCGCCCGCCCGCAGAACGCAGGCCGTGGTATGGAGCATGCCGCTGAGCCGCTCGACCACGTTGCCGCTGCGCGTTTCCTGGATAAAACGAAGCGCGCCCGAAAGGAAAACCATCGTGGCGATGATTATAACCGTCACATAATTCCGCTCGCCCGGCGCGGCAAAAACAATATCCGTAAACGCGGAAATGACGGCCAACGCCAGCAGAATCGCCGTAAACGGGCTGATAAACGCGGAGAAAAAGCGCTTTACCGCCGCGCTTTTCTTGCCCTGGGAAACGATGTTGCATCCATATTTTTCCTTGGCAAGTTCCACGCCCTGCGCATCCAGGCCGTTTTGCCGGGTAGCGAATCGCTCGAATACTTCCGCTTCCGCATGCGCGGATGCCCAGCGAAGCCTTTCCCTGATTTCATCCTGACGGACCATTCCCGCGAGCGCGCGCATGACTGCGAACTTCCTGTTTACCTTCTTCATGATTCTGCACCTCCAAATCATCAAAATTCTGATCCATATTCGGCGCAGGGCAGAAGAAGCAACCGGCCGTCAAGGGGAAACGGAGCGACAGGGGCTTCCGCTTTCCCTCTCAATTTTCAGCGCGATTTTTCTTCGCCCAACCGAACCTGCACTGCCGTTGCCTGTCACGTCCATCCCTGTCACCTCGCTTTCCTTACACCACTCAAAATCAATTTCCACCCCAAAAAAGGGCGCAAAAAACCATCGTCCGCAAGAAAACCCTGCAAAACGATGGTCAAAAAAGCAAACGGAGATTCCCGTTACGGGCGGACGCACCCGTACCGGTACCGCATCCATCGTCTTGCGATTCTGCCAAGACTACTGCCATAATCCATGGTGCGCCACCTGCCTTTCACAAAAAAATCCCGCATGTTCGGTGAACATACGGGAATACAGCCATTCCTGTGCATTCGTTTGAGCTTTAGCTTTGCAGGGCGGTGAAGCTGTGTTAAAACGCACCTTGGGTTCGATGCGTCTTGTTCAAACCGGCGCATGGTGTCTCCACCATTTTGCGGCAACAGCCCATATCCCAACAGGAGCCTTACCTACCGAACGTAGGCATCATATCATCCTTTCGCGTCATTTGTCAACACCGCAAATGTTAAACAACCGTGTTCTGAATTACATTTCTCCACGGGCGGGCCTGGAAACCGGCGCGGCATATTTCCGCATGGCATACCAGCCGCCCCCGGCAACCGCCAGGGAAAGAAAAGCGCAGATGATGAACGTAATTTCCACATTGTTCACGCCTGAGCCGAGAATCGCCGGGGAAAGCGAATTGCCCGCCATCGAAAAGAGCATCATCGTGGCATAGGCGGCGCCACTGCGATGCGGAAATACGCGCGATGCCAGCACAAACAGCATCGGCCACACCGGGCCGCAACCAAAACCATAGAGCACCACGCCCAAAAGACGCAGGCCATTGCTTTGCGCAAGGAGCGCCACCGCCACGCCTACCGCGATCAGCGGCGAAAGCCATCGCACGCAGGCAAGCTCCCGGCCGCCCATAAACACGCCGACCAGGCGCAAAAGCACCATCGCCGCCCAAAAAATGGAAATAGCGAGGTTCGCGTCGGCTTCTGTGGCGCCGCGCTCTAGGAAAAGCTGTCGGAAATACACCGGCCCTATGCTCTCATAACACAAATACACGAAGATCAGCACTGCATAGAGCAGAAATTCCCGATTTTTCAGTACGCTGAACACGTTCAATTCCCGCCTTGCGCCTGCGGGCGTTTGCAGCCTGCCGCCGGAGGTAAGCGCCATGGCCGCCCAACAGAGAAACACCGCGCCCGCGCAGATCAAAAGTGCGCCGGAAGCATCCACGCCCGGCAGGGTCAAGTACCATGTCGCCGCCAAAGGCGCAAGTATGGCACCTACGCCGAAAAAGATCTGCGAAAGGTTCATCCATTTGGTCGAAGAGCCGGGGTTTTCGTCGGTGAGCAGGGCGCTGCCGATGGATTCGCTCGGCCCAAAGCCCACGCCCGTAAGAAACAATCCCACAAAAAGCGGCACGGTTCCACCCGCGGTTGCTACGCATACCAACCCCAGACACATCAAAAGCGCCGCGCAAAGCACCACCCGGCGTTTGCCCATGGAGTCTGAAAGCATGCCGGAAACCAACACGCTGCACAAGGAGCCTATGGCATAAACTGACAAAAGCACGCCGATCATACGCTCGTCCATGCCAAATCGCGCTGCAAGGCGGTCCACCAAGGTCTGATAGGTGCTTGCGTAAAGCCCCAATACGCCCACAAGCGTGCAATACAGCCAGTTTTGCGCGCTCTGCCGGCTGCGCATATGTATTCCTCCCCCATGGCAAATTCAATCCCTCGTGCATTATAGCAGTTTTTACCGCATCCGTCTACTTATATTTTCCAATTCGCAAAAATTTTGTATATGTAACTTGAAAAAATTGCTTGCTATTCGAAGAAATCGGTTATATAATAAATGTGTCCTTAACCGAATTTTCAAGGAGGTTCCCAGTATGAAGGCAAATCCCCAGGCAATCCCCATGACACAACCCGTCCATCGCCTGCGCGGTTCGCTGCCGAAGATCGGCATCCGTCCGGTCATTGACGGCCGTCGCAGAGGCGTGCGCGAATCGCTCGAGGAGCAGACGATGGGCCTTGCCAAGGCTGCCAAGGCGTTCCTTGAGGCCAACCTGCGCCACAGCTGCGGTTTGCCGGTGGAATGCGTCATCGCCGACACCACCATTGGCGGCTTCAAAGAGGCTGCCGACTGCGCCGAGAAATTCGCGCGTGAAAACGTGGGCGTATCCCTGACCGTGACCCCCTGCTGGTGCTATGGCTCCGAAACGATGGATATGGACCCCCTCACCCCCAAGGCCGTGTGGGGCTTTAACGGCACTGAACGCCCGGGCGCCGTGTATCTGGCGGCAGTGCTGGCCGCGCACGCCCAGAAGGGCCTGCCCGCCTTCGGCATTTACGGCCATGACGTGCAGGACGCCGGCAACAATGAAATTCCCGACGACGTAAAGGAAAAGCTGCTCCGTTTTGCCAAGGCCGGCCTGGCTGTGGCGGAAATGCGCGGCAAGTCCTATATGGCCATGGGTTCCATTGCCATGGGCATCGCCGGTTCCACCCCTAACCCGACGCTGTTTGAAAAATACCTGGGCATGCGCTATGAATCCATAGACATGTCCGAAATTGTCCGCCGCTGGAACGAGGGCATCTATGACCCCGAAGAGTTCGAGCGCGCCATGCAGTGGGTGGATGAAAACATCACCCTCGGCTGGGACAAGAACCCGCCCGAAGTGGCCCATACCCCGGAAAAGAAGCGCGAAGTGCTGGAAAAATGCGTGAAGATGGTAATGATCGGCCGCGATTTGATGATTGGCAACCCCAAGTTGGCGGAAATGGGCTTTGTGGAGGAAAGCTGCGGCCACAACGCCATTGCCGCAGGCTTCCAGGGCCAGCGCCAGTGGACCGACCACATGCCCAATGGCGACATGATGGAATCCATCCTCAATTCCAGCTTTGACTGGAATGGCATCCGCGAGCCGTTCGTCATCGCCACGGAAAACGACATGCTCAACGGCATCGCCATGCTCTTTGGCAAGCTGCTGGCCAACACCGCCCCCGGCTTTGCCGACGTGCGCACCTACTGGAGCCCCGAGGCCGTGGAGCGCGTCACCGGCTGGAAGCCCGACGGTTTGGCCAAGGACGGCTTTATCCACCTGATCAACTCCGGCTCGGTGACGCTGGATGCCACCGGCCAGTGCGAAAAAGACGGCAAACCGGCCATGAAACCCTGGTGGGAGATTACCTCCGAGGAGGCGGCCAAGTGCTTTGACGCCACGCAGTATTGCTATGGCGACCTGTTCTACTTCCGTGGCGGCGGGTATTCTTCGCACCTGTCCTCCAGGGGCGGCATGCCGCTGACAATGTCGCGTCTGAACATGGTTGAAGGCCTTGGCCCGGTGTTGCAAATTGCCGAGGGCTGGACGTGCGAACTGCCCGAACAAGTACATAAGACGCTGGACAAGCGCACCGACCCCACCTGGCCGACCACCTGGTTCGTGCCGCGCCTGACGGGTACAGACGCTTTCACGGACGTGTACAGCGTCATGAACAACTGGGGCGCAAACCATGGTGCTTTCCACTACGGACACATTGGTGCAGACCTGATTACGCTGGCGTCCATGCTGCGCATCCCCGTGTGCATGCACAACGTGCCGGAAAAGGACATCTTCCGTCCCAGCACCTGGAACGCCTTCGGCACCAAGGATCGGGAGGGTGCGGACTTCCGGGCCTGCAAGGCGCTGGGCGCGCTGTACGGAAAGTTCTGAGCCTGAAAAGCAGAAGGCGGGGCAATGGCCCCGCTTTCAGACCGTTGACAAACCTCGTCAACGGTCTAATTTTTTAAACCCCCGAAAAACCAAAAGGAAAAGGCCCCCTCACGTCGAATAAAACTACATCAACACAACCAGAAAGAAAATCAGGCGGTGAAGGAAATGCTCAAGCAGCGGCGGGAGAAACAGCAGCAAATGGAGATCGTGATCATGGAACAGATGGTACCGGAAGATCACTTTCTGCGCAAAGTGGACCGGGCGGTGGATTTCAGTTTCATCTACGATCTGTGCGCGCCGCTGTATTGCGCGGAAAACGGACGTCCTGCCATTGACCCGGAGATACTGTTTCGGATGCTGTTTGTAGGGTATCTGTACGGGATCAAATCGGAGGCGCGACTGGAAGAAGAGGTCAACTACAACATCGCGTACAAATGGTTCTGCGGGCTGGATTTGACGCAGAAGGCGCCGGATGCAACGACGGTCAGCCAGAACCGACGGCGGCGGTTCCGGGACAATAACATCGCGGAACAAATCTTCAACGAGATCCTGAGGCAATGCGTGGAAAAGGGACTGGTAGGCGGAGGGATTCTGTACACGGATTCGACGCACATCAAGGCCAAGGCAAACAAGCACAAAAAGAAGCAGGTGGAGGTTGCGGTCACGCCGAAGGCATATCTTGCCGAACTGGACGCGCAGGTGGACCAGGAGCGGGAAGAACTGGGGAAGAAGCCGTTTGAGCGGGAAGACGGTGAGCACAGGGGCGGCGGAAGCGCGAAGCGGATGCAGAGCACGACGGATCCTGAGAGCGGCCAGCAAAGCCGGGAGGGGAAACCGAACGGGTTTTATTACAGCGAGCACCGCACCGTGGACAGCAAGCGCAACGTGATTGTAAATGTACATGTGGAGCCGGCAAACATCAACGACGTAACTGCGCTGCCCGAGATCCTCGACGAAATCGAAACAAGATTGGGCACGCTGCCCAGGTACATGGGACTGGACGCGGGATATCACAACGCGGGGATCGCGCATCTGCTGGAGAGGAAGGGAATACAAGGGGTAATCGGCTACCGGCGGCACACACACAAAGGCGCACACTACGGGAAGTACCGCTTCGGCTACGACGCGGAGCGCGACGAATACATCTGTCCTGAGAAGCAACGGCTCACATGGAAGAACACGACCCGGGAAGGATACCGGCAATACTGTTGCGAGAGCAAAGTCTGCAAGGGGTGTGCAAGGCGTAGAGAATGCTTTGGGGCGAGTATGAGCCGAAAGGTGGTGGAGAGGCATGTGTGGCAGGGAGCGCTGGACAGAGTCATTGGCTTTACGAAAACGCATCGTGGCAAGAGGATTTACGGCAGGCGGAAAGAAACGATTGAACGCTCCTTCGCGGAGGCCAAAGAGAACCATGGCCTGCGCTATGCCCGCATGCTCGGTATTGCGAACATGCGGGAACAGTGCTTCCTGACTGCGGCTGTGCAAAACATCAAGAGGCTGGTAGCATCTTTACGGCGTGTGTGGCTATATATTATCCCCTGCATTTATACACAAATGCAGGGGTTTGTCAATGGTCAGGGGCTGTCCGCTATATGGCGGACGGCCCTTTATGATTATGCGCTCACGGCTACTGAGCCGCGCGTTCACGCTTACCAGGTGGCAAACTCAATGCCGGCGACCATTTCTTCCATGCGCGCGCCATAGCCTTCGGTGGCTTCCTCAGGGAACTGCGCGGTCACGCAAAGGGTGAGCGAATCGCCCGCGATAAAGTAGTAACGGTAGACTACGCCGCCGCTGATGACTTCGACGGTGCTGGCCGATACGCCGCTATCCATGGTAAAGGATTCAATCTCACCCACGGTGGCATCGGCGTCCTCGGTGTAGCTTGCCTCCTGCAGGGACGCTTCCGCGTCGTCCGCCGTCAGCGTAGTGCTGGGCTGTACGGTCAGAGACACATCCGCATTGTCGGCGGGAACATATACGTCGGCGGCAAACTGGGTGCCATCATCCGTCGCCGTAGCGTCATCCGCCGCAGCAGCAGCATCCGTCGCCGCCGCATCATCCGCAGTGGCATCGCCGGTGGCCGCATCGTCGGACGCGGCAGCATCCGTAGCGGTATCGGTCGTTGCATCGGCGGACGTGGCATCGTCCGTGGCGGTGCCGGTCGCAGCATCCTCCGTAGCGGTGTCGGTTACGGCATCGCCGGCGGTATCGGCCGTTGTTTCATCTGTCGCCGTTTCATCTGTCGCCGGATCCGCAGCCGCAGCGTCCTGCAGCGTCCAGCCGTCCGGCAGCCAGATTGTATAGCCGGAAGCGGATGTATAGAGCGTTTCGTTGATCGTCTCGGTCACGCCTTCAACCGTTATATCACGCTGGCGGGTCACCGGGTCCGTCTCCGCAAATGCAGCGCTGCCAAACATAGCCAAGGTCAGGAATAAAGCCAACGTTTTTTTCATGAGTTTCATCCTTTCTTTTTATAATTTATTCTTCACGGGCGCTGAAAAGGCGCTCCGCAAAATGGCCTTTTTACTGCTGCGCCGTGGCGCAGGCTGCGAGCACGCCGTCCACGATCTTTCCGGCAATCATGGCGCTTGCCTCGCCGTGGAGTACCAGGCAATATTGCACGTCGTCCACGAACCAGGTATATACGTCATAACCGCCATTTTCTTCCGTAGCACGGTATGTGACGGAAACGGCGTCTTCCCCCGCGGCGCGCTCTTCCTCAACCGGATCGCTCATTTCCATGAACAGCCCGGAGATGTCATCCTGCGTGCGCGCCGCACGCAGCGTACACTCGAGTTCATCCACGCGGAAGGTTGCTTCGCCAGTCGTTCCATTGATAACGACGTATTCCGCCTCGACATTCTCGGGCGCGGCCACGGGGAAACCCAGTGCGGCTTCAACCTCCGCGGCGCTTGCCATCTCCTGCCTTGGGTTGGGAACCTCCTCCGCCGCCGCCAGGCTGCCAAGCGCCAGCAGCAACGTCAGAAGCAGGGTCAGACGCCTGAATGCGTTTTCCATGCGCATCTCCTCCTTTCTGGGGTACGGGAGCAGTATAGCAGGGATAAGTCGTATGAGCATGGTCTTTCCATGAACAGTTTGTAACGTTTGCCAGGACATTTTTGCGGCATTTACAGGGCAAAACGAAGGTCGCGCCGAAAGGGAACGCGGGCGGGGTTGCCCTCGGCACGGAAAATCCCGCCCCTCCCAAGGTCGTAGATGGCCGACCAGACCGTATCGCGTCCTTCGGCGCGGTTGTACTGGCAGAGGAAACCTCGCTTGCCCGCGAGCAATTCCTGCGCTCCCGCCGCATCCGTGGGCGCGCCTGCGCCCAGCGCGCGCTCGAGCGTTTCATAGCGCCGCCGGGCAAACCAGTCATCCCCGTCCGGCGGCGGGGCGGATGGCAGTCGGCAAAACATGTTCGTAGCACATACCCAGCTCTGTCCCGCTTCCGGGCGGACGGCCGCCAGGCCACGCGCGTCACACTCCACCACGGCAATCTCCCCCGCCGCGTCCGCCAGCGTCAGCGTCTGCGCCGAACCAATGGGAACGCTTTTCAGAAACCCGATCGCTTCGTCTACGCTGGCGCAAGTTTCAAGAATGCAGCGCAACAGCAATCCCGCGTTCATCCCCGGCGCAATCGCGCGGGCAGGCACGCTGGTGAGGCCCACGGCCAGGCCCCGCGCGTTTACGCCGTCCTCCATTTCAATAAAGGCAGTGGTATTGCCGGTAAAGGCATAGCCGCCATCCGCGGGAACGTAGATTGCGTTCAGGTTTCGTCCCTCCATGGCAGTGTAAAAATCGCTGTTGCGCCCTAGCAGTGCGCCCCGCGGCGTTTTAACCGCAAAGCAGGAGCAGGCATGCGCGGGCGGCAAGGCATACATGCTCAAAAGCACGGCGGCAATTTGCTCAAACGCGCAGCCCTGTCCGCCAGCAAGGCCGCGCATCTCCTCCAAGACAGCAGGGAAATACTTTTGATAGACCGGCAGGCAGGCGCCGGCGTAGGCAAGGCGCTCTTTGCTGGGCGCGAGCGGCGTATTCTCAAGGATGAAATGCCCTTCCCGGGCCAGCGACCTCCCCCATTGCAGCCCCATTTCGTAATGCGTTCCCCGCAGATATGCGTGCAGCATAGTTCTCTCTCCTATCCTAAAAAATGCAGATGCCGGCTATTCGACGGGAATCTATCATAATAAAAATTTTATGTCAAGTTAAAAATAAATTTATATTTAAAATTGCCGCGCCGGAAGCGCTTTTCCGCATGGTTTTTGCTTGCCCATCCCCCGCCGCGCGTGCTATAATAACCCTGTATGGAGGAACTTGTTTTATGAGCAGATTGGGCGAAACCATCCGCAGCGCACGGATCCAGGCAAAGATGACAGAAAAGGCGCTGGCCAAAAAATGCGGCATGGCCGAAGGCGTCATCAAGGATATTGAATCCGGCCGCCGCATCGTTTCCGACGGCCAGGCACAGCGTATATTGAAGATCCTCGGTGTGGAAAACCCCGTTTCCGCCGAGTTGGAAGTGGCGCAGGAGCCGGAAGTGCCGTTGCGCCCCCGTCCGCGGCCCTACAAACTGCCCGTCTCCGAACCGGAAACGCGGCAGGAGGGCGACGGCGCGGCCTGGCTGGACGCGCTGGGCGGTGTGGTCAAGCGCGTGCCGGTGACGGACGAGGATTCCACGGTAATCGACCATGTGCTGGTGCCCATCGTGGGCGGCAAAATCGAAGGCGGCGCGCCGGACAAGGTATTTTACTTCCGCTGCCCGGACGACGCCCTGCGCGGCTACCGCATCCACGCTGGCGACCTGCTTTTGTGCGTGCCTACGCAGAAGGTAGAGGACGGGGCCATTTCCCTGTTCCTCCTAAATGGCAAGCGGGCCGCGCGCAAGGCCAACAAGATGGACGGAAACCGCATCCATTTGCAGAGCTACGACCGCGAGTTTGCCTCGCAGACGCTTCCCGCCGCCGAAGCTCGCGTGCTGGCGCGGTGCGTAAAACTGGAACGGAGGCTGTGACATGCGGCTTTACTGCGATTTGCACATCCACTCCTGCCTGTCGCCCTGCGGCGACGAGCTGATGACGCCGAACAACATCGCGGGCATGGCGATGCTCAAGGGGCTGGACGCAATCGCCGTGGCCGACCACAATTCCGCCCGCAACCTGCCGGCGCTGGCCAAGACCTGCGCGGCCATGGGCGTCATGCTTTTACCGGCGATGGAAATCACCACCGCCGAGGAAGCGCATTTGCTCTCGTATTTTCCCACCGTGGAAGCGGCGGTGGATTTTTCCGAGGAAATCCACGCCTTTCTGCCGCCCATTCCCAACCGGCCCGACCTGTTCGGAGCGCAGCAGGTGCTCAACGAAGACGACGAGCAGGTGGGCACAGAGGAGCTTTTGCTGCTCAGCGCGCTATCCCTGTCGCTGGACGAACTGGTAGAGCGCATCAACGCGCGCGGCGGCGCCGCGGTGCCCGCGCACATCAACCGCGGCAACAACGGCCTGCTCAATGTGCTTGGTTTTCTGCCGCCGGGATTGGAGGTGGCCGCTGTGGAGGTGTGGCGGGAGCTTCCCTGCCAGGCGGACGTTTCCCGTCTGCGCGTTCTCAACTCCAGCGACGCGCACTATCTGGAAAACATGTTGGAGCGGGAAATCTCCTATGAGGTTTCCGAGAAGAGCGTGGCATCGCTATTTACATACATCAAAGGCGGCGCGTGTTAGCGCCAGGAGAAAGGCCAGTTT
This sequence comes from Candidatus Pullichristensenella stercorigallinarum, assembly GCA_018712945.1. GTDB lineage: Bacteria > Bacillota > Clostridia > Christensenellales > Aristaeellaceae > Pullichristensenella > Pullichristensenella stercorigallinarum. The sequence goes on along the minus strand of DVFZ01000103.1, from coordinate 35,030 downwards.
ATGATAACATTTGAGGACATCAAAAACAACGAGGAAATCAACGCCTATATCCGCGCCGCGGACAAGGTGATGGACGCCATCGGCTACACAGAGCACTCCTTTGCCCACGTCACCCGCGCCGCTGTGCAAGCCGCGGATATTTTGGAAACGCTGGGCTATTCCGAGCGCACCCGGGAGCTTGCCAAAATTGCCGGTTACATGCACGATATCGGCAACGCCGTCAATCGCCATGAACATGCCCTCACCGGCGCGGTGATGGCCTTCCGCATTCTCGACAACCTGGGCATGCCCGCCGAGGAAATCGCCAAGGTCGTTTCCGCCATCGGCAACCACGACGAGGGCACTGGCGCGCCGGTCAACGAAATTGCCGCCGCCCTCATCCTCGCCGACAAAGGCGATGTGCGCCGCAGCCGCGTGCGCCCGCGGGCTGTGAACGCCGGGGATATCCACGACCGCGTCAATTACGCGGTGGAGTCCTCTTCGCTTGTCATCGGCCCCCGCCGCGATTCGGTGACATTGCAGTTGACCATTGATACCGGCATCTGCGCGGTAATGGACTACTTTGAAATTTTCCTCACCCGCATGCTTCTCTGCCGCCGGGCGGCGGAATTTTTGGGGCTGAAGTTCAAATTGCTCATCAACGATATCACGCTTTTGTGACCCGCGAGGCCATCTAGGGCTGCCATACTTTTCAGCGTTCCTTCCGCACATTGCGGAAGGAATTTTTAAAATGAAACGAAATATTTACTGCAAAAATATAGACGGATTCGTCTATATTTTTTATACTATAAGAAACAGACGAATTCGTCTATATTTTTGCCGGAGGGAGTATTTGCAGATGATTGCCCTTGACGTTTTAAAACTGCTGGTTTCCATTGCGGCGGCCTTTCTGGTCGGCCGGCTGGTGGCGAAGCTCCGCTTGCCCTCAATTCTCGGATGGCTGATTACGGGCATGGTGCTTGGCCCGCATGCGTTTGGATTTATCAGCCAATCCATGCTGGACGCCCGTTGGTTCAACATCGTGGTGCATATTCTGGAATGCACGTTCGGCCTGATGATCGGTACGGAACTGATCTGGAAAACGATGAAAAAGGCGGGCAAGCAGATTGTCGTTACCACAATCACCGAATCGCTGGGCACATTTGTGGTGGTCAGCCTTGTTTTCGGGGTAATCTTCTATTTCAGCGGCGTGCCGGTGTACCTTGCCTTCATGTTCGGCGGCATCGCATTGGCTACGGCGCCCGCTCCCTCGCTTTCCATCGTCAATGATATGAAAACCGCCGGGCCGGTGACCAATACGCTCATCCCCATGGCCGCGCTGGACGACCTGGTGGGCGCGGCGGTATTTTTTACTGTCATCGCCCTGGTAAGCGCCGGCATTTCCACGCAGGGAATTTCCGTCTTCGCAATGCTGTTTTATGTGTTCCTGCCGGTATTTCTGGGCATTATCACCGGTTTTATCACCGGGAAGCTCCTGCGGCTGGTCAAGGGGAAAAAGGCCTCGGTCGCGGTCATGGTTGCCATGCTGCTCCTTTCCTGGGCGATCGGCATGTATCTGAACGAATCGGTACTGCCCATGCCGGTGATCAATTTCATGCTGATTGGCATGTCTTTCTCCACGGTATTTGCCAATATGATTTCCGAGGAACAGCTTTCGGACATCATGGACGTCATGAACCCCGTCATCGGCCTGGCGCTGATTGTGGCCATCCTCAATCTGGGCGCGCCCCTGGATTACCATCTCATCTTCGGGGCAGGCGTTTATACGGCGGTATACATCGTCTCCCGCGCCATTGGCAAATACTCGGGCGCATATATTGGCGCGCGCGCGACTGGCGCGCCAGACACTGTGCGCCGTTATCTGGGCTTTACGCTTTTGCCGCACTCGGGCGTTTCGCTGGTGTTTACCGGCATTGCCGTATCCGTATTGAGCGGGCCCGCCCCGGAGTGCGCCTCGATCATTCAGGGTACCATCGCGGCTGCAGCAGTCATTAATGAAATCATCGCCGTATTCGTCGCCAAGAAGGGATTTGAATGGGCTGGGGAAATCAATAAGCGGGTGGATGCATGAAGCAAGAAGAACGCCGCGAACGACGCATACGGGAAATCTTAAATGCGGCCATGGAGGAATTTGGGGCAAACGGCTATGAAAATGTAACCATGGATAGCCTTTGCGCGCGCCATCATCTTTCCAAAGGCGTTCTATATCATTACTTTTCCAATCGGGACGAGCTGTTTTTACTGTGCGTGGAATCCGTGTTCCGCGATTTGCGCGCGTATCTGGAGCAAAAACTCGCAATGCCGGCCGAACGGGGCGTTGCCAGCTCCATCCGCGATTATTTCTTCTGCCGGGAGGACTTTTTCCGCGCACGGCCGCTGGAGAGAAATGTCTTTGAAAACGCGCTGCTGCATCCTCCAAAACACCTGCGCGAGCGCATTCGCACATTGCGCCGCCCCTTGCAGGAGGTCAACCAGACATTTTTGCGGCGGACAGTTCCGCATCTTCCCCTGCGCCCGGGTCTGGACGCGGCAGAGGCCATACGCTATTTTGAAAGCGTTGAATCCCTGTTTTGGGAACTGTTGGCGGGTTACAGCGCCGACCCTGCCCCACAGGAAGCGGAGCAACTTTGGAATATGATCGTCTTTGGCGTCGCCCGACCCGAAGAAAAATAACGAAGGCCGGAGGGGTTTCCCTCCGGCCACAGGATGTTGACAAAGTCAACAGACTGCCAGAGGGATACAAAAGCCCGCAAGACAAGGAAGCAAACTTGCAGGCAAGGGAGCTTACATGGACGTAAGTGACCGCAGGCTGCTTGTGCAGCTGACGCAGGAAGCAAAAATTGCCCCTGATTTCTCTTTCATCAGGGCAATTTTTGCGTTTGCAGGCTTTGTCAGCGCTCTGAGGCCGGAGGGGGTTCCCCTCCGGCCATTGAAATTGGTATACGGAACATGGCGCGGCGTCCAGCCGGGTTTCGCCTGACCTACATGCCGAAATAGGCGGCAATCTCATCCATGCGCTCCATCTGCTTGACGTGGAAAGGGCAGCGCCGCTCGCAGTGCCCGCAGTGCAGGCAGTCGCCCGCATGGAGGTTCAATTTATGGTAGTGTTCCTTCGCCAGCGCGTCCCCAATGCGGGCCAGGTCGTAATACTTGTTGATAAGCCCTACGTTCAAACTGGCCGGACAGGGCTGGCAGTGGTTGCAATAGACGCAGTTGCCCCAGGCGTTTTGCGGCGTAAATTCGCCGATGACGAAATAATCGCGTTCCTCGCGGGATGCGTCCAGATAGGAAAGCACGCTTTCCAGGTCGTCCATGTTGCGCACGCCGGGCAGCACCGTCATCACCGCCGGGCGGTCGAGGGCGTATTGCAGGCACTGGTTTTTTGTCAGCGCCCGCTGGAAGGGCGATGTACCCGCGTCTAGGAGCTGTCCTCCGCCAAAGGGCTTCATCACCGAAATGCCCACCCCGGCGCGCTCGCAATCCCGGTAAAGGGCGGCGCGGCCTTCCACCTCGCCAATGCCGTATTCGCCCTTCTGGTAGTCGTAAGCGGGGTTGATGCTGAACATGAACATATCAATTTCGCCCGTATCAAGTATGCGGCGGGCGATTTGGGGGTCATGCGAGGAAAAGCCGATATGGCGAACCAGGCCGTCGGCCTTGAGGGCGCGCAAGTAGTCCAGCAGGCCGCCATGGAGCACGGTTTCCAAATCGTCCGGGTCGTCCACGCAGTGCAAAAATCCCATGTCCGCGTATTGCAGGCCGAGCGTCTCCGTCTCCCAGCGGAAAGTGCGGCGGATCGCCTCAAGGTCCCGCGTCCAGCCGTATGTACCGTTTTCGTAGAGCGCGCCGAAGTGCACCTGTAAAAGCGCGTCCCCGCGGCGGCCGCGCAGGGCCGTGGCCACGGCCTCCAGAGAAGCGCCTTCAGCGGCGGCAAGGTCGATGTAATTGACGCCCTTTGCCAGCGCCGCCTCTACCACGGCTACGGCGTTCTCCCCGGCTTCGTGCAGGGAGCTTGTGCCCATGCCGATGACGCCAATCTTCTCTCCACCATGCGGCAGTATTCTGTACTCCATGCTCTTTCCCCCTTCTTAAAATTCTTTCAAAGACCAGCGGCCCGCTCTGCCCCGGCGTCGCGGCGATAGGCCAACGGCGTGGTGTGCAAATACCGCTTGAAGCACTCTGTAAAGTAGCTGGCGCTGGCAAAGCCCACGCAGCGCGCTACCTCCGCCACCGACAGGTTGGGGTTTTGCAGCTGCTCCATGCCTTTTTGCAGGCGGTAACGGGTGAGGTAGCCTCCGGGCGTCTGGCCGGTATGCCGGCGAAAAATGTCGCAGCAGGCGCTGACCGAAAGCCCTCCGGCGGCGGCAATATCGCCAATGGCTATCTTTTCCGAATAGTGCCGCTGCACAAAGCCGAGCATTTGCCGCAGGGCCAGCGAACGCCGGTCCGTCGCCATGGCCAAAGGGCCGGGGGCGGGCATATGGCGCGTGAGCAGGGCGGCGGCTTCAAAGGCCAGGCTCATCACGGAAAGCTCGGCCGCGGGGTCGTCGCCCTCCATGATCTCGCAGGCCGCGCATACGTCGCGCAGAATCGTCTCCTGCCAGCCCGTGGCGGCATTCAACGTCAAACAGGCAATGGCATCGTTGCGCGAAAGCGGACGGACAAAGTTTTCCCGCAGATAAGCGTTTGCCCCCAGCACGGATGGATGCACCAACAGCGAGGAAAACGCGCAGTCCGCGCCCCGCAGGCATTCAAAACTGTGCATATGGCAGGAATTGATGAACAGGCCCTCCCCTTCCCCGATTTCAAAGAATTCGCCGTTGACGGAATAGCGCATGCGGCCCTGGCGCACGGCCAGGAATTCCAAATCTTCATGCCAGTGGCAGAGGACGCGCCCTTTGGAAAAGGCGGACATCCGCTCCCGGCGTGTGAACACCGCAAAGCCGGGACGATTGTACAAAACATGCTCCGAACCGTCGCTCATCACTTCCACAAAAGCCTGCATGGGTCTGCCTCCATTGGTACTTTGCCTACGATTTTTGCTATCCAGTCGGTATTTTCCTTTTTTTGTCAATATATTCCCAAGTATTCTTGAAAAATAATCGCTATATTCCTATTTTATCACATATGTGCAAAAACGGCAAGCTAAAAAATACGCTGCTCTTAACCCCGGCGATACTGAAGCGGTGAAAGGTTCATGCGGCGGCGAAAGACCTTGCCAAAATAGCTGGCGGTGGCAAAGCCACAGGCGGTAGCGATTTCGGTAACGGACAGGTTTGTTTCGCGCAGAAGCGCCGCCGCCCTGCGCAGGCGATAGTCCGTGAGGCTGGAAAGCGGCGTGGTGCCCAATTCCTGTTTGAAGCAGCGGAAGCATTCGCGCTCGCATACGCCCGCCGCCGCCGCAATTTCCGCAGGGGAAATGTCCTCGGCATAGTGCTCGTAAATATAGGCCAGCATCTGCTTCAGGCGTATGTTTTCCGGCCTGAAAACGCCGCGCCGCGCGTCGAGCATAGGCTGCGCCAAGGCGTATATGCCTCGCCATGCCTGCGTGAGCAGGGCGCAGATCTCCAGCTCATATCCCGGCGCCTCCTCTCCAGCGGCAGCGAATGCGCGCGCGTGCAAATCGAGTATGGCACGCTGCGCCGCGTCCGCGCGCGAGAGCGGCAACACGTCAATCTGCACGCATTCTGCCACCGGCAGCACATAACGGCGCATGGCCCGTTCCGACGCGGCCAACATGCCGCGGTCAAATATATGCGTGTGTACGCGCACACCGGCCGCGCCATCCAAGGCGTCGTTGCGGTGCAACACATTGGCGTTGACCAGAATGCCCTCGCCCGGCCTGACGAGGTATTCACCGCGCTGGGTGGAGGTTTTGAGAACGCCCTCGACGCAGACGTTCACCTCCAGCGTCGCATGCCAGTGCCAATCCACGCAGCGGCCCACATAGCGGTCGAACGCACAATCCAGCGCGGTATAGGGGAAATCCGGATCGTAGCCCAGCAGCTTTTCCTGCTGCCGCCCATCCAAAGCCAATTCCGAAGGGTGGTAAATCATATGCCGCCGCCTTTCGTCTGTATTTTACCTTTATTCGTCGCTATATTCGTTGATTACCGCAAAAATATGCGGTATGCTTCCATTGTACCACAGGATGGTATGCAAAACAAGGCCATGGGAGGGATTTGTGTGTTATTTGTCAATGTTCAAAATCCCGACGCGCTTTTCCGCAAGGTCGGCGAGTGCGAGGGAGCGGTTTCTTACCTGGACGGCCAAGGTGCGCGCCGCGACTTCAAGCCGGTGGCCGCACAGATGCTCACCTACGGCGCGCCGCTGCGGCCGCGGGAAATCCCCGCGCTGGAAGTGCTTGCCGAAAACCCGAACGACCAGGCGCGCCTGATGCGCTGCATGATGGACGCGCACTGCTGAAAATCTCACGATGCCAAAAGGAACCGCACGGCGGTTCCTTTAGTCTGTCAAAAAGCCCCAACGCAACACAGCGAAGATAGCTGAATCGCAGGCGGAAGGCACGAAGAGGAAAAAAACAATAAAGGCCATCACCTGTTGAGTATGCTGGTGGTTGCGCTATCGCGCCATTTGCCTTGGATGTACGTTGCGCCATCCAAGCTCTACCAAGTGCGGTTCAAAGTATATCAGATACTTTTTATCGCGACTCATCGAAATTTTTCTCATGCAGTAAGCGGAATAGTATCATGACAAACGGGACAAAGGTTATGACGAAAGCTGCAAGAAAAATATTGCGCACAGATCTCTCTGCCGCAGTGAAATCTTTCAGCGCTGCGTCGGCATTTATGTACTCCGTATCTCCAATAGTGAGTCCTAAAATTTGATTCCTATGCTCAATATACTCAATGCGTATCTCTCTGCCAATGTTACCTTCCAGTTGCGCTTGCAGCTCACGCATAGCGTCCAACGCACTGTCACCCTCTATGCCATAGTTATACGACGGTATGTTGTAGGGCCTTGAGATTTCATATTGTTTTCCACCCATTCGTAACTCGATTTTATATTCGCTTTTGCGCGATTCAAAGGAAACGCTTTCCAATATACCCACCGTGAAAAAATGTTCGCCACTATATCGGTCGATATAATAGTTCGCTACAATAACCCCGAAGATTTCGCAGCATAAAGCCAAACCCAAATAGAGGCATAGCTCCTTGATTGTCACATCCAGTATTTTTTTGTCTCCCCACCCACGTTTTTTCCGCATTTACAAATGCTTTCCTCTCTCCACGTTTAGATTTCGTACACACTGATTTCTCTAAGCATTCCATCAGCGCCACGTATCGTAACAAGGTATGGCTGAGAAGCCGGAAGGGAATTTATAACAGATGATCCCTGGGCACCAGCATGTCTGTGCTCAGCATCTCGATTGCCTGCCGCTGTTCTGTTTCTTCAGCATTTTCTTCACCCGTATCCAGTATATCAGAAATGGCCGCTTGATGCGACCATTTTGGGACAAGCTGAAGAAACCGTGCGACGGTTCCTTCTGGGTATGCTTTGGGACAACTGTTTTCACGGCCGCGCCAGCCGCGCCGACTCTCCGTCGCTGACGATCTCCACCGCGCCGTTGCGGGTGAGCAGCACCTGCGCGCCCGCAGCCTGCAGGGCGTAGACGGTTTCAGCGTCCTCCAGGTCGTCCTGACTGCTGGCGACGACGGCGTACTGCGGCGACACGGCGGCGAAGAAGGCCGCGCTCAGGCGCTCGTAGCGGCCATGATGGGGCACTTTGAGCACGTCGCTGTCCAGATCGCCCTCGTCAAGCAGTTCGGCAAGGCGGGCGTTCTCGGCGTCGCCCGCAAAGAGGAAGCGCACGCCGCCATGGGTAAGGCGCGTGACGAGGGAAAAGTCATTCTCCTCGTCCGAGCCGTAGTCGTCCGCGTTGGCCACGTCGATGGCGAAACCACAGCCGCCGAGCGTGAACTCGACGTTCTCCGTCAGGGCTTCGGCCTCCACCCCCGCCGCAGCGAGCGCCTCGCGGTATTGACGAACCTGTTTGGAATCCTTTTCGTAGCCCGGCTCCAGCACGCGCGCGACCTCTATTTGTTCGAGCACCTTGTCCGCGCCGCCGACGTGGTCTTTGTCAAAGTGGGTGATAATCATCAGGTCAAGGCGCTCGATGCCCCGAGCGCGTATCGCTTCCACGACCGCGTCGCCATCGTCGTTTTCGCCTGCGTCGATGAGCGCCGCCATTTCGCCGTTGTAAAGCAGGATGGCGTCGGCCTTGCCCACGTCCAGGAATACCGCCGTCAGTTCGTCCCCGCCGGTATCCGCGCTTTCGGCGGCGCAGCCGGTCAGGGCAAGGCAGGCAAGCAGCAGCATACAGAGAAGTTTTTTCATGCGCACCTCCCCGGAAATATACGCAGGGCCGGCGGCAAAATGGCCGTCGGCCCCAAAAATATGCCCGCGCGAAACCTTACAATTCCAGCGCCGCGCCCTTGTCGTAGACGGGCTTGAGCGCGCCGTACAGCTCGCAATAGAGGCCGTAGGCGTCCTGATAAGCCTTCTGGTTTTCGCGGATGGGCAGGGTCTCGGTTTCGGGGTGGATGATGGAGGCCGCTTCCTCAAGGCTGCCCCAAACGCCCGCGCCCACGCCAGCAACCAGGATCGCGCCGTAAGCGCCGCCCTCGCCGGAAGCAGACATGGTGTACACCGGCAGATCGAAGATGTCGGCCTGCATCTGCCGCCACAGCGGGGACACCGAGCCGCCGCCGGAGGAATAGACCTTTTCGATGGGCACAAAGCCATCCATCAGGTCTGCGACCTGCTTGAGCGAATAGGTCACGCCCTCCATGACCGCGCGGGTGATGTCGGCGCGGGTGGAGGAAAGCGACAGGCCGTAGAACACGCCGCGCGCGTTCGGGTCCGGATACGGGCAGCGCTCGCCGGACATATAGGGGGCGAACAGCACGCCGTTTGCGCCGGGTTTGGACTGGGCGGCCAAATCGCCCATCAGGTCGTAGACGTTGCCCTTGCCCTGCGCGGCCATTTCCTTCAGGTGCTCGCACAGCGTATCGCGGTACCAGCGGTAGCTGCCGCCCGCCGCCAGCGTGCAGCCGATGGCCTGCCACAGGCCGGGAGCGTTGTTGCAGAACATCTGCAAAGCGCCCTTGGGGTTGTCAAAGTACTTGTCCAGCGCCATGGAGACGTTGCCGGCCGTGCCGATGACCACGCCCACCACGCCGGGCTTGACCAGCCCCGCGCCGGTGGTCTGAATCACCGCGTCGCCGCCGCCGGCATAGACGGGCAGGCCCTCAGGCAGACCCGTTTCCTCGGCGCAGGCGCGGGTGACACGGCCGGCCAGATCGGTCGATTCCAGCACGTCCGGGAAAATGGCCTTGTCAAGTCCGGCCAGGGCGATGAGATCGTCGGCCCACACGCGCTCGCGGGTGTTGAAAAAGCCCGTGCCGGAGGCGTCGGAAGCGTCGATGGCCAGCTCACCGCAAACCTTGAGGCGGATATAGTCCTTCGGGCAGACAAAGCGCCACATCTTCGCAAACAGCTCCGGTTCTTCTTCCTTGAACCAGATCAGCTTGCCGCCGGTGTAGCCAGCCAACATCTGATTATTGGTGTAGGAAAGCAAGCCGGAAAGCCCACCGGCTTTCTCGGTAATCCAGTCGCACTGCTTCTGGGTGCGGCTGTCGCACCAGAGAATGGCCGGACGAATGACGTTCAGGTCCTTATCAAGCGCCACCAGGCCGTGCATCTGCCCGGAAAAGCTCACGCCTGCAATCTGGTCTTTGGGCACGTTGGCCTTGGGCAGGATGACCTTCAGGCCGCGCACCACCGCGTCCCACCAGTCTTCGGGGTTCTGCTCCGCCCAGCCGGGCCGGGGCGTGTAAAGGGGATATTCCTGCGTGGAGGAGGCGAGCACCGCGCCCTGGTCGTCCACCAGGATACACTTCGCGCCGGATGTACCTATGTCCAGACCGATGAGGTATTTGCTTGCCATGTGTTTCATCCTTTCGTCTTTTCGTCGGGTTTTACCTTGATTTTCTTAAAATTGATGCGGTTTTCCGTGCCGCTCAAAAGCCTTTTGATATTGGAGCGGTGGCTGAAAATGGTGACGGCCGCCAGCAGGATGGAATAAATCAGATAGAACCAGAAATCGGGGCTGTCCCGGTAGATGATGCCCGCGGCGATGGGAAAGGCCACGGAAGTGACCAGCGAGGCCACAGACACATAACCCGTCAGCCCGGCCACCAGCACTTCCAGCCCCAAAAGCCCCAGCGCCAGCGCCCAGTTGAGCGCAAAGAGCATGCCTAGCGAAGCCGCCATGCCCTTGCCGCCGCGAAAGCCGTTGAATACCGGCCAGTTGTGGCCGAGCACGGCCATGAAGCCACCCACCAGCAACCCGATATCGCCCGCCAGCCACTTACCCAGCATGGAGGCCGCAAACGATTTGAGCACATCGCCCACCAGCGTCATGGCGCTGGGCAGCCAGCCCAGCGTGCGCAGGACGTTTGTAGTACCCGCGTTGCCGCTGCCATGCTCGCGTATATCCATATGATAGCGTTCGGACACGATGAGGCCCATCGAGATATTCCCCAAGAGGTATCCCACGACGACGATCACCGCATAACGCCAGACCATAGCCATCCCTCCGCATAATTCATAGATGGAAAACCGCTCCGGTCAGTCCTCTTTTTTCGACCGTTCCCGGAGAATAAACCGCAGGGGCGTACCCTCGAAGCCAAACGATTTGCGGAACTGGTTTTCGAGATAACGCTCGTAGGAAAAGTGCATCAGCTCCAGATCGTTGACGAACAGAACGAACGTGGGCGGCTGCACGGCCTGCTGCGTAGCGTAGTAAATCTTCAACCGGCGGCCTGAGGTGGCCGGGGGCTGCAGCGCCGCCTGCGCGTCGGCCATGACGTCGTTCAAAACGCCGGTGGTGACGCGCCGGGTGGCCTCGGCATACACCGAGCGCACCGCGTCCAGCACGCGGTTTGCCCGCTGGCCGGTCTTGGCGGAAATGAACAGCACCGGCGCGTAGGCCATGAACTTGAGCTGTTCGCGCACGTCCTTTACGTACTTTTCCAGCGTGCCCGTTTCCTTTTCCACCGCGTCCCACTTGTTGACGCAGATGACCGCCGCCTTGCCGCACTCGTCAATATAACCGGCGATCTTGGTATCCTGCTCGGTGACGCCCTGGGTGGCGTCAATGAGCAAAAGCGCCACGTCGCAGCGGTCGATGGCCGCCAGGGCGCGCACCACGCTGTAGCGCTCCAGCGACTGCTGTTCGATGGCACGCTTGCGGCGGATGCCGGCGGTGTCGATGATGACGAACGTATCCTCGCCGTTGGTAAAACGGGTGTCGATGGCGTCGCGCGTGGTGCCGGCAATATCGGAAACCATCACGCGCTCCTCGCCCAGCAGGCGGTTGACCAGTGAGCTTTTGCCCACATTGGGCTTGCCCACCACGGCAATGGACACGGCCTTGTCCTCCTCCCCCGCCTCGTCCGGGTCGGGGAACAGGTTGCACAGCGCTTCGAGCAGGTCGCCGAAGTTGAGCAGGTTGACCGAGGAAATGCCGATGGGGTCGCCCATGCCGAGCTGGTAGAAATCATAGATTTCATCCATCATGCGCACGTTGTCGATCTTGTTGACCACCACCATGACCGGCTTGCCGCTCTTGCGGAGCATGTCGGCTACATCCTCGTCGTCGGCGGTCAGGCCCTGGCGGCCGTCCACGAAGAAGAGGATTACGTCGCACGTCTCCACGGCAATCTCCGCCTGGCGGCGCATCTGCGTGAGCAGCGGGTCCTCGCTTCGGGGGTCGATGCCGCCGGTATCAATAAGCGTGAATTTATGGTTCTGCCACTCGCAATCGGCATACACGCGGTCGCGCGTGACGCCAGGAGTGTCTTCGACAATGGCGATGCGCCTGCCCGCCATCTGGTTGAAAAAGGTGGACTTGCCCACGTTTGGGCGGCCCACAATCGCCACTAACGGCCTTGCCATTTGCCCGCCTCCACAATCGCCTGGAGCAGTTCCTCCCCGCTCCGGCCCACCGGGATCACCGGCTTGCCGAGGGCGCGGGAGACTTGCTCCAGCGTCATATCGTCCAAAAAAACATTTTCCCCATCGCGCAGCATGCACACCGTAATCAGCACCGCCGCGCTCTCGTCCCCGCGCAGGCCGCGGATGAGGTCGCCGCCGGTGAGCAGGCCGCTGACCGTTACCGAAGGCCCGAAAAAACCGTTTTCAAGCGGCTTCACGGCCACCGAAACGCCTGCCACTGGATGCCGCGCAAGCATCTGCGCAAAAAACGCCCCCGCCGAAACGCCGCAGGCGAGCGTCACTTTCGTCACGCCCCCCGGCGCTTGCATGGCCCTGGGAAGCTCCGCGTAAGCCTGGGCAAATTCCGTTTCCAGCAGGCGCAGCATGCCCACGCCGTCGTCAATCTGCCCGTAATCTTCGTATTCCTCATCCTCGGGCAGGGGCATGTCCGCGGCGAGATAAAACTCATCCGAGGGGAACACAAAGCGCGTGCCCAGTTCCCCGAGCAACCTATTTCGCCACCGCCCGGCGGTTTCAAGCACCGCGCGCGCTTCCTCTCGCGTATATTTATGCAGCGGGCACAGACCCTCACGATGCCCGGTCAAGCCCACCGGCACCAGCGCAAGCGAACGCGCCGCCGGATACATTCGCGCAAGCGTCCGGATGGTTTCCTCCAGCGCCGCGCCGTCATTCAGGCCCGGGCAGAGCACCGCCTGGGTATGAAACGCAATGCCTCCCGCCGCCAGTTTTTGCAGCTGCCCGGGCAGGCGCGCGCCCCGCGGCGTGCCAAGAATGTGGCTGCGCAGCTGCGGGTCTATGGCATGCACGGAAATATACAGCGGCGAGGCATGGCGGCGAATGATGCGCTCAAGCTCGCGGTCGGAAACGTTGGTGAGGGTAACATAATTGCCCATCATCATGCTCATGCGCCAGTCGTCGTCCTTGACGCGCAGCGAAGGCCGCGCGTTTTGCGGGAGCTGGTCTACAAAGCAGAACAGACAGCGATTGCAGCACAGGCGCGTGGGCGACATCAGCGGCTGGGCAAAGTTTAAGCCCAAGGGCTCGTATTCGTCCTTTTCCACGTCGTACTCCGTCTCCTCGCCATCCCTGCGCAGAAGCAGGCGCACGCGGCTCTCGGCACAGAGCGCCTCGTAGTCCAGAAGATCGACGATGGTTTCGCCGTTGACGGCGACAAGCTCGTCGCCCGCACACACGCCCATCTCCTCCGCCAGGCTGCCCGCATCCACTGAAACGATTCTGTGCGCCATTGTTGCCTCCAAAACTCGCAAACTCCGCCCATTATCATTATGTCCCAAACTGGCGCGTTCGTCAATAGCACAAGGCACGTTTTCCACCAAAAATTGTTGAAAAAGGCGGAATTTAACCATTATATGCTTGCCTTTTTGGCCATAATGCTGTTAGAATAAAGTGCCTTTAATCTCGTGTGAATTTTGTATCTAGGGAGGAATACTATGACGACAAAGTATGTCTATCTTTTCAGCGAGGGTAATGCCACCATGCGCAACCTGCTGGGCGGCAAAGGCGCGAATCTTGCGGAAATGACCGCGCTGGGTATGCCGGTGCCCCAGGGCTTCACAGTCACCACCGAAGCCTGCACCCGCTACTACGACGATGGCAAGACCATCGGCGCAGACATCCAGGAACAGATCGACGCCGCGCTTGCCAAGATCGAACAGATCAACGGCAAGAAGTTTGCTGACCCCAAGAACCCTCTGCTGGTCTCCGTGCGCTCCGGCGCGCGCGCTTCCATGCCCGGCATGATGGACACCATCCTCAACCTCGGCCTCAACGACGAGGTGGCCGCGGGCCTCATCGCCGGCAACCCCGATCCCAAGTTCGAGCGCTTTGTCTACGACTCCTACCGCCGCTTCATCCAGATGTTCTCCGACGTGGTGATGGAGATTCCGAAGAAGACCTTTGAAGTCATCATCGACGAGGTCAAGGAAGCCAAGGGCATCACGGAGGATATCGACCTGGACGTGGACGACATGAAGGAGCTCGTTTCCCGCTTCAAGGCGTATTACCACGAGCAAAAAGGCACCGATTTCCCCACCGATCCCAAGGAACAGCTCATGGAAGCGGTCAAGGCCGTGTTCCGTTCCTGGGACAATCCCCGCGCCAACGTCTATCGCCGCATGAACGACATCCCCTACAGCTGGGGCACCGCCGTCAACGTGCAGCCAATGGTGTTCGGCAACCTGAATGAGAATTCCGGCACCGGCGTCGCCTTCACCCGCGACCCCGCCACCGGCGAAAAGGCTCTGTTTGGCGAGTACCTCATCAATGCCCAGGGCGAAGACGTTGTGGCCGGCGTGCGCACGCCCAGCCCCATCGCCAAATTGAAGGAGGACATGCCCGAGGTTTACGAGCAGTTCCAGAGCATCGCGCATAACCTCGAAAACCATTACCGCGACATGCAAGATATGGAGTTCACCATTGAGAACGGCAAGCTCTACATGCTGCAAACCCGCAACGGCAAGCGCACCGCCGCCGCCGCCCTGAAGATCGCCGTCGATCTGGTGGACGAGGGTATGATTACCGAAGAAGAAGCCGTTCTGCGCGTCGAACCCAAACAGCTGGACAGCCTGCTGCACCCGATGTTCGACCCCAAAGCTCTGAAGGCCGCCAAGGTCATCGGCTCTGGTCTGGCCGCCTCTCCGGGCGCCGCCTGCGGTCAGGTGGTATTCACCGCCGAGGACGCTACCAAGTGGGCTGAGAAGGGCCACAAGGTCATCCTCGTCCGTCTGGAGACCTCTCCGGAAGACATCGAGGGCATGGTTTCCTCGCAGGGCATCCTCACCGTGCGCGGCGGCATGACCTCTCACGCGGCTGTGGTTGCCCGCGGCATGGGCACCTGCTGCGTTTCCGGCTGCTCGGAAATCAAGATGCGTGAAGGCTGCTTCGAGCTGGGCGGCAAAACCTATGCCGAGGGCGACTGGATCTCCCTGGACGGCTCCACCGGCAAGATTTATGGCGAAGCCATCCCCACCGTCGAAGCTACTATCTCCGGCGATTTCGGCCGCTTCATGGCTTGGGCAGACGCGGCCCGCAAGCTGACCATCCGTACCAACGCCGACAACCCGCGCGACGCGGCGCAGGCTGTGAAGTTCGGCGCGGAGGGCATCGGCCTGTGCCGCACCGAGCACATGTTCTTCGAGGGCGACCGCATCCGCGCCATGCGCGAGATGATCGTGGCCAAGACCGTCGAGTCCCGCAAGATGGCCCTGAACAAGCTGCTGCCCTATCAGCAGAGCGACTTCGAGGCCATGTACCGCGTGCTCGAAGGCCGTCCGATGACCGTGCGTTACCTTGACCCGCCGCTCCACGAGTTCCTGCCCACCCGCGAGGAGGATATCGCGGATCTGGCCAAGGAAATGAAGATTTCCGTGGACGAGCTGAAGGAAACCGTCGATAGCCTGCACGAGTTCAACCCGATGATGGGCCATCGCGGCTGCCGTCTGGCCGTCACGTACCCCTGCATCGCCGAGATGCAGACCCGCGCCGTCATCAGCGCCGCCATCAATGTCAGCCGCGAGCATCCCGAGTACAACATCACGCCTGAGATCATGATCCCGCTGGTCGGCGAGGCCCGCGAGTTGAAGTATGTCAAGGACGTGGTTGTGAAGGTCGCCGACGAGCTGATCGCCGAGTCCGGCCTGGATATGAAGTACCACATCGGCACGATGATCGAGATCCCGCGCGCCGCTGTCACCGCCGACGAGATCGCCAAGGAAGCCGAGTTCTTCTCCTTCGGCACCAACGATCTGACGCAGATGACCTTCGGTTTCAGCCGCGACGACGCCGCCAAGTTCCTCGGCGCGTACTATGAGAATAAGATCTACGAGTTCGATCCCTTCGCCAAGCTGGACCAGGTGGGCGTTGGCCGTCTGATTGAGATGGCCGTGACTCTGGGCCGCAAGACCCGTCCGGACATCAAGCTGGGCATCTGTGGCGAGCATGGCGGCGACCCGTCGTCCATCGAGTTCTGCCACAAGCTGGGCCTGAACTACGTTTCCTGCTCTCCGTTCCGCGTGCCGATCGCCCGCCTTGCCGCCGCACAGGCCGCGATCAACGAAAAGAACGCGAAGTAAGGCATTGCTGCAGCCGCCCCCATCTGTGGGGCGGCTCTTTTGCGCGCAAAAACGGCGCAGGACCTGCCTTCCCACGCCGCGTCACGCATCAGGATTGCGCCTATTTTCCAGCTGCAGCCGCCCCATACGCGGCCTGCTCGCTGGTGTAAAGCCCTCGTATTTCCAGCTGGTCAATCAGCTCCGAACGGCTCATATCCATGACGGCCGGCATACGGGGAGACGAAAACAGTTGAACATCCGGGCGCGGGCCGTTTGGCAGTACGGCGGCGCAGCATGGACGGCGCCCGGTTTCCCCATGCCCCGCGCAACCCTACGCCCGTCCCACGGCCTGTCATGGATGTTCGTGCGGTCTCAGGACGGAATTCTGTCTCTCCGGCGCTGTCTTTTTTGCAGAAATAGATACAATCCGGTAAGCAACCGTTCCGATGTGACGCCGGGGCGGTTGCCAGTGTCTCTTATGGAAATCATACCTTGGGAACATCGTCTTTCAATGGACTGGCATCCAGTTTTTGAGCAAAGAATTTATCCATATCTGTATCATAAACCGCGCCCAGGAACGAATTGCCGCTGACTTCAAATACCGTTGTATTATCAGACATGGCGCAAAGTGTTATTTTATAATGCCCATCACCAATGCGTTTGCTGAGAATCGTTAAATAATACTGTCCTTCAATACATTCAAATCTGTATTCCCATAAATCATAGATATTTTTCCTGCTTAAAAAGCCCAGAACATTGGCCATATCCCATTTCGTTTTGTATTTTCTTCTGTAAACAGGTTCACATGTATGCATGGTTTCCCTCCCTGCATATCTTTGCATTTACAAAACTACACCTCCGCCACCACCGCCGCGAAGGCAATGGCCTTGCTGTCCAGATCGGCGATGACGATGATGAAGGGGCGGTTCACCTTCATCTCCACAAACTCCGGTTCTTCCTCGGGCATGGCGGCTCCGCACATCCACAGCGCCGTCACTGCCGCCGCGCTGGTGCCTTTTTCGTCCACGTCAATGCGTACGTTTTGAATGACGTTGCTGATATAGAGCGGTGCGTTTGCGCACATCGCGGAAAAGTCCGCGTCTGCACCGGTAGCAATCTGCATTCCCTGCGCCTTCAGGCCGTCCATCAGCGAACCGCCATAGGAGAGGGAAAATTTGGGCAGGGAGAGATGCACCTCGGAATCGTAATTCATGTCCGCAAAGTAGGCCGTGCCTTCGCGCGCCAGGGCTTCCAGCGCTGCCGGGACGCCACCCACCTCGGGCAGAATCACATACATGGCAAGCGTCGTGCCCTCGTAGGGCAGGCAGGCGAGCTGCGCGCCGTCGCGTTCGCCATAGAGGAAATCGCTTTCGGCGTACATAAAGTCTGCCTCCGTCTCACCTTCCGGGGCGAAAAAAGCGCCTGAATAGGTATCCTCCTCCAAAAACTGCTGCTCCCACTTCGCTTCCAGCGACAGGGCGTTGACCAGGCACAGCGCCATGTCCAGCGGCAGCGGGTTTTCCAGCAGCTTGTCGATCAGGCTATTGGTGTTTTCCCGCGCCCAGGCGTTGATGGTTTCCACATCTTCATCCAGCGGGAACCATTCCGCGTCCACGCGCGCTTTGTACTCCGGCAGAATTTCCACGCCCGGGGCAACGAAAGCGGCGTTGGCGTATTGCAGCCCGGGCGCAACCGCGTCAGCGCCCTCCCAGGCATAGCTATCCGCATAGCGCGCGTTGGCCAACAGCGCCTCCAGGTTGATTTCATCCCCGGCCAGCAGCGCGTCCAACTCCGCCCGCGTCTCCCCTGCCGCGCCCTCACGCGCCAGCGAAAGCGCCATTTGCAAGCTCAAAGGCGATATGGCCGCATTCTGCGTGCCGTCGGTCATGCCCGCAAGCAGCCTCAACCCCAGCAGGTTCCCAGAAGCCTCCGCCAAGCCCGCGCCCGTCAGCAACAGCAATGCCAGAAGCGCGCACAAAATCCTTTTCATCCGTATCCCTCCCTAGACTTCCGCCACCACCGCCGCAAAAGCGATGATGCCGCCATCTTCTCCGCCGATGACGATGATGAAGGGGCGGTTGACGTTCATTTCCACGCTTTCAGCCGTCTCGCCGTATCCGAAATAGGCTTCTATCACCAACACTGTGGCCGCCGCTGCGCTGGTGCCTTCTTCGTCCACATCAATACGCACATTTTGGATCACATCGTCGATATAGAGCCGCCCGTCCGCGCACATGGCAGAAAAATCCGCGCCCCTTCTAGCAGCGATGTCCAACCCCTGCGCCTTGAGTCCCTCCATGAGCGACCCATCGTATGAAAGGGAAAACTTCGGCAGCGTCAGATGAACTTCCGGACCGGCAGTCATATCCGAAAAATAACCCATGCTTTCGTTGGCGAGCGTCTCCAGCGTTTGGGACACGCCGCCTGCCTCGGGCAGAATGACATACATCGCAAGCGGCATGCCTGCATAGGGCAGGCGGACGATTTGCGCGCCGTCGCGTTCGCCGTAGCGGAAAGTGTGCTCAATATACATGAAGTCGGTTTCTATTTCTCCGTTCGGAGAAAAGAACACGCCTTGCGAAGTGTCATCCTGCGAAAACGGCTCGGCCCATCCCGCTTCCAGCGACAGGGCGTTGACCAGGCACAGCGCTGTTTCCGGCGGCAATGGGCCTTCCAGCAGCTTGTCAATCAGGCCGTTGGTGTTCTTCCGCACCCAAGCGTTGATAACTTCCACATCTTCATCCAACGGGAACCATTCCGCGTCCACGCGTGCCTTATACTCCGGCAAAATTTCAAACTCCTGCTTGACAAATCCGGCGTTGGCATATCGAAGCCCCGGCCCGGTCTGGCCATCATCCATTCCCGTGTATGCATCATTGGCCAACAGCGTCTCCAGGTTGATCGCATCCCCGGCCAGCAGCGCGTCCAGTTCCGCGCGCGTTTCCCCCACCGCGCCCTCGCGTGCCAGCGAAAGCGCCATTTGCAAACTCAGAGGCGATATGGCCGCATTCTGCGTGCCATCGGTCATGCCTGCAAGCAGCCTCAACCCCAGCAGGTTCCCGGAAGCCTCCGCGAATCCTGCGCCCATCAGAAACAGCAGCGCCAAAAGCGCGCACAGTATGCGTCTCATATCCCTTCCTCCCATTCTTTGTAAATATTGGATATATATTGGACGCTTTTTGCCACTGTCCGGTTCCCCTTGCGCTTTGGGGAAAAATGGCGTATACTTGTATCGGTTCATCCGTTGCGCAGGTGAAGGGAAGCCGGTGAAAGACCGGCGCAGCCCCCGCTGCTGTAAGGCGGATTCCGTGCCGGTATGCCACTGTCCACAGGATGGGAAGGCGGCGCGGGAGACGATGCCGAGCCAGAAAACCTGCCCGCGCGCTTCCCGCGGATGGATACATTTGCTTCGCGGCGGAGGGCCGCGAGAAGGAGGAACCCCATGAATCGCAAACTCTTATCCCTGTTGACCGTGCTTGCGCTGCTGTTTGTGCCGCTGGGCCTGGCGGAAGAAAGCTCCGTGGGCATTGTCGGCGGCGCAGACGGCCCCACGGAAATCTACGTCACCGGCGAATGGACGGACGGCCTTGGCCGCGCGGTGGAAATCCCCGAAACGGTGGAAAGCGTAGTGTCGCTCACCGCCGCGAACACCGAGATTCTCTACGCGCTGGGCGCGGGCGATTTGCTGGTGGGCGCGGACGCTTACAGCGACTACCCCGAGGAGGCCAACGCCCTGCCCCGCATGGGAGACTATTCCGGCCCGAATGTGGAATTGATTGCTTCTTCCGGGGCGGACGTGGTCTTTGCCTCTACGACCTTGCAGCTGGATGCGGTGGAGCAGATGGAAGCGCTGGGGCTGAACGTGGTGTGCGTGGAGCCAACGAACCTTGCGGAGCTGTATGAGGGCATCGCCCTGATTGCCGCGGTGGTGGGCGCGGATGCCGCGCCGCTGCTGGCGGAAATGGATGCTTCCCTTGCCGAAAGCGCCGCCATCGTGCCCGAGGACATGGAACCGGTCAGCGTTTACTTCGCCCTTTCCTTCGGCGAATACGGCGATTACAGCGCCGGCCCCGGCACGTTTATCGACGAGCTGATTGCCATGGCGGGCGGCGAAAACGTGGCCGGGGATTCCGAATACGCCTGGCCGATGTACAGCCTGGAAGGCATCGTCGCCGCCGACCCGGACGTCATTCTCCTTTCCGACTATGGCGACGGCACAACGGTAGACCAGTTCTGCGCGCTGGACGGCTATGGCGAACTGCGCGCCGTACAGGAAGGCCATGTCTACGCCCTGACGGACGACCTGATCAGCCGTCCCGGCCCGCGCATTGCCGAGGGCTTTGCGCAGGTGGTAGACGCGCTGGCGGACGCGGGCGCGTATGACTGAGCTATATGGGAAAAAGGAGGCTGCAAACATGCGGCCTCCTTTTTTTGCAAAATACAAAGACAAGCGGTTTGATCGCTACGGTACGTCAAGGCGTAAGGGTGCATACGCCTTCCCTCTGTCCGCGTTTTTCGCGTCGGTCACGATTCCAGGGTTACCGGCTCCAGCGTCAGCGTAATGGTGGGGAACTCCGCGTCCTCGGGCGCAGAAACTGGAGTTAAAGCGTACCAGGGAAGCGCCTCGCTTTCCTTGCTTTCGTCTGTCGCCACGTCGGGCGGGGCAAGCGCGATCTCCAGCGTCACCGCCTCGTCGCCAAGCGGGACAGTATATCCATCGTGCGTACACATATCGCAATGATACCAATTCGCCTCGTCCGTACTACTTCTTCTGCCAGTGCTTACCGTCAACGGCTCTCCGTTCAGGCGAACTTCGTATCGAAGGTCAAAAACCCAGTCCTTCCTCACCTCCAGCCCCGTCTTGGAACGCACCAGCCATTCGGCCCGCGCTTCAAAGGGGCTGAACTCTGCCCGTATGAATTCGATGTCGTAGTATTCCGTCGACACTGTGGGCAGTTCTGTGGCGCGCATGGCCACGACTTCGCCGATGGGCAGTTCGACAGGAAAGGTTACCTCGCAAATATCGACGATCTCAAAGTAGCCCATATCGGCATACAGCTCCACCAAATCCTTGTGAGGATTGGTGTACAATGTATCGCCGTCAATGAAATCCTCCTGGGTCGTAATCGAGATACCGCCGTCCTCCATCGGCTCCCAATAGAGGTAGGAGACGGGCGTAACGCACTCCCCGGAGCGGACGAGCAGATTGCCGGTATGCTCCACGCCGGGCTCAAGCGCACAGTCCGGTGCGCCGGGATCGACAACCTCCACCAGCGGACGCACAAAATACCCCACAATCGTAGCATTGAATGGACGCGAGGGAGTCACGCCGTCAAAGCCCGCAGCTTCATAGCCCGTACAGCACGCGGCGTCTTCCCCACCCACCGGCACATACCAGCTTGTTCCCTCGTACCATGATATCACCGGCCCGACGTCATTATCAAGCACGCCCGTGGCAAACAAAAGCGGCTCGTCCCCCGTTGTTTCCGCCTCCCAAGTCATCCGCAATTCCCGGCCGTCAAAGGTATACTCCAGCACGGTGAAGGTGTTTTCGCCCTCTCCGCTGGCCTGGCCGACCGGCACGGACAAGCCGCCCGTTGCCATTGCCGTTCCTGAAAGCGCCAACACCAGGAACGCCGCCACGATTGTACAAAAGCGCCGTTTCTTCAAAAGGCTTCCTCCCTTATTGCGAAAAAATCAGGGCATATTATTGCGCCAACTTCACCGGTTCCAGGGTGAGGGTCATGGTGGGGAATTCCGTGCCTTCGGGGATGCGGGCGTCGGTACCCTTGCCGCGCATGAGATTGCCGGCGCGCGGGGTAATCTCCACAATCGTGGGCAGCTCCGCCAGAGGGTTTCCCCAAGCCTCGCACTCATAATACTTCATATCCGGACTGCCGCCTCCGCCTCGGTCCAGCGGAATCTCCTTCCCGTTTACGCATATGGCGTAATCCAAATCGTATACCCAATCCTCGTCAAATGGCAGGCCGGTTTGGGAATACACGCGCCATAAAATCTCCGTCCCGGCGGCGTTGAATTCAGCTTTGGTAAATTCCATGCGGTAATCATCGGTTTCAAACACGTTCTGCCCAACGATTCGGGTGGACGCAATGGTTTCAACGTCTGGCACGATGGTGAAGGAAACTTCAAACGACTCTATTATATCATAATAGTTCAGCGACGCATAGTATTCAATTTGGTTCATCCCCTCCGGAATTTCTTCCTCACTATCCCGCGCCTCATGAAGCGCCGCCGGAGTTGCCAGCCAACAGGCGCCGTCCAAATGCTCCAGCAAAATCATGGGGCCTGTGCGCGTCTTTTCCAGCTCATGGTCATCCTCCGCAAAAACAGGCGCAAGCGGACGAAGGAAATATGCCTGCATCGTCACGGTAAACGGCTCAACCGGCGCATCGCCGGCAAATTCGCCAACGGTATACCCCGCCCAAATCGTGCCATACTCGCCGCCCAGGGCGGCATATTCGTTCAGGTATAAACTCCTCAAATCCCCGTGCTGAAGCAATTCCTGCTCCGTACCGGCGCTGAGCTTGCTGGCCGTGAACAGCACCAGTTCGTCCCCCGCCGTGCGCGCCTCCCATTCCACGTGCAGCTCGCGGCCGTCAAAGAGGTATTCCTTGACGGTGAATGTGTTCTCCCCATCCCCGTAGCTCTCGCCCACCGGTGCGGCCAGCTTTTGCGCCATCTCCCCCGGCTCGCCATCCGGGAACAACCTGTCCAAGATCCCAAAGGCGTTCGTGGCCGCCAACGCCGCGCCCGCCAGCGCCAACGCCAGAATCGCCGCCAGCACTGCGCTCCACCGCAGTTTCCGCTTCACAACTGCTCCTCCTTCCCCTGCAAGCCGGCCGCGCACACAGCGCGCGTCCTCCTCCGTCCATGTCAGCGCGGAAAGGCGCGCTTCCAGCTCTTTGCGAAATTCACGCATCGAAATACCACCCCTTCAGCGCCTTTTCCAGCTTTTTGCGTGCCCGTGCAAGCCGCGAACGCACCGTTGCGGGGGGCACGCTCAGGGCGCGGGCGATTTCCTCCTGGGAAAACCCCTGATAGTAGTGCAGGATGACCGCCTCGCGGTACTTCTGCGGCAGGGAAAGCACCGCGCGCAGCGGTTCACCGTCCCGCTGCTCCATCTCGCAGGCGGGCTCGGGCAAATCGTCCAGCGAGCATCCGGCGCGGCGGCGCAGCCATGCGCCCCTTCGCATATCCCGGCAGGTATGGACGGCGATGCTGAAAAGCCATGCCCGTTCGGTTTCCCCTGCGCGCAATGTGTCCAGCGCCCGCCACGCCTTCAAAAACGCCTCCTGCGCCGCGTCGTGGGCCAAATCCGCATCGCGCAGGCAGACATAGCACAGCCGCACAAGCTGGCTTCCATACGCGCGCATCAGCCGTTCCAATTCCCGCGCGCGCTCTGCGTCGTTCATCTTCCCGCCTCCTTTACCTGTTATACGTAAAAAGCGCCCAAAACGTTGCAATTTGGGGAAAAATAAAATTGCTTTTTTTCTCAAATAACGCTATACTGGAAAAAAGGAGGGATTTTCATGAACCTGAAGGAGAATTTGACGGGTTTGGAACACGTAGGTATCCCCACCGCAGACTTGGATAAGACCATCGCCTTTTACGAAAGCCTCGGCTTTGCGGCCATTTTGCGCACCAATATACCCAATGGCGGCAAGGTGGCCTTTTTGCAGCTTGGCAATGTGGTCATCGAGACTTACGAAAGCGCGGACGCGGCGGGCAGGCCCGGCGCCATCGACCACCTTGCCCTAAAGGCACGCGATATCGAGGCTGCTTTTGCCAGCGTGCAGGCGCTGGGATACGAATTGGCGAGCGACGGCATTGAATTTTTGCCCTTCTGGGAAAAGGGCGTGCGCTTTTTCACCTTCTACGGCCCCAACCGCGAAAAGATAGAATTCAGCCAAATCCAGTAAGCGCAACGGATGCTTTGGGTCCATCGCGCCTTTATAACCAAAACTTCGCACAGCCTTTCTTGACAATTTTGCAAGTTTGCTCTATAATTCTTGCAAATCCAATGGCAAGGAGGGCGTTTTATATGCACAATCCGTACTGCATGCGTTGCGCGGCGACGCACGCCGCCACTCCCGCTATTGCTTTCGCCCAGTTTCGATTTAGCTGGGGCGAGCTTTGCTATACCTATTATTATAACAATATTTCTTCTATTTCCCGGAAAAATCATTGGCCGGACTGCTAGGGTATTTTGCAGGATACTTGAAGGCGGCTCCCATGATTTTGCCGGGGAGCCGTCTTTCTTGTATAGACAAACAACGCATGAAAGGGAGCGGACAACAATGAAGAAGGTTCTCACGCTGGTTCTGGCACTCGCACTTACCCTGGGCTGCGCGCTTGGCGCGTCGGCCGAGGAGGAAACCTATACCATCGGCATCTGCCAGCTGGTGCAGCACGACGCGCTCGACGCCGCCACGCAGGGCTTTATGGACGCGGTGACCGAGGCCATGGGCGACCGGGTGACGTTTGACGTGCAGAATGCCTCCGGCGACAGCAACACCTGCGCCACCATCGTCAACAGCTTTGTCTCCCAGGGCGTAGACCTGATTATGGCCAACGCCACGGCCGCGGTACAGGCCGCCGCCACCGCCACCTATGACATCCCGATTCTGGGTACCTCCGTCACCGAATACGGCGTGGCGCTGGATATCCCGGACTTTGACGGCGTGACCGGCTACAACGTGTCCGGCACCAGCGACCTGGCGCCCCTGGACGAGCAGGCCGCCATGCTGATGGAGCTGTTCCCCGACGCGCAGACCGTGGGCATGCTCTACTGCTCCGCCGAGCCGAACTCCGTGTACCAGGTGCAGGTAGTCACCGAGACGCTTGAGGCCGCCGGCATCGAGTGCGAGGACTTCGCCTTCTCCGATTCCAACGACTTGGCCGCCGTCGCCAGCGCCGCCTGCGAATACAGCGACGTAATCTACGTGCCCACCGACAACACCGCCGCTTCCTCCACCGGCATCATTGACGGCGTGTGCCGCCCGGCGGGCGTGCCGGTCATTGCCGGCGAGGAGGGCATCTGTTCCGGCTGCGGCGTGGCTACGCTGTCCATCAGCTACTATGACCTGGGCGTCGCCACCGGCGAAATGGCCGTGCGCATCCTCGACGGCGGCGAGGACATCACCACCATGCCCATCGAGTACGCGCCCACGTTCACCAAGAAGTACAACCCCGAAATCTGCGAAGAGCTGGGCGTGGAGATTCCCGACGATTACGTAGCCATCGGCTAAAAAACGCTTGAGCGTCCGGGCGGTTCATGCCGTCCGGACGCATCCATGCATAAAGAGGAGAGGGAGCGCATGACGATTGCAAGCCTGCTGGCGACCATGCCGGGCGCGATCGCCCAAGGGCTGATCTGGGGCATCATGGCCATCGGCGTATACATAACCTACAAAGTGCTTGATATCGCGGATTTGACCGTGGACGGCTCGATCTGCACCGGCGGCGCGGTGTGCATCATGCTGATGCGCGCGAACTTCCCCCTGCCCGCAGCGATGCTAATCGCGGTGCTGGCGGGCATGGCGGCCGGGCTGGTGACGGGCCTTTTCCACACACTGATGGGCATTCCCGCCATCCTGGCGGGCATCCTCACCCAGCTTTCACTCTATTCCATCAACTTAAAGATCATGGGCAAGGCCAATCAGGCCATCAACGCCCGCAATTACGACGTGCTGGTGAGCATGCAGAAGTTGCGGAACGTGCCCGTTTACGAAAACACCATACTGATTGTGGCTATTTTCGTGGTCGTGCTGATCGCGTTTCTATACTGGTTTTTCGGCACAGAGCTGGGCTGCTCGCTGCGCGCCACGGGCTGTAACCCGAACATGAGCCGCGCGCAGGGCATCAACACGGGCTTTAACAAGGTGCTGGGGCTGGTGATTTCCAACGGCATCGTGGCGCTTTCGGGTGCGCTGCTGGCGCAGTATCAGGGCTTTGCCGACGTGCAGATGGGCCGCGGCGCCATCGTCATCGGCCTGGCGGCGGTCATCATCGGCGAAGCGCTGTTTTCGCGCATCTTCCGCAACTTCGCGCTGCGGCTTTTGAGCGTGGTGTTCGGCGGCATCATCTACTACATCGTCTACCAGACGGTCATCTGGCTGGGATTGGATACCGACCTTCTGAAGATGCTCTCGGCGCTGGTGGTGGCGGTATTCCTGGCGGTGCCCTATTGGAAAGGCCGCTATTTCGCGCGCGGCAAGGGAGGGAAGACGCATGCTTGAGCTTCGCAACCTGCACAAGACCTTTAATCCCGGCACGGTCAACGCCAAGAAGGCGCTGGACGGGCTGGAGCTGACGCTCAAAGAGGGCGACTTTGTCACCGTCATCGGCGGCAACGGCGCGGGCAAGAGCACCATGCTCAACGCCATCGCCGGGGTTTGGCGGCCGGACGAGGGGCAAATCATCATCGACGGCCAGGACGTGACCGGCATGGCCGAATACAAGCGGGCGCGTTTCCTCGGGCGCGTGTTCCAGGACCCGATGATGGGCACCGCCGCGGACATGGGCATCGAGGAAAACCTCGCCCTCGCCAACCGCCGCGGGCAAAGGCGCGGCCTGCGATGGGGTATCCGCCCCGCCGAACGGGAACAGTACCGCGCGCTTTTGCACGAATTGGGGCTGGGGCTGGAGGACCGCCTTACCAGCAAGGTGGGTCTGCTCTCCGGCGGCCAGCGGCAGGCGCTGACGCTGCTCATGGCCACGCTCAAAAAGCCCAAGCTGCTCTTGCTGGACGAGCACACCGCCGCTCTCGACCCCAAGACTGCCGGGCGCGTGCTGGAGCTGACCGAGCGCGTGGTCAGCCGCGACCACTTGACCACGCTGATGGTGACGCACAACATGCGCGACGCCATACAGCACGGCAACCGGCTGGTGATGATGTACGAAGGCCGCGTAATCCTCGACATCGCTGGCGAAGCCAAGCAAAGGCTGACCGTGGAGGAGCTTCTGGAAAAGTTCTCCGCCGCCAGCGGCAGTCAGTTCGCCAACGACCGGGCCCTGCTTTCGTAAGAGAGGCAAAGCGCCCCGCTCCCCTGCATTGCTGCGGGGGCGGGGCGCTTTTTACGGCCCGGTTGGCCATAAATTGAAACCGTTCGCCGCGGCCTGAACTGTTGTCGGGACAGGCGGAGCAATGGGAAAACCGGTAGCCTTGGGGCGCGCCTGGCACAGGGAGACGCGGGCCGCATGGACGTCGATACGAATGGTCTTGATTTTTTAAAAGCAATTTTTTCGTGACTTGTCAGCGCTTTCAAACGCCGTTTGCGACGTTTCCCGCCTGCTTTCCCCCTTGCACACCGTACAGATAATGCCGCATGTCCCCGGCGTAATAGCGCGCCATGAATTCCCTTTCCCGGCGCATGCCGATGCCCTCCGCCACGCGAATGGAGGGCAGATTGTCCGTGCGGATGATGGAAAAGACCTTTTCCGCGCCCAACGTTTCGAACGCATAGTCCCGGCAGGCGCGCGCGGCCTCGCGGGCATAGCCCCGATGCCAGTATTTCCACTTGAGCAGATAGCCCACTTCGAGAACTTCCGCACCCTCGCAGGGCTGCATGATCAATCCCGCCTGGCCCACCACCGCGCCGCTGTCCTTTTCCACCGCCGCCCAGAGGCCGAAGCCGAGGACGGCATAACGCCTTTGCTGGCGCTCATACCAGGCGAGCACGTCCGCGTCGCTGAAATCATGCCCGTAGGCATACATAACGCGCCTGTCCTGCAATATCTCCTTCAGGTCGGGGATGTCCCCTTCCACAAGCTCGCGCAGAAACAGGCGCTCGGTTTGTAAAATCACTTTCATGGCTAATTGCCGCACTCGATGCTGATCTCGTTGAATATCTTCAGGATATCGTCCATGCGCACATTCTGCTTTTCCTCCCCGGCCTTGTCCAGCACGATGCCGCCCTGGTGCATCATCAGCAGGCGGTCACCATATTCGAGGGCATAGCGCAGGTTGTGCGTGACCATCAGGGCGGTGAGCTTCTTTTCGCGCACGATGCGGTTGGTCAGCTCCATAATGATCTCGGCGGTCTTGGGGTCGAGGGCGGCGGTATGTTCGTCGAGAATCAAAAACTCTATCGGCGTCATCGACGACATAATCAGCGAAAGCGCCTGCCTCTGGCCGCCGGAAAGGCTGCCCACTTTGGAGGAAAGCATGTTCTCCAGGCCCAGGCCCAGCGGGCGCAAAAGCTCCTTGTACGCTTCCACGCGGCGGCGGTCGGTGCCGGGACGCAGGTTATATGGCTTGCCCTTGTTGTCGGCCAGAGCCATGTTTTCCAGAATGGTCATCGAACCGCAGGTGCCCATGGCCGGGTTCTGGTAGACGCGGCCCATGCGCCGGGCGCGGCGGTGTTCGCTTTCGCGCACGATATCCTTGCCGCCGAGCAGTATGCTGCCCGAATCCGCGGGGATAGAGCCGCAGAGTATATTGAGCATGCTGGTTTTGCCTGAGCCGTTCGAGCCGACCACGGAGACAAACTGCCCCTCCGGCACGGAAAGATTGAAATTCTCAAACAGGCAGATTTCCTGCACAGTGCCGGGGTTGTAGACCTTGCAGATGTTGCGCAATTCAAGCATGCTTCTTCCCTCCCTTGCGCAAAAGTCCCGCCGCGAGGATGAGGAGGAACAAAACGGCGGTGATGAGCTTCAAATCGCTGGCGCCCATGCCGCAGGCAATGGCCAGGGACACGCACATGCGGTATACAATCGCACCGGCGATGGCCGCCGTGGTGCCCTTGACAAAGGAAACGCGGCGGAAGATGTTCATGCCGATGATGACGCTGGCCAACGCCAGCACCATGGAACCCGTGCCCATGGACACCTCGAACATGCGCTGGTGCTGACAGAGCACCGCGCCTGAGAGCGCCGCGAAGGCATTGGCAATCATCAGGCCGACAATCTTCACCCGCCCCTTGTCGCAGGCCAGCGCCGTCACCACGCGCTCATTATCGCCCACGGCGCGCAAAAGGTAGCCCGCGCGTGTCTTGAGAAACAGGTCGAGCAGGATTTTCATCACCAGCACCACCAGGATGATAATCACCAGCGTGCTGTAATCCCCGACAATGCCGCCGAGGAAATCCGCGAGGGCATTGTTCTGAAACAGGGTCACGTCCTGACGACCGATGGTCGCCAGCGACTTGCCCCCGGAAATCTTCAAATTGATGGAGTAGAGCGCCGTGGAGACGATGATGCCGGAAAACAAATCGCGCACCTTGAGCTTGACGTGGATAAGCCCCGTACACAGCCCGGCCACCGCGCCGCCCGCCACCGCCGCCAGCAGCGCCAGCATCGGGCTTTGCCCGGCGGCAATCATCATCGTGGAAATGACGCCGCCCAGCGGGAAGGTGCCGTCCACAGACAGGTCGGGGAAATCAAGGATTGTATAGGTAATCAAAACGCCCATCGCCAGCAGGGCGTAAATCAACCCCTGTTCCAGGGTGCTGGGCAGGGCGTTTACAAAATTCGTCAGCACGGTATCCCATCCTTCCGTCGTGTTTTCCGGGCGGCTTGCGGCCGCGTCCGACGCAGGGCGCGCCCGCAGGCCGCCCGGCCCGGAGAAATCCAGGCCGGGCGCCCCATCTTATTCGGCCATGTCAGTGGCGCGCGCCATCAGTTCTTCGGGGATGGTCACGCCCAAAGCCTCGCAGGCGGCGGTGTTGACGTAGAGTGCGCTTTCCTCAATCGTCTCATAGGGGATGTCGGCAGCGTTGGCTTCGCCCTTGAGCACGCGGGCGGCCATGCGGCCAGTCTGCATACCCAGCGCCACGTAGTCCAGGCCCTCGGCGGCCACGCAACCCAACGTCACCTGCTCGATCTCGCTGCCAAACACCGGGATGCCCGCGGCGTCGGTCTCATCGAGCACCACTTCGAGGTACTGCACCACCGTGTTGTCGGTGAGCATGGTCAGGCAATCCACCTGCGGCAGAAGCTGGGGCACGGCCAGGGCGATGTCCGCACCGCTGGTGACGCCGCTTTCCACGATGGTGAAGCCGTAATCGCCAGCCAACTCCTTGTAGGTTTCCAGCTGCACAAGGCTGTTGGTCTCGCCCACGGTGTAGAGGATGCCAATGTTTTCAGCCTCGGGCAACATGGCGCGGATGGTTGCAAGCTGCTGGGCCACGGGCAGTTCGTCGCTGGTGCCGGTGACGTTGCCGCCATCGGTCAGGCCGGCTTCTTCCGGCGCGGAAACGGCGGTATAAATCACGGGAATGGCGTCCTCGGCGGCGTTGTAGGCGCACACGGCCATCGGCGTGGCAATGGCGCAAATCAGGTCGTAGCCGTTGGCCACGAAGTTCGATGCAATCGTCGTCGCCATGCTGGTGTCGGCCTGGGCGTTCTGGTATTCGACGGTAAGATTCTCGCCTTCGACGATGCCTTCCTCGGCAAGACCAGCCAGGAAGCCTTCGCGGCAGTTGTCCAAAGAGCCGTGCTCGGCGAACTGGGCGATGCCGATGGTATAGCTTTCTTCCTCGGCAAAGGCAAAGCAGGACAGGGCAAGGATCACGGCGATCATCAGGGCGGCAAACTTCTTCATGGGGGTTCCTCCTCAAAAAATAATTTTTGATGGAAGGCCGTTGAGCCGGGGGAAACAAAAAACGCCTCAAGCCATTTGCTTGAGACGGTTGCCCGCGGTGCCACTCAACTTGGTCTTTCGACCCACTCGCTCCATGTGCCATCACACATGCCGCCATGATAACGGGTGCGGTTCCCGTCGCTCCCTACTGTGACTTCAAGAGCGCCCTCGGAAGCCCATTCTCCGGACGCCTCCCTGCCGCGATTCCACCGCCCGCGACTCTCTTTGAAGGACGCCGTTCCGGGTACTTTTCTCCCTCAACGGTTGATGCAATGATACAACCATTTTCCCCGTTTGTCAACCCCTTTTTGCAAAAAATTTTACCAGGCGCGCATGCTTGCCGTATAAAAGATGCAAACAGCCTCGCAAAAGCCTTGATTTTGCGAGGGTTTTGCAGGGGAAGCGGTCGGGAAAGTTTCTCTGGAAGGAAACTGGCCCCGCGTTGCGGGCGCGGGGCCGTGGGCGCACGGAAAAAACGGTTGGGCCGTCAGGGATTCGCCTTTTCTTCGGGCAACGCGCCATTCGCATCGGCCTTGGGCGATTCGGGAAGCTCCGAACCGCAGTAAGGACAAACCTTCCAGGCATCTTCGGCGGCGCGGCCACAGGAAGCGCAGGAGCGGTGGACCTGCAGGCCGCAGGCCGGGCAATAGGCGAATTCGCCGCGCAACGCCGTGCCGCAGCGCGGGCAGCGGCTGCCCATGCCGCGCGAGCGCACCAGCATGTACACAAGCCAGGCCACCACGTTGCCAATCAGCGTCAGAAGCCCCCACATGGCGGGCAGGAAGTCGCGCCTGCGCGCGTCGCGGAACACCCAGACGGCGAGCAAGAGGCTGAAGGCGGCGTAGAGGACGATGGCCCATGTGACGGCCTCGACTGCCCAGATGTGGATCTGCATTCTGGCCGCGTCCATGGAGCGCATCCCGGCGTTATCCAGATAGAAAGCGATCAGCGTGCGGCCGGTGAACGTGCCCATGAGGGGGCGAACTTCGGCGCGCAGCTCGCCCACCTGTGTAAGTTCTTCGTTTTCCCAACGGACGTAGGCCTCGGCCTCCGCGATATCTTCGTCGCTGACGGTGGCGGTCTGTTCCTCGTAGTAACCCTCGCTGGTCATGCGGGCGTAAAGCTCCCTGTCGAGGCTGGGAAAATAGTGGGCGTATGTGGGCGTGGATATGCTGCCCGTCTTGAGCGGCACGTCCTCCCCATCGCAATCGGCGATGAAGCGGGCGATGGTCTGGCCGTCCTCGCCGGTGAGCAGACCGAGCCGCCCGTAGACCGTCCGGTGGACGTTTGCACCGTCCGCGTCTGTCACAGCGGGCAGTTCAATGGGGCGGTCGTAACGCGCCAGCATCATATTGAGCGCAGACAGATCCCCGCAGACCAATTCCCCCGTTTGGGCGAGTATTTCGCCTTCCCCGTCCACAAGCACAGCGTTGAAGCTGGCCTCCCAGCCCTCCCAGAGAGCATACGTTGCAACGTCAAAATCCTCCACCGCTGGCGCGCCACCTGCGTTTGCCGCGGCCTCGATGCCGTCCAGGAGGCGTTCCAGCGCTTCCTCGCTGGATGTGCAGTCCTGATAAGCGCGTTCAAGATATACGCTCAGCCCTGCCGCCCCCAGCGACAGGATGAGCAGGCACACGAGCAAGATCGCCAGAAAGTCCCTCTTTTTCCCATTTTTACGCATTTCCCTCTCTCCCCTCCATAAAGTAGGCCAGCAGCGGCGAGAAAAGCAGCGTTATGCCGGCGCAGACACCCGCCGCTTTCAGCCCTGTGGAAAGTTTTGCCATCGCCGCCTCCCCCGCGAGCGTCAGCCACAGGCCCGTTCCCAGCCCCAGCGCGAACGCGCACAAGGCCAGCGCAAATACCAGCGTTTCCCGCCGCCGCCTGCGCTTTTGCGCCAGCCGCGCCGCCGCCGCCCACACTTCCGCGCGCAGGGCGTTCACTGCCTCTCCGGTCGGCCATTCCATACCGGCAAACAACTTGTCGTTCATCGTCTATCCTCCCCGGGCATGCGCCCCTTTCCCGGCGCGCATGCCGAAAAATTCCCTTTGTCCACCGCCGGGGCTTGCGTGTACGTCCCGGCGCTGTCTCCTTCACGTGGGAAGGAGCGTCCCTCAAACGTCCTCTCCTTCCAACAGCGTGCGCAGCTTCTCACGCGCGTCGCGCAGCCGCCACTTCACCCGCGTCTGGGAAATCTCCATTGCGGCGGCGATCTGCGCATAGGAAAGCTCCATTTCGTAGCGCAGGATCACCATTTCCCGCATTTCCGCGTCCAGGCTATCCAATGCCCGCAGGATGTGCGTGCGGCGCTCGGTGCGTTCGAGGCGTTCCCCCGGCGGCGGCGCGGGGTCGGGCGGGTCAAAGCCCTCGGGCAGCGGCACGGGCTTGCGGCGGCGGGCCTCGCTGTATACGCGGTTGCGGGCGATGCGCAGAAGCCAGCCTTCAAACTTGCCCGCGTCCGCGCCGCGAAAGCCCGGCAGGGCGCGCAGCATGGCCACCAGCGTATCCTGCGCCACATCCTCGGCGGCCTCGCGCGAGCGGGTGAGCGCATAGGCATAGCGGCACAAGCGGGGATGATACAACGCGCACAGTTCTTCCAACGCCCGCGCATCGCCTCGTTTTGCCGCCTGCAAAAGCGCCCGAGCCTCCATGAGCGCACCTCCCCGCTTCCCTGTACCTGGTAAACGCATATGGGGTATGAAAAGTTGCCGGTTTGCGAAGAAAAATTTGCTGTAATATGCAAAAATATGGGATGTCCATGAATTCTTTGTGGGAAAAGCGCCCATTACGACGCAACGAAGGAGATCGAAGCATAAGAAGAAAGGGAAAAACAACAAAGGCCGCCACATGTGGATGGCGAGTTTCTTGAGATCCATCGTGGTCAAAGATTTGTTTACAAATCCATGGTGCTGTTCTCAGCCTCACATAGCCCCATCGGTTCAAGTTTCTGCCGTCCATCTTGCTTACAACAATGTCGTGCCCTGCCGGGAGACACAGCGGTCTGCTAATTATTATCTACCCCTTGATTGCCCCTCGTTCAATGCTATGAACTTTTCAGGCATGGTTCCCAAGCTCCTTGCAAACGGATGGTGTTACAACTCCCGGTTGCCCGCGAACAATTCATTATAACACGATCGCCTTCGACCGTAAAGAGATAAAAAGTCCCTGCCAGCTTTATCGCAAAAACTGGCAGGGATTCGTGACTCCTTGCAAAAACAATGGTATCCGCAGAAAAACCGTGCGTATATGCGACCTGTCCCGTTCGGCTTATCCCTTGGTTTTCATGCGCATCTGCTTCAGGGAGTCGATGGACACAGCCAGGAGCAACACGATGCCCGAACACACAAGCTGCCAGTGGGACGACACATTCAGCATAATCAGGCCGTTATCCAAAATCGCCAGAACCAGAACGCCTACAACCGTTCCGCCAATGGTTCCCTTGCCGCCGTTCATCGCCACGCCGCCAAGGACAACCGCGGAGATAACGTCAAACGCAAAGTCATTGTGGCTGGAGGGAATGGCAGACCCAAGCTGAGAAGCCGTCAGCAACCCAACCAGGCCGCACATTGCGCCGGTAAGCATGTAAAGAATCATGGAAGTTCTTTGGACGTTGATGCCGGAAAGGCGGGCGGCAACATCGTTTCCGCCAATGGTATACGCGCGGCGGCCAAACACGGTGTATTTCGCGATGAACGCAAAGATCACGACAAAGACGACGAAAATATACACTGTGTTCGGGATTCCAAACGTCCTGCCACGGCCCAACACGCCAAATACAGGGCTCATCAGCATGATGGACTGACCGTTCGTCATAAGATAGGCACAGCCGCGCAGCGCCTGCATCATTGCCATTGTGGCGATAAAAGGCGGCAAATTGACTTTCATGATGAAGAAGGAATTTATGAAGCCGCAGATCGCGCCGATGACGATTGCCACCACCATGGCGAGGAGCACCGTACCCCATCCAATATCTGTACTGCGGCAGATCATACCCACAACGCAGGAGCACAGGGCAACCTGCGACCCCAGCGACATATCAAAATTCGCGGAGATCATCAGAAGCGTCATCGGCAAAGCGGCCAGACCCGTCAACGCGCAATACTGCAAGATCGTCAACAGATTTCCGCTGGTAAAGAAATACGGGGAGAGAATTCCGAAAATTATGATCTCGACGATGAGCGCAACTATGATGGCCAAGGAATCGGCTTTGAGAAACTTCTTAAAGGACATCCTATTGGTTTGCTCCATTGTTCGTACCTCCTATCGCCGCCGCTACGATGTTTTCCTGATCGAGTTCAGACCGGTCAAATTCACAG
>DVFZ01000102.1 GCA_018712945.1 Candidatus Pullichristensenella stercorigallinarum | reverse complement strand
CTCGCCAAATTCTTTCTTCCTTTTACGTCCAATTTGTTTGACAAACCTACACAAACTGGCAATTTTATGCGCAAATTCTTCTTGACAAGCGGCCAAAATCCCTGTATAATATTCTTTGTTCGCAAGAAATGCTTTTCTTGTGATGTATAGGGGCATGGTGTAATGGTAACACGTGGGTCTCCAAAACCTTTGTTGAGGGTTCGAGTCCTTCTGCCCCTGCCAGTTAAAAGTGCAATCTGCCGCAATCGGGTTGCACTTTTATTTCTGTATACAGATCGCCGTAGGCGTTTCATCAAGCTGAGAGGGCGCGGCGGGGCCTGCCCTTGGGCGCGATTCGAGGGCCGTCCAACGCGCCGCAGGAAAGAACAAAGGCACTACCTTTATACAATTACGAGGTGATATGATGGGTATGCATGTTACGGAACTGATTTACCGCCTTGTGGATTTCGCCATCGCCAGGGAGTTGATCGAAGCGCAGGACCGGCGCTTCTATGTCAACCGCTTGCTGGAGGCCATGCAAATGGACGCCCCGGAAGAGATTGATTATGCGCCCTGCGCCGCCCCGGAAACGGCCACGGAAATGCTTGATGGCCTTGCGGATGCTGCCGCGTCGCAGGGGATCATCGCCGATACCGGCGAAAGCCGCGACCTGTTTTCCGCAAAGCTGATGGGCCTGCTGACGCCCGAACCCGCCCGTGTGCGCGAACGCTTTTCCGATCTCTACGCAAGCAAGGGCCCGGATGCGGCCACTGCATGGTTTTATGACCTTTGCCGCCGTTGCGACTATATAAAAGTAGACCGCATCGCCAAGAACATGCGCTTCTTTGAAGATACGCCGGCAGGACGGCTGGAAATTACCATCAATCTTTCCAAGCCGGAGAAAGACCCGCGCGACATTGCCGCGCAGCGAAACGCCAAGAAAACGGGCTATCCCAAGTGCATGCTTTGCGCCGAAAATCCCGGCTATGCGGGCCGCGCCGGTTTCCCTGCCCGTCAGAACCACCGCATGATTCCTCTGACGCTCAATGGAAAGCTCTGGCACCTGCAATACTCGCCGTATCTCTATTACGGGGAGCACTGCATCGTGCTCAACGATGAGCACGTGCCCATGCGCATCTCCCACGATGGCTTTGAGCGCATGTTTGACTTTGTAGATCAGTTTCCCCATTACTTCATCGGTTCCAATGCCGATCTGCCCATCGTGGGCGGTTCGATTCTTTCCCATGACCACTTCCAGGGCGGAAACCATCGCTTCCCCATGGACGACGCGGGCGTGTGGATTCCCCTGCAAGACCCGCGCGAGGGCGTGAGCGCCTGCGTGGCCGATTGGCCGATGAGCTGCGTGCGGCTGGAAAGCGAATCGCGTCAGGATTTGATTGCTCTTGCCGATGAAATGCTTGCCGCTTGGCGCAAGTGGAGCGACCCATCCTGCGAGATCTTTGCCGAGACCGACCAGCCCCACAACACCATTACGCCGATTCTGCGCCGGGAAAATGGCAAATACCGCTTAAGCCTTGTGCTGCGCAACAACCGCACCAGCCCGGAGCATCCGCTGGGCATTTTCCATCCGCACGCCGACCTGCACCACATCAAGAAGGAAAATATCGGCCTGATTGAAGTCATGGGCCTGTTTATCCTTCCCGGACGCCTCAAGACCGAGCTGGCCGCGGTGGAGCGCGCGCTGGTTGAAAACACGCCCGTTCCCGAGGCGCACGCCGCCTGGACGGAAGAACTGCGCGCCCA
The DNA here is from genome assembly GCA_018712945.1 of Candidatus Pullichristensenella stercorigallinarum. GTDB lineage: Bacteria > Bacillota > Clostridia > Christensenellales > Aristaeellaceae > Pullichristensenella > Pullichristensenella stercorigallinarum. The sequence continues at coordinate 43,927 of DVFZ01000102.1, read as the reverse complement.
GCCCGGCGCGAAAGACGATCCCGCCGGTACCGTGCGCCGGGGCCTGGGCAAAAAGTGCGCCCGCGTGCTGGCTGACTCGGGCGTGTACAAGCACGACGAAAATGGCCGCGCCGGTTTCGTGCGGTTTTTGGAGAGCGTGGGCTATCGCGAGGCGTAGGGCGTGAAACGCAGGAGGCGGCGCTGGTTTTGGATTGGCGCGCCCTTCGTTTCTCTGCTCTGGATGGGCGTGGGGATTGTGCTTGCCATCGGTTTGGCGCAATGCCTTGGAAGCGCTTCGCCAAAGAACGCTTTCTCCCCATTCGCGGTGGCCTTCCATGGCTTGTTTATATTGGCGTCTTTCCTGATTGCGGCGCGATGCTGCGGGTTGGCAAAGGTCACCCGCCGTTCAGTCAGGGTGTATTGCCTGGGAAAGCGCAGCGAAATTCTCTGGGAAAATGCGCGGAGCGCGGGGGTGTGCTGCGTACAAACTTGTTTCCGCTTTGCCCGCAGGTGGAACATAACGGAAAAGCTGTTTTTCATTTCCACGCGGGCAAACGCGTTGCCGGTGCTGGAAAGCATAAACTGGTGGACGGTCGGCGCGTTCTGCGTCCGCCGCTGCAATGGCGAAACGCTTCTGGTCGTAAGCGCGCCAAATGCGCTGTTGAATGCCGCGCGCAGGCATGGCCGCAGCCGCGGCCTGCCGTGGTCTCGGCTGCGCATCGACATTGGCGACGCGTCCGAAAGCCCGCGTTGAGCAACGCGCTTTCGGAGCGGCGATTCATAAAAACAGGCCCGGAGCCGTATGCAACCACGGTCCGGGCCTGTTTTGTTGACGAGTTTACTCCTTGGCAATGGCCGTGATGCGGCCCTGGCCGTAGGGGTCGGCGTATTCCTCGCCAATCACGCCGCCCAGCGTATCGACGATATAGGTGGTGAGGGCTTCGTTGTCGAGCATGATGTCCTCAAGGATCAGCTCGTCATTCACGAACATGTTAAAGCCGTCGCCGCCGTTTTTGAGCATGTAGTTGTGCGAAGCGAGCGTGTAGGTCTTTTCCGGGTCGAGCGGCTCGTCGCCGACGTAGACATTCTTCACGCGCCGTTCGCCGGTCACGCCCACGAACATGCCGTTTTCATCCAGCTCCACGCTGGAATCCACGTTCATGTCAATCTCGTAGGTCAGGCCGCTGACCTGCTGGAAGCCGCCGAACTCGCCCGGCAGGGCGCTGCAACCCATCTCCAGCGCGTCAAGAATCTGCGCGCCGGTGGTCTCCACCATGCAGACCTCGTTGCCGAAGGGATGGACACTGATGATGTCGCCATAGGTGATTTCGCCTGCGGCGATGCTGGCGCGCACGCCGCCGCCGTTGACCATGGCCACATCCGCGCCCGTCACGGCGCGATAGGCGTCGGCGCACAGATCGCCAAGGTTCGTCTCCGCCGTGCGCACGATGCGTTCGCCGGTTTCCGGATCCTCAATCACGAGATCGACCTCGCTGGTGGCAACCACCGTTTCGGTCACTTCCGCCAGCTCGCCTTCGATGCCGGCAATGAATTCCACCATGTCTGCGTCTATCATGCCTTCGTCCACCGCGGCGATGGAAACGGCGGAAAGGGCGCCGTCCCCGCCTACGCACAGCGCGCCGAGGCGCTCGAGCTTCGTGCCTGTGGAGGTAAGCAGCACGTCCTCGCCGTCTTTGTTCTTGACCCATTCGCCTTCGATGACCTGGTGAGCGTGGCCGTCGAGCACGGCGTCGATGCCGGTGGTGTTTTCAATCAATTCGCTGCTCGTCCACGGCGAACAGCTGATGTCAATGCCCAAATGCGCCGCGGCAACCACATAGTCCGCGCCCTGTGCGCGCGCCTCATCCGCCGCAGCCTGCACGCAGGCATAAAGGGCTTCGCCGCTGTCATCCTGGCAGAAGCCATAGATGAACTCGCCAGCGTCGTTCTGGAAGTAGACGGGCGTGGAAGAAGTGATGGTCTTGGGCGTGCATATGCCGAGAATGGCAAACTGATAGCCGCCCGCTTCGAGCATCACATAAGCGGGAAATACGCTCTCTCCCGTCTCAAGAGACATGAAGTTGGCCGCCACATAGGGGAAGCTCGCGTTTTCCGCCAGCTCCAGAAAGCGCTCCATGCCATAGTCGAACTCATGGTTGCCCGGCACGGCCGCGTCGTAGCCAAGCTCGTTCATGATGCGCGTCACATACTCACCCTCGGAGAGCGAGCCGAGCGGCGCGCCCTGTATGGCGTCACCCACATCGACCAGCAGAACGTCCTTTCCGGCCTCCTCCAGCGCCGCCCTGACGCCGGCTACACCCGCATAGCCCACGCCGTCACTGACGCCGCAATGTACGTCGGTCGTAAACAGGATGACGGCCTGTGCGTCTGCCAGGGCTCCGTCCACGCCCGCAAAGGTTTCTGCGGAAGCCGGCAGGAGCACAAGCGTTGCCATCAGGCAAAACAGCAGTATTCGTCTGAACAGCCGGTTCATGATGATATAGCCCCCTTAATGTTTATGCTTTTCTCCCGCGCGCGCGGGAAAGCGTTGGTCAGGCCTTGCGGAACACACCCCCAGGCAACAACTCGATACAGCCGTGCGCACAGGTTTCCACGCACTTGCCGCAGCCGGTGCAGTTCCATTCGATGATGCTGCGCTTGCCCTCGCCGCTACCTGCGATGGCATCGAAAAGGCACGCCTTCTGGCAGTCGCCGCAGCCGGTGCAGTCTGGGAAATGGATGACCGCGTGACGGCGCATATCGTCATAGGCCATAATCGCGCCGGTGGGACAGGCGTCCACGCACTGCATACAGCGCGTGCATTTGTCAAAGTCGATGTCCGGCAGGTTGTCAATCAGACGCAAGGCATCGAATTTGCAGGCACGCTGGCATTTCCCACAGCCAATGCAGCCTGCCTTGCAGGACTGGCTCACGACCTTGCCGCTCAGATGCGCCGAGCAGGCGCTGTGCACGGGATGGCTGGCCGTCATCAGCTGCAAAACGCCGCGCGGACAGGCGCTCAGACATACGCCGCAGCCCACGCACTTTTCTGCGTCCACCGCCGCCAGACGGCCTTCGAGCATGTGAATGGCCCCAAAGGGACAGGCGGCCTCGCAGTCGCCAAAGCCCAGGCAACTGTATTCGCAGGCTTTATCGCCCCCGGCTACCTGCGCGGCGCTCTTGCAGTCCTTCGGCCCTTCGTAGTCAAAGCGCAGGGAGCAGAATTCCAGGCTGCCGCGGCAGCGCACGGTGGCGATGCGCTTTTCGCGCTTACCGGCCTCCACGCCCATGATTTTGGCGATGGCCTGCGCTGCGGCGTCCCCACCTACGGGGCATTTGTCCACCGAAGCGTTGCCGGAAACCACCTCCTGGGCGTAGGCGTCGCAGCCCGCATAGCCGCAGCCGCCGCAGTTCGCGCCGGGCAGGCATTCGCGCACCTCGGCCTTGCGCGGATCCTCCTCGACGCGGAATATGCGCCCGATAACCGCAAGCAAAGCTCCAAAGATCAGGCCCATGCCGCCAATCATCAGGGCGGCGGTCAGGATCGGTTTGAAATCCATAGTTCTTCCTCCACGTTCAGATCAGGCCCGCAAAGCCAGAGAAGGCCACCGCCATCAGCCCGGCGGCAATCAGCGCGCCCGGGAAACCCTGCATCCATGCGGGCAGGTCGCTCATTTCCATTTTTTCGCGGATACCGGAAAATAGCACGATCGCCAGCGTAAAACCAATGGCCGCGCCAAAGCCGCTGACCACGCTTTCGATGAGGTTATAGCCGTTGTCTACGTTGAGAATCGTCGCACCCAGCACGGCGCAGTTGGTGGTAATCAGGGGCAGGTATACGCCCAGCGCCTGATACAGCGCATAGCTCAGCTTGCGCAAAACCAGCTCCACCACCTGCACCAGCACGGCGATGACCAGTATGAAGGCGATGGTTTGCAGGTATTCGATGCCCAGCGCCACCAGAAGCTGGCGCACGAAATAGGTGGCCAGCGAGGCCGCAGTGATGACGAACGTCACCGCCATGCCCATGCCAAAGGCCGTTTCCGTCTTTTTGGACACGCCCAGGAACGGACAGATGCCCATGAACTGGTTCATGACGAAGTTGTTGACCAACACCGCGCCGACGAAGATGAGGATCAGGTTCACTTGGCCGCCTCCTTCCGTTTCTGCGTGCGCGCCGAAATGGCCGTTACTGCCGCCAGCGTCAGCCCCAGCAGGATAAACCCGCCCGCCGGCTGCACGGCAATGGCCATCGGCTCAAACCATTCTGGCATGAAGCGCGTGCCGAAGATGGTGCCGGAGCCAAGCAGTTCGCGGATGCAGGAAAGCAGCGTGATCGCCAACGTAAAGCCCAAGCCCATGCCCAGGCCGTCCATGGCGCTCAAGAGCGGCGGATTTTTGAAGGCGAAGGCCTCAGCGCGGGCGAAGATAATGCAGTTTACCACAATCAGGGAAATGAACACGCCCAGCGTGTCGTAAAGCGAGGGCAGGAAGGCGTGCAGAACCATCTCTACCACAGTGACGAACGTGGCGATGATGACGATGAACGCCGGGATGCGTATCTTCTCTGGGATGAGATTGCGCAAAAGGGAAATCACCAGGTTGGAAAACACCAGCACAAACGTGGTCGCCAGCCCCATGCCGATGCCGTTGGAAGCTTGATAGGTAATCGCCAGCGTCGGGCACATGCCCAGCACCAGGCGGAAGGTGGGGTTTTCGTTGAAAATGCCGTTGAACAGAGTCTTGCGCAGCGCTTTGAAGTCCATCATTCCACCTCCTGCGCGCCCAGTACGTCCCGCGCGTGCGAAAGCGCCTGTGCAACTGCGTTCCGCACCGCGTCCGAGGAAACTGTGGCCCCGCTCATCGCGTCCACGCCCAGCGCCTCATCCGCTTGCGTAATTCCCGCAAAGCTTTCCAGAAACGGCGTTTCGTCCGCCGTGCCCAGGCCCTTCGTCTCCGTGTGCCCCGCAACGCTCACGGCGTTGACCGCGCCGTCCTTTATGCCCACGGAAAGGGTGATATCCCCGCCGTAGCCGCGGCTGGAAAGTTCGTAGACATAGCCGGCGGTCTGGCCGCTTTCATCCAGCGCCGCGTAGACGTTCCGGATGGCGTCGTAGCCCGTAAGATCCGTTTCCACGGCCTCAAAGTCGTAATCGCCAATGACGGCAATGCGCGCGCCATCGGTCTTGAGCCGCTCGTTGCGGGCGATGGGTTCTTCGGTAATGGCGTTGACCACCGCCAGAAGAAGCCCAGCCACCAGCGCAAACAGCATCAGGCGCACGCCCAGCTTGACTGTTTCACGCACGCTTCTTCACCTCCCCGTAGACCCGCGGATGGGTATAGCGGTCCAGAAGCGGCACCGTCAGATTCATAATCAACACCGCGTAGCTCACGCCCTCGGGCATGGAGGAAAAACGGCGGATGACAAAGGCAATCAGCCCGCAGCCCACGCCCATGATGAGCTTGCCCACCGGCGTAACCGGCGAGGTGGCGTAATCCGTGGCCATGAAAAACGCCGCCAGGAACGCGCCGCCGGAGAGAATGGCATAAGCGCCCGCGTAGACCGACCCCTCCGCCAGCCAGGTGCAAACAAACAACGTGCCCAACATCAGAACCGGTATGCGCCAGGAAATTACCTTGCGCACAATCAGATATACGCCGCCCACCAGCAGCGCCACGCGCCCCACTTCGCCGATACAGCCCGGGCATTGGCCGATAAAGAGCTGATAGAGTTCGTAGCTTTCCGGCGCCACCAGCGGGGTAGCGCTGGAAACCGCGTCCACGCCGCGCACAGCAACCTGATAAGCGCTGCCGGACATGTAGCCCACCCACGAGGTCATCAGGATTGCCCGCGCGGTCAATGCCGGGTTGACAAAGTTGGACCCCAGCCCGCCGAAGATCATTTTTACCAATACAATCGCAAGCAGCGTGCCGATCACCGGCATCCACACCGGCACGCTCGCCGGCAGGTTATAGGCCAACAGTACGCCCGTGACCACTGCGCTCAGATCGCCGACCGTGCAGGGTTTTTTGGCGATGCGCGTATACAGCCATTCCCAAAACACCGCCGACAGCACCGAAACCGCAATGATCAGCAGCGCGCGCCAGCCGAAATAATACACGCCGAACGCGCCTGCCGGTACCAGCGCGATAATTACCTCGAGCATCACACCCTGCACGCTGCGCCCGGCGTGGATGTGCGGCGAGGATGCCACGCGCTTCAGGGCCGAATCCTCCATGCGACATTCCCTCCTCACAGGTTTAAGCGGATTTATGCGCGCTTGAGCGCACTCTTGGCGGCGCGTATGTACTGCACCAGCGGCAGCCGCGCCGGACACTGATAGGCGCACGCGCCGCATTCAATGCAGTCCAGCAAGTGTTGGGCGTCGCGCGCGCGTTCGTAAAGTCCTTTGCGGGCGAGAGCATACAGCGTCAGGGGCATCAGCCCGATGGGACAGACCTCCACGCAGCCGCCGCAGCGAATGCAGTTTCCCAGCGGGCGCTCGGCTTCGTGTCCGCAAAGCAGCAACACGCCGGATACGCCCTTGGTCACCGGCGTATGCAGGTCGTAGGCGCACTGGCCCATCATCGGCCCGCCCAACACAATTTTGTTGGCTTCTTCCTTCGCGCCGCCGCACTGGGCGATGACCGCGCCGATTTCCGTACCGACGCGCACGCGCAGGTTTTTCGGCTCGCCGACCGCGCCGTCTACAGTAACGACGCGCTCGATGAGCGGCCGTCCTTCGCGCACGGCGCGGGAAATGGCGGCGGCGGTGGATACATTGATGACCACGCAACCCGCGTCCATCGGCAACCCGCCCGAGGGCACGCGACGGCCCGTCAACACTTGGATGAGCTGCTTTTCGCCGCCCTGCGGGTATTTGGTACGCACCGGGCAAACGCGCGCGTCTGATCCGGCAGCCCGACGCAGGGCCTCAATGGCGTCCGGCTTGTTGTCCTCCACGCCGATGAGCCCTTCGCGCGCCCCGGTGATCCTGGCGGCGATGCGCAGGCCATCCAGAACGGCATCCGCTTCCTCAAGCATTACGCGATGGTCGGCGCTCAAATACGGCTCACACTCCGCGCCGTTGAGGATGACTGTGTCGATGGGTTTGTCCTTGGGCGGCGAGAGCTTCACATGTGTAGGGAAGGCCGCACCGCCTAAGCCAACCACCCCCGCCGCCCGGATGGCCTCCAGGAGCTGGGCGGGGTCGTCTGGGTCGCGCACGCCCGCGAGCGACGGGTCCCATTCGTCCATGCCGTCGTTTTCGATGATGACAGAGGTGACGCGCCTCCCGCCCGCGACGATGCGCGGCTGGATGCCCTTGACTTTTCCGGAAACGCTCGCATGTACGGCCGCGCTGACAAAGCCATCCGGCTCGCCGATCTTTTGGCCAACCAACACGCGCGTACCTGGCTTTACCAACGGTTTGCAGGGCGCGCCGGTATGCTGCAAAAGCGGCACGGCGGCCAGGGCGGGCGCAGGCGCGTTTTCAATCGGCTTTGCCCCGCTGGCACGCTTTTCGCCATTTCCCTCGTGCGGATGCACGCCGCGGCGAAAGGTCACTGTCTTGCCCAATGCTTTTTCCCCCAATTCCTGCGCGTCAGGCGCGCTATATAAAATCTTATATATCTCCATCGGGCTTGAAAACGAGAAAACAACCCAAATTTCCCGTTTTAACCAAATTTGCGAGCTTGTTTTTTCAAGCTTCCATATTATTTGGTATATATGATTATATCACATGAAAGTGGATTTGAACATACGAATTCGAATAAAAATTGCGGAAAGGAATCCTGGGCGGCGGACGCTTTACTATAACGGAAAAATCGCGTTTTGAAATGGCAAAAAATGGTATAAGCATAAAAACAGGCGGCGGCAGGCGTAAGCGCTGGAAAATCCTGCCGTTTTTGATGGCATTCTTCGCATTCACAGCCTCAAATTAACATAGAGAGCTTGCGGTTTGGAGAAAATTGGATTAAAATGAATCCAAACACATAATCGCATGGAAATGGAGTCGATCAAGATGGATGTACGCGCACTGCTCAAAGCAAACGATGACCGCCTACGCGCGCTCTATGGCGGCGAAGTTCCCGCCGCGCGCTACGAATCTCTGGCCGATGCTTTCCGCGCGCGCTTTTCGCGCGAACCGCTGGCCTTCGTCTCCGCGCCCGGACGCACGGAGGTCATCGGCAACCATACCGATCATAACCTCGGCCGCGTGCTGGCTGCGGCGGTCGATCTGGACACCGTAGCGGCTGTCGCCCCGAGCGATAACAGCGTGGTGACCCTCTGGTCCGACGGCTACGACAAGTCCTTCATCGTTGATTTGAACGACCTCTCTGTCCACGAGGAAGAAAAGGAAACCACCTATGCCCTGATCCGCGGCGTAGCTTCTCGCCTGAAAGCGCTGGGCTACAAGACCGGTGGCTTCAATGCCTGCGTGACCAGCACTGTGTTCAAAGGCTCTGGCCTTTCCAGTTCGGCGGCCTTTGAGGTTATGCTTGTGGCTGTGTTCGACGCCTTGTTCAACGGCTGGGTAATCGACGCCAAGCTGCGCGCGCAGATCTCTCAGTATGCCGAAAACGTCTATTTCGGCAAGCCTTCCGGCCTGATGGATCAGATGGCCAGCTCTGTCGGCGGCCTGGTGACCATCGACTTCCTGCCCGAGCAGCCGGATGTGCGCGCCATTCAGTATGACTTCCATAAGAAAGGCTATGCCGTGTGTGTGGTAACCGTGGGCGGCGACCATGGCGACCTCACCGCCGAGTATGCCGGCATTACCACCGAAATGCGCCAGGTATCGCAGGCGTTGGGCGTGCGCGCGCTGGCCGAAACGGACGGCGAAAAGCTGACTGAGGCATTGCCGTCGCTGAAAAACCGCGTGCCAGACCGCGCCATTTTGCGCGCCTTCCACTTTGTGGATGAAACGGCGCGCGTCGGCGAGGCCGTGGCGGCGCTGGAACGCGACGATGTGGACGCCTTCTTAAACGCGCTGGTATCTTCCGGCGAAAGCAGTTGGAAGCTCTTGCAAAACCTCTACGTGCCTGGCAGCGACAATCAGGAAATGCCGCTGGCGCTGGAGATGAGCCGCCGCATGCTGGCAGGACACGGCGCATGGCGCATTCATGGCGGCGGCTTCGCGGGCACGATTCTGGCCTTTGTGCCGCTTGATCTGCTGGATACATATCGCGCGCGCATGGACGCCGTATTCGGCGCGGGCGCGACGGTGGCTCTCTCCATCCGTCCCGAGGGCGCGGTGGTCATTCAATAAATGGGGGATAGGAATATGCTGCTGATCCGCAACGCCCGCCTGTATACGATGGAAGGCCCGGGCCTGCTTGAGGGTGGAGACGTGCTCATCGACAGCGGAAAGATCGCTGCTGTGGGTGTAAACCTGTCCGCCAGCGGGGCGCGGGAGATCGACGCGCGCGGCGCGTACGTCGCCCCCGGCTTCATCGACCCGCACAGCCACATCGGCCTGTGGGCGGATGGCGAACGGGACGAGACCGGCGATGGCAACGAAATGACCGACCCCGTCACGCCGCAGATGCGCGCGCTGGACGCGGTCAACCCCGTCGATCCCTGCTTTGCGGAGGCATGCCGCGCCGGTGTTACCACCGTGGCCACCGGCCCCGGCAGCGCCAACGTGCTGGGCGGCCAGTTTCTGGCCATGAAGACCTTTGGCGGTTCGCTCAAGGCCATGCTCGTCAAGGAGCCCTTGGCAATGAAGGCCGCTTTCGGTGAAAACCCGAAGATGGTTTACGGTTCCGGCGGCAAGCGCCCCTCCACGCGCATGGCCACGGCGGCTGTGCTGCGCGAGGCGTTTTACGAGGCCCGCGCCTATATGGAAAAGCGCGCCTGCGCGGATGCCGATAAACGCCCCGATTTCAACCTCAAAAACGAGGCGCTGGCGATGGTGTTGCGCCGCGAGTTGCCGCTGAAGATGCATGCGCACCGCGCCGACGATATCCTCACCGCCATCCGGCTGGCTGAGGAGTTCAACCTGCGCGCTTCTGTCGAGCACTGCACCGAGGGCTATCTCATCGCCGACGAGCTGCGCAAGGCCAATGTGGGCGTTATTCTCGGGCCGCTGCTCACCGACCGTGGTAAGCCCGAGCTGAAAAATCTGACGATGAAGGCCCCGGCGATTTTACATCGCGCGGGCGTCAAGTTTGCCTTGATGACTGACCATGGCGTAATCCCTGAGCCGTACCTGCCGGTTGAGGCGGGGCTGTGTGTACGCGAGGGGCTGCCGGAAATGGAGGCAATGCGCGCCATCACCATTCATGCCGCCGGGGTTTTGGGGTTGGAAGGGCGCCTTGGCTCGCTTGCCCCGGGCAAGGATGCGGACGTCGTACTCTTCGACGGTCATCCGCTGGAGACGCGCACGCACGCTTCCCTGGTCATCGTGAACGGAAACATCGCATACGAAAGGGCGTAGGCAATATGGCATTGCGCTTGAAAACGCGCTCGGAGGGCGATACTTTCGCCCTCGGCCGGGCGCTGGGCGCTTTTTTGCATCCCGGCGACGCGCTGTTGCTTTCGGGCGACTTGGGGACGGGCAAATCCGTCCTTGCCCGGGGTGCTGCGCAGGCGCTGGGGGTGGAAGGCCCCATGCCCAGCCCTTCGTTTAATATCATGTTTCCCTACGAGGGCCGCGTGCCGGTATATCACTTTGATCTCTATCGTCTTTCCGGACCGGACGAGTTTTATGCCGCCGGGCTGGACGAATGGTTTGGCGGCGCGAGCGTATGCCTGGTGGAGTGGCCGGAAACGGTGGAACTTTCCTTGCATCCCTGCCTGCACGCGGCCATCCGCCGCGCGGAGAACGAGGGGGAGCGCTTTATTGACTTGGAGACGGACGGCGTATCGCTGGATGCGGCGGCGCTGGGCCAATGGAGGACGGACGCTTGAATATACTGGCTGTGGATACTTCCGGCCCGGTGGCGGGCTGCGCGGTGATGCGCGATGGGAAAATCGCTTATACCGCGGCCATTCGCGTGGGCCTGACCCATTCGCAAACCATCCTGCCCGCCGTGGATACGGCGTTGCAAGCGGTGGATTTGCGCATGGAGGACATGGATGTGTTCGCCGCCGTGACTGGGCCGGGTTCGTTTACGGGCGTGCGCATCGGCGTTTGCATGGTCAAGGGCTTTGCGCATGCGGTGGGCAAGCCCTGTTGCGCTGTCAACGCTTTGGAAGCCCTGGCGATGAATGCGGCGGGGTTCGATGGCCTCGTCTGTCCGATTTTGGATGCCCGGCGCGGGCAGGTATACTGTGCGGCGTTCGATGTGTCCTCTGGCCGGCCGGTGCGTGCGCTTGAGGATGCCGCGCTGCCGTTGGAAGTATTTTTGCAAAAGCTGCCTGAAGGGAAAGGCCTGGCATTCGTGGGAGACGGCGTGCCTGTTCATGGCGAAGCTATACAAAGCGCGATGGGCGATTGCGCGCTGCTTTTCCCGCCCAACCTGTACGACCTGCGTGCGGACGCCGCCTGCGTGCTGGCATCCGAGCGCGTGGATTCCTGGGTGGACGGCGCGCGGCTTTCGCCGTACTATCTGCGTGCTCCGCAGGCTGAACGCGAACGCGCGGAGCGCCTGCGCGGGGAGGCACGTTCATGACAGAAATTTCCCTGATGCGCATTGAGGACGTAGAGGCAGTGCATGCCATTGAAGAGGCGTGCTTCGCAATCCCCTGGTCGCGCGAATCGTTTTTGCGCGAAGTGACGGAAAACCAGTGCGCGCGCTATCTGGTTTTGCGCGAGGACGGCGCTTGCGTGGCCTATGCGGGCATGTGGTTTGTGCTGGACGAGGCGCATGTGACCAATATCGCCGTGCTCCCGGACCGCCGCGGATTGGGCTATGGCAAGGCCATCACCACGGCGCTGATTCAGCTGGCCGCGGATAGCGGCATGACGTGGATGACCCTCGAATGCCGCCGTTCGAACGCCGTAGCGCAATCGCTTTACCGCAAGCTCGGTTTTATCGAGGTGGGCTTCCGCAAGCGCTATTATGCCGACAACAACGAGGATGCGCTGATTATGGCGCTGGAATCGTTGCCTGAGGCGCACCCGGAAAACGACCCGTATTTGCATCGGGTATAATGAAGGCTGGACATTTTCCGCAAACTGCGCTACAATATTCTTTTGGAGGCACGGATGTATTTTGACAACGCGGGCGTAAAGCTGTATTATGAGCGCACGGGAAGCGGCGCACCGCTGCTGCTTTTGCACGGCTGGGGCGGCAAGGCGGCCAGCTTTTTGCCGGTGACGCGCGATTTTTCCGCCGCGCGCACTGTTTATGCCGTCGATTTTCCTGGCCACGGCAACAGCCCGGAGCCGCCGTCGCCCTGGTCGGTGACGGAATATATGGAACTTATTTGGGCTTTTATACGCCGAATGGATATTGTTGGCTGTGATATCATTGCGCATTCGTTTGGCGGCCGCGTAGCGCTGTTGCTTGCTGCGGAGCACCCTGAAGCCATGCGGCGCATGGTGCTCACCGGCTGCGCGGGGTTGCGCCCTCAAAACACAGGCAAACGCACGCTGCGCTCGCGCACCTACAAGTGCCTGCGCGCTCTGGCAGATAACGGCCTTACCCGCCGCTTGCTGGGAAAGCGCGTGGACGACTGGCGCGAGGCGCTGGTGCAGAAGTTTGGTTCTGCCGACTATAAGGCGCTTTCCAAAACCATGCGGCCCACCTTCAATCGCATTGTCGCGCAGGACCTGCGCCCGGTGCTGGGCAGGATTCGCGCTTCCACGCTGCTGATCTGGGGCACGCAGGACGTGGATACGCCCCTGTGGATGGGCGAAGTCATGGAAAAAGAGATTCCGGATGCGGCGCTGATCCTTTTGGAGGGCTGTGGGCACTTTGCCTATTTGGAAAAGTATGCCGACTTTAAGGCGATTGCCTGGAAATTCCTGATCGGATAGGAGTTAAATGTAGTTTATGCCTTTTACGCTGATTCGCATCGTGCTGGTGGCCGCGTGCTGCTCGGTCGCCTGCCGGCATTTTGTCCACATGTTGCAGCTGGAAAGCTACCAGCTTCCCGGTTACCGGCGCTGGATGAGCCGCAACCGCGACCGGCTGCTGAAGAACTGCGTGCTGGTGGGTCTGGGCGGCGCGATCCTCAGTTGGTATTTGCCGGTTTTCTTCTCGCTGTTTATCACCGAGCGTCTGCCGCGCGAAAGTACTGCCAACTGGGTGATGCTGGCGCTGTTTGTTGCGGTCACAGCAGTGCTGGCGGTGCTGGATTTCCGTACTCCGGCCAAAAAGCCGCTGGTGTTTACCCGCCGTGTGCGCAGACTGTATCTGTTCATCATTCTTTTGTGCCTGGCGGGGTCGGCGCTGCTTTCCGTCCTGTCGTTGCCGCCGTACCTGCTGTACGCGGGCAACGCCTATATCGTCATGGCCGCCGCCGCCATTGCCCAGCCGCTGGAAAACCGCATCAACGGCCAGTTTTTCGAACGCGCGCGCAAAAAGCTGGAGGAACGGCCAGATCTGATCAAAATCGGCATTACCGGCAGCTATGGAAAGACTTCCACCAAGTTTGTCCTGCGCGATATCCTCTCGCAAAAATACCGCGTGCTGGCCACGCCCGCCAGCTTCAATACGCCGATGGGCCTTTCGCGCGTTATCAACGAGCAGCTCAAAGGCGAGCATCAGATTTTTATCGCTGAAATGGGTGCGCGTCATGTGGGCGATATCAAGGAGCTTTGCGATCTGGTGCATCCCAAGTACGGCCTGCTCACCAGCGTCGGTCCGCAACATCTGGAAACGTTTGGCTCCATTGAGAATATTGCCGGTACCAAGTACGAATTGATTGAAGCCCTGCCGGAAGACGGCATCGCCTTCTTTTCCTCGGACGGCAGCTATGTAGACCGTTTGTTTGCCAAGTGTGAGCGCGAAAAGTACCGCGTCGGCTTCAACCCCGACCGTCAGCCCTACATGTTGGCCACTGATATAGAGGTCGGCCCGCAGGGCAGCCGCTTTACCCTCAAGTGTGCCGATGGCGAGGAATTGCGCTGCCGCACAAGGCTTTTGGGCAAGCATAACATTCAGAATATCGCCCTGTGCGCGGCCGTGGCCCGCAAGTTGGGCTTGTCGATGGAAGAGATTGCCCGTGGCGTGCGCGTCGTCGAACCGATCGAGCACCGCTTGCAGCTCATCCCTGGGGCCATGACCATCATTGACGACGCTTTCAACTCCAATCCCGCCGGTTCGCAGGAAGCGCTCAATGTGCTTTCCGGCTTTTCCGGGCGCCGCATCATCGTCACGCCAGGCATGGTGGAGCAGGGAGCGAAGGAAGATGAACTCAACTACGCTTTCGGCACACAAATGGTCAACTGTGTGGATGTGGCCATACTCGTTGGCCCCAATCACACAAAACCCATTTTGCAGGGCCTTGTCGATTCCGGCTTCTCCCGCGACGATATCCATGTGGTTTCAGAACTGGACGAGGCCAGCGCCCTTCTGCGCGCCATCGGCCGGCCCGGAGATACGGTGTTGTTTGAAAACGACCTTCCCGACAATTATACCGAATGAGGGGGAGTAGGGCATGAAGCTCAAGATCGGCGTGATTTACGGCAGCCGCACCTGCGAACATGATGTTTCCATCATCTCCGCGTTGCAGGCGGCACAGGCGCTGAACAAGGAAAACTATGATGTAACCTATATCTACATAGGCCGCGAAGGCACCTGGTATACGGGCGAGGCGCTTGCGGATGTAAAGTTTTACGAGCGCTTTGATCCCGCGAAGGTCATGCGCGTGTTGCCCGCTGGGGAGGGCGGCAAGCTGGCTTTATACCACCTGCCGGAGAAGAAAAAACTCTTTGTCAGCGCGGCGGCGGAACGCGTGGCGCTTTTGGATGTAGTCATGCCGGTGCTGCATGGCCTCAACGGCGAAGATGGCACGCTTCAGGGCATGCTGGAAATGTTCAATGTGCCCTATACATCGGCGGGCGTGATGGGTTCCGCCGTGGGCATGGACAAAATTACCATGAAGCTGCTGTTTAAGGGCTGCGGCTTCCCGGTGATTGAGGGCGTGTGGTTTGACCGCGGCCGCTGGAGCCGCGAGCGCGACGGGGTTATGGACGAGGCTGAAGAAAAAATCGGCTATCCGATGATCGTCAAGCCAGCCAACCTCGGTTCTTCCATCGGCATCAACGTCGCCCATGACCGCGAACAGCTTGAGGATGCCGTTGAGACGGCCGTTGCCTACGATCATCGCGTGCTTGTGGAAAAGGCCGTTACCCCGCTGCGCGAGGTCAACTGCGCGGTGATGGGCTATGGCGACCATGTGGAGACTTCCGAACTGGAAATGCCGGTGACGCAGGAAGAACTGCTCACCTTTGAGGAAAAGTACATACGCAACGCCAAGGGCGCAAACGGCATGGCTTCGCAGGCGCGCATTATTCCCGCGCCCGTGGATGAAAAGACCGCTGAAACCGTGCGCAACCTGGCCGAGCGCGCCTTCCACGCCATGGACTTAAAGGGCGTGGTGCGCATTGATTTTATCCTCGACGGGGAAAATCACGTATTTATCAATGAAGCCAATACCATTCCCGGTTCGCTGGCATTCTACCTTTGGGAACCGAAGGGTATTTCCTTCTCCGCGCTTTTGGATGGCATGGTGGAATGCGCTTTCAATGCCTACGCGGACAAAAAGGCTTCGGTATTTTCGCATGATTCGACGATCCTGGCCAATATACTGCGTGGCTCCAAGGGCGCAAAGGGCAAGCTGAACCGCTGAGGAGGATGGCATGACCAGACTGTGGGTGCGGCTGATGAAAAAGCACCGGATTGACCGGCAGACGACGCGGGAATGTACGTTTGACGGTGCGCGTGAAGCGCTGGACGAGGCATGCCGGGAAATGGACGTGCCAAGGCCGATCTGGTTGCCAAAAAATGAACGTGAATTTGCCTCGTTCCGCATGACTGCTTTTACCAGAGATCATTTTGTCGAGGAAATCGCCTTCGAGCGCATGGAAATAGAATTTATCGACGATGTGCGGCGCAAGAGCAAGGATCCCCGCAATGATTTTGGCTTTTAAGGCTGAAAACGGATGAAAGACACAGAAACGGCCACCGGCGCTGATTGGCGCGACCGGCGGCCGTTTGTTGACCCTTTGAAGATAGCGCGTTAAACGCGGCCAATATCGTGCTCGCGCAATACGCCGACGATATCGTTGAGCAGCGAACGGCTGTGTTCAGAGAGGCAAGCGTCTGAGGCGAGCGGTTTGGTCATTACATCCAGAGAATCCTGTAAAAGCGTATCCGCAGAAACGCCGAGAGCGTTTGCGATATTGATTACCGTTTCCAGGCTGGCCTTGCGGGAGCCGCGTTCAATATGCCCGTAAAACGGGAGGGATATGCCTACCTTTTCCGCCACTTCCTTTTGCGTCATTCCCAATAGTTTCCTCTGTCTACGTACACGTTGCCCCAACCGCAAATAATCCATAAACTCCTCCTCCTATATAAATACCTTTTGATAAGATATTCAAAGCCGCGGAGCGTATCCGTTCTGTATGACCAGATTGTTACTATTATACAGGAATTAGCGAAAATTTGCAACAATGAAAAAATGGGAATATATGGGAAAAATTTACAGGACAGGGAACCGTCATAAACCGGCACGGTTTTCCCAGTTTCGCCATCTTCGCGCAATGGTGCAAGAAAACACCAGGGCATAAGCTCTTGATTCTTAACGGTGTGTCTGTATAATAATAGACAAGATCAACCGCAAAGGACGTGTACCGTGAGTAAGACCAGTGAAAAGCACGTAACCTCTGGCATATTGCCGCTTTTGCCCCTGCGGGGACTGCTCGCATTTCCCAATACGATGATGACGCTGGACGTAGCCCGCGGCCGCTCTGTGGCAGCGCTGGAAAGCGCTCTGGAGGGCGACAAGCGGCTATTTGCCGTGGCGCAGCGCGACGCCGCGGTGGATTCGCCTCATTTGGAGGATATGCACACCGTAGGCACAGTGGTGGGGATCCGCCAGGTTTTGCGCATGCCGGATGACAGCGTGCGCGTGTTGGTCGAGGGCGAATGCCGCGCCATCCTGCTCAATGTGGAGGAGCGCGGCGATATGCAGCGCGCTGAGGTCATGATGGTTGAAAATGACGGCAGCGCCAAGACAGATGACGATGGCGAAACGGAAATCCACCGCCAGGCAATGATGCGCGCCATTCGCCGCGCTGCCTTCCGCCTGGAAAAAGCGCGTGGCGAGCATATTTCTGCCGAATTGCGCGCGCAGATTTGCGGTGAAAAGCGGCCGGAGGCCCTCTGTGACGTGGTCGCCGCCAACTTCTTAAGCGACATTGCCGATAAACAGGCGGTGCTGGAGTGCATGTCGCTGGATACGCGCATGGAAACGCTGCTTTTGGCGCTGGGCAAGGACCTGAAAATTACTGCTTTAGAAGAAAAAATTCACGCGCGCGTGCGCGAGGCCATGGATAAGTCCAACCACGAGTACTATCTGCGCGAACAGATTCACGCCATTCAGGAAGAATTGGGCGAAGACGAAGATGAAGAACTCCGCGCCCTTCGCACTCGCCTGCGCGATTCGAAGATCAGCGGCGAGGCGCGTGAACGCACGGAAAAAGAGTTGGCGCGGTTGGCGCGCACATCTATCCACGCGCCGGAGAGCGCCGTTTTGGAAACTTATATCGAAACCATGCTCGATCTGCCCTGGGGCATCAAAACAGGCGGCAATATTGACTTGGCGCACGCCCGTAAAGTGCTGGATAAAGACCATTACGGCATGCGTGAAATCAAGGACAGGCTTTTGGAATACCTGGCCGTGGTCAAGCACAAGGGCGATTTGAAAAGCCCCATCCTCTGCCTGGTTGGCCCTCCAGGCGTGGGCAAAACGTCCATTGCCCGCTCTGTGGCCCGGGCGTTGGGACGCGAATTTACGCAGATGTCGCTGGGCGGCGTCCACGATGAGGCCGAGATCCGCGGCCACCGGCGCACCTATGTGGGCGCGATGCCGGGGCGGCTGATTTCCGCCATCCGTCAGTGCAAGGCCATGGATCCGGTGTTTTTGCTCGACGAGGTGGACAAGCTTTCGCGCGATATGCGCGGCGATCCTTCTTCGGCGCTGCTGGAAGCGCTCGATCCCGCGCAGAATGACCACTTCCGCGACCACTATATCGAAGCGCCTTTTGACCTTTCAAATGTCCTGTTTATCACCACGGCCAACACCACCGATACCATTGACCGGGCGTTGTTGGACCGCATGGAGGTCATTGAGGTGCCCAGCTATACGCTGGAGGAAAAGCTGGCAATCGCCAAAAAATACCTTTTGCCCAAGCAACTCGAGGCCCACGGCCTCAAGCGCGGCGAGCTGAAGGTTAACGACCGGGCCATGCGCGCGGTCGTGGAAGGCTATACGCGCGAGGCTGGCGTGCGCGAATTGGAGCGCGCCATAGCCCGCCTGTGCCGCCGCGCTGTGCTCGCCATGCAGGAGGATGCTTCGCTTTCCTGCGTGCGCGTGCAACCGGAGGACCTGCACGGCATGCTCGGCGCGGTGCGTTATCTGCGCAAGAATGAATCCGGCAAAATGCGCGTGGGGCGCGTGAATGGCTTGGCTTGGACAAGCGTTGGCGGAGAGGTCATGCCCATCGAGGCGCTCGTGCTCGATGGCAAGGGGGAATTCAAGCTCACCGGCAAGTTGGGCGATGTGATGCGCGAATCGGCGCAGATTGCCCTCAGCGTGGTGCGCAGGCGCATGCGCGATTATGGCGTGGCGGCGGACTTTTTGGAAAAACACGATCT
The DNA here is from genome assembly GCA_018712945.1 of Candidatus Pullichristensenella stercorigallinarum. GTDB lineage: Bacteria > Bacillota > Clostridia > Christensenellales > Aristaeellaceae > Pullichristensenella > Pullichristensenella stercorigallinarum. The sequence continues at coordinate 25,171 of DVFZ01000102.1, read as the reverse complement.
GCACGTGCATGTGCCCGAAGGGGCAGTGCCCAAAGACGGCCCCTCTGCGGGCGTAGCGCTTACCTGCGCCATCCTCTCGGCGCTGGCAAACGTGCCCGCGCGTGCGGATGTGGCCATGACCGGTGAAATTACCCTGCTGGGCGACGTGCTGCCCATTGGCGGGGTAAAGGAAAAGCTCTTGGCCGCTTACCGCGCCGGGGTTATGGATATCCTTTTGCCGCGCGAAAATGAGCGGGATCTGGAAAAAATCGACGCACAGATTCTGGAAAAAATGCACATCACGCTGCTCGATAGCGTGGATGAGGCGATCGCGCTGGTGCTTCCAGAGCGTCGGGAAATGATGGTGGCCGTATGATGACGATCCGCAGCGCCAAATTTATCCTCTCGCTGGATCGCCTGCGCCCCTTTCCGGGGCAGGGCCTTCCCGAAATTGCCATGGCGGGCAAATCCAATGTCGGGAAGTCCTCGATGATCAACAGCGTGCTGGGCAATTCCAAGCTGGCGCGTATTTCTTCCGCGCCGGGCAAGACGCGGCTGATAAACTTCTTCAAGGTCAACGACCAATTCTGGCTGGTCGATCTGCCTGGCTACGGCTTTGCCAAAGCGCCCAAGGCTGAACGCGACCGCTGGGCGGCAATGATCGAGGGCTACCTGCAAGGCTCGGAGCATCTCAAGCGCGTTTTGCATCTTGTGGATATTCGCCACGAGCCGACGCGCGATGATCAGATGATGGTCGAGTACCTGCGCCATTACGACATTCCCTTTACCGTGGTGGCGACCAAGGCGGACAAGCTCTCCAAAGCGGCGCGGGGGCGTTCCATCCCCGTCATTTGCCGCACGCTGGCCGTGCAGCCCTGGGAGGTCATCCCTTATTCTTCTGAGGACGGCACCGGCCGCGAGCGGATATTGGAGCTTCTGGAAACTGAAACTACAACCGGGGATGATGCGCATGAATAAGCAGTTTCGCGGCGGGCTGTATCTGGCCTTGGCCGCGTTCATTTGGGGCATGGCCTTTTCCGCGCAGAGCGAGGGCGGCAAGTATATGGGGCCGTTTGCCTTTACCGCAGTGCGTTCACTGATCACTTTTGTGACACTGATGCTGTTTGAACTGGTGGGCACTCGCAGCGCAAAGCGTTCGCCGCAGGCAGGGGAAGCTCCCTTGTCTGCCTACATAAAGGTCGGCGTCCCTCTGGGAGTGGTGATGTTCGCCGCCACTGCCCTGCAACAGCTCGGCCTGTCCATTGATCCCAGCACGGCCAAGAGCGGATTTATCACGGCGCTGTACATCGTCATTGTACCGCTGCTGGGCCTGCTGCTCTATCGCAAGCGCGTCACCCCGCTGATGTGGGTGGGCGTAGCGTTGGCTGTAGCCGGCTTGGCGCTTTTGTGCCTGAAAGAAGGTTTCACCGTGGGCTACGGCGACTTGGTGACGCTGGCCTGCGCGGTGATGTTTGCCATTCATATCGTTGCCGTTGACCGCTTTGCCGGCGGCCTGAGCGCGCCGCGCCTGTGCTGCGTGCAGTTTGGCGTGGCGGGCGTGCTGGCGCTGGCCGTTGCCTTCTGTGTGGAAACCGTGCGCTTTGCGGACATGCTCGCCTGCTGGCCGAGCCTTTTGTACGTGGGTGTTTGTTCCGGCGCGCTGGGCTATACGCTGCAAATTGCCGGGCAGAAGTACATCGAACCCACAATCGCCTCGCTGATCCTTTGTCTGGAAAGCGTGTTTGCCGCCGTGGGCGGCTGGTTGCTGCTCGGCCAGACGCTGACTCCGCGCGAGATTGTTGGCTGTGCTTTGATGCTTGCTGCCTGCATGTTGGCGCAGTTGCCGGAAAAGCGGACGGCGCACGAAGGGGCATAGAGCGCCGTATTCCACCGGCAGTATGGTTTTTGCGGGGATATCAAAATCAGGGGAGGAGCGGCCGCGCGCCTGCCCTCCCTTTTGGCGGGAAGAACGTTGAAAAGCTTTCGGTCATGGAGGGAGGCAATCGCATGGAACAACAGACGTTTTTCAGCCAGGAGGCCAGTGCCCCGTTGGCGGCGCGGCTGCGGCCGCAAACGCTGGATGAGATCGCCGGCCAGAGGCATCTTTTGGGAGAAGGCAAAATCCTGCGCCGCCTGATCGAGAGCGACCATGTTTCCTCCATGATCTTCTGGGGGCCTCCCGGCGTAGGCAAGACGACGCTTGCCCGCGTGATCGCTAACCGCACCAAAGCAGCGTTCATTGATTTTTCCGCCGTTGCCAGCGGCATTAAGGAGATCCGCGCAGTCATGCAGCAGGCGGAAGATAACCGCCGCTATGGCGAACGGACAATCGTGTTTGTCGATGAGATTCACCGCTTCAATAAGGCGCAACAAGATGCCTTTTTGCCCTTTGTGGAAAAGGGAAGCATCATACTCATCGGCGCGACGACGGAGAACCCTTCCTTTGAGGTCAACGGCGCGTTGCTTTCCCGCTGCAAGGTGTTTGTGCTGAAGGCCCTTCAAACGGAGGATTTGGTAGCGTTGCTTACACGGGCGCTGCATGACCGGCGCGGCTTTGGCGGCATGCACGTGCATATTGAGGCGGACATGCTCGAAGCCATTGCCAACTTCGCAAACGGCGACGCCCGCGCGGCCCTTTCCACACTGGAAATGGTCGTCCTCAATGGCGAATTGGATGGGGACAGCGTGACCGTAACTGCGGAAACGCTGGAGCAATGCACCTCTCAAAAGTCCCTGCTCTATGACAAGAATGGCGAAGAACACTATAATCTGATTTCCGCGCTGCATAAATCTATGCGTAATTCCGATCCAGATGCGGCGGTCTATTGGCTGGCCCGCATGTTGGAGGCGGGGGAGGACCCGCTCTATATCGCCCGGCGCGTCACGCGCTTTGCCAGCGAGGATATCGGCCTTGCCGATCCGCGCGCGCTGGAAATAGCCGTTGCCGCCTACCAAGCATGCCACTTCATCGGTATGCCGGAATGCACGGTGCATTTGACCGAGGCGGTGGTCTACCTGTCCCTGGCGCCGAAATCCAACGCTCTGGATGTGGCCTATTCGCGGGCGCGGCAGGATGCGCTTTCACAACTGGCGGAGCCGGTGCCTCTGGCCATCCGCAACGCCCCAACAAAATTGATGAAGGATTTGAATTATGGCAAGGGCTATCAATTCGCGCACGACGCCGCGGAAAAGCTGACAAATATGCAGTGCCTGCCGGATTCTCTGGCAGGCCGGGAGTATTATCAGCCCACGGAACAGGGCGTAGAAGGAAAATTCAAAGTCCGGCTGGAGCAAATCAGGGAATGGAAAAAACGCCACGCATCCCCGTAGACTGGCCGAATATGAAATTCGGCTGCTGCTCTGCGAATTTTTTTGCGGTTGAGGGGATGTTTTATGGCCCGCTGACCAGAAAAAAATGCCTGGGCCAGTTGTGGGCGATGGGGGAAACGAGAATCAAAGCACAACGAAGCCCGCCTCTCTTTTGCGGGCTTCGAAGATTTATTATACTATTCACTTTTTACCAAGGTTCGCTTGCCTCATCCGGAAAAGATCATCTCCATACCTGGAAGGAGCAGTTTGTTGGTCGCCCGAATGGATAAGTACCCGAGTAAAAAACGTTCAACTTCTGTGCTCGATTATGTATCCATAAAACGGACGAGGCAAGCGATCGGTTCTGATCCAATTTCTGTATGGTACAATGGTATCGCCTCCCAACGCTATTTTTGGCTTCCGGGTTTTTCCTCCTGCTTCCCGGATATTCTGCCGCGCTCCCTCGATTCCTTTCCAGTTGCCATTCTCAGTTGCTTTGCGAAGGAGCTTTTCTTGTTCTTTCTGGTTGTATTATAACACCGTAATTTTCGAATGTCAACACAAATTTGATAATAATTCCATTTTCTAATAAAATGCACAAAAATGAAGTTGACAATTAAATGCAATTTGGCGATTTTGATTAAAATAAAACTTGAAAATAAAGCTGGCCGGGATCTTTCTGAGATTTGTGCGATCGGGAATTTTGTACAAAACAGGTCGATAAGTGCATATTCTGCGGAAAGAGTATTGAAATTTTGAAAATAATCATGTAAAATTGTAGATAAGAAAGGAGGGGGACATCGAATGCTGGAGCCTCAAAGTACCTTTGGAAAATGCCTGGAAGAAGTGATGCATGCGAAAGGACTTTCCACCCAGCGTCTCGCGGAGTTGGCAGGATATAAAAGCAAGACATCGATTGCGCGTATACTCAAAGAAGAAAGCGTCCACGCAGGAAGAGAACGTCTCTTTCATAAGATGGACGCACTGGGATTATTGACAGAGCAGGAACGCCGCAGCCTTACGCGCGCGCTGGAGACGAGTAGGCTCGGCAAACAGCGCGCGGCTGCACGCCTGCGCCTGCGGCGTCTGCTGACTGGGGCAAATACGGCGGACGCGCTTGACGAAGAACTCATCCAGTGCTTGGAAAGCCTTCGCGCAGCGCATGCGGCGCAGATTTTGTTGGTCAACTGCTACCGTCCGGCACTGATGGAGCGCTTGGGGGAGATTCTCGCGCAGCGTCCGGCACACACGCTGGAGCATTTTGTGAACGTAGGCTCCTGCGAAGAGCAGATGATGGAAGTGCTTTGCGCAGTGCTCAGTCTTGCCTACCTGCGCGCTTATACCTGCGCCGCGCGAGATATGGATGGTGAATTGCCTGCGGCGTTATCAGAATGCGAACTTATGTGCTTTACCGCCCAAAATCGGGATGGCGCGAGCACGGATACGCTGGTGACCTTTGATGGCGGTAGCAAGCCGCTGATCCATACGCAACCGTCCTCCCAAGGGTTGTTCGGCTTTCTGAGGCGCGCCCTCGACCGGAGGGGCTACCGGCAAGTGATTGAACCGTATAAGCAGCAGGAAAGTCCGGAAGCGTTTGTCGCTTCTATACGCTTCTGTACGGAATTGGAGCGCAGCAAGCCGGCCTGTATCGTAAAGCCTGGCCTGTGTTTGAACGAAGTTGCCAGCGGCTTTTTGCGCGCGGCGCTGCTTGAAGGCGGCGTGTTGCGCTATTTTCCGGAGTGGACAGAGCGGCAGGTTCGAGCTTTGCTGGAAGAATTTCTCTATTTTCATGCCCGGCGCTTTGAAAACAGCTTTTATGGCGCGCATGCGCGGCGGCAAATCATGTCGCCCCGTTCGGTGCGGCGTTTTGCTCTGACAGGGCGGTTTGACGCGCCGTTTTTGGCCATTCGCGCCTTTACCGTGCGCGAGCGCATCGCCATTTTAGAGCATTTTGAGCGGGCAATGGATAAAAACGACGGATTCTCCATGCGCCTGTGGAACGAGGAATCGGATTTTGCCATGGAGGTTCATTGCTTTGAAAATACATCCATACTCGCTGTGCCGGCAGCGTTGAGTAGCTCTGTCAGCGTGTACTATCCGGCGATCACCCTTCGCCATTCGCGGCTGGCCGCGCTGTTTACGGAATGTTTTGAAGATGATCTTCTCCGGAATTCCACGATGTCCGCGCAGGAAAGCTTCGGCTATATATCCGGCCTGCTCGACGAGCTGCGCGCAACGCTATAAGCAGCGGAAGGCAACAGTGGGAAGCGCTTCGCAAGCGGCGGCGATCGCTTTAAAGTGGGCATGTTGCCGGGCCTGCAACCCAAAATCAGAACATCAGCAACCGGGCGCCGGTTGCTGATGTTCGGGCGATATTTTCTGATACGCTACGCCGTTTTCAAAACCTCCGAAAGCTTGCCTGTAGGCTCGATGCCGGTGGCCTCACGAACGGCGGAAAAGATTCCCTGAAGCTGCTTGGGCTTGTAGATCGCCGCGTTCATACGGCAGTTTCGGCCGTCTTTCATGATGAAAGCGACTTCGTGTACGGGAAACAGCTTTGCATCTTCCTTCGCGCCGCTTTTATCCTCTGGCCGCAGACCGAATTCTTCGATATAGCCATATTTCTCAAGCTGATCTAGGTTAAAAGAACGGCTGATGAGAATATTGTCGTTTTCGCCCTGACGAAAGACGAAGGAAACACGCTTTTCTCCCGGCTTGGGCGTGACGAGGGCGGGGCGCACAATGCGCATGCGCGTGGGTGAGATTTCAACGACAGATTGGCGATAGCGGTTTACATAGATGATCGCCAACGGCAGAAGGAAAAGCGTCCAGATGAAAAAGTATTCCATCATAGAATTCTGCTGGGTGCCTATACGCGTAAAATAATTATACAGCGTCCAGATGGATTCCAGAACGCAGAAGCCAACGACGACGTATACCACGATATAACCAGCGTTGATCGGTCGGAATTTTTTCATTGCTCGCGCTCCTTTTGCGTTTCATAGGCAATATTATAACGCATTGTGGCGAAAGACGCAAGGGAAAACGCTCTGGTTTTAATATTTGCCTGCCCAGGAAATGCGCGTTGACGGCTCTGATGCGGGCGGCTGTCTTCTGAGGCGCGGCGCTCCCGCTTGCCAAGGCAGCGCAACAGTGATTCAGAATAAAAGAGGCAGTTTATCAAATAACCAAAACAATGCCGGCTTTCCTTGGCATAATGGCTACGCTGAATGCGTAAAGGCACGCTGGAGAGGTGGAACGGGCATGGATATGGACTCCCTGGTCATGACGGAGCGCGTGGCGCGCCTGCGCGATAAAATGCTTTCAGAACAGCGCTTTGCCAGTGTGGAACAGGCGAAGCTCATTACCGGTTCCTATCGGGAAACGGAGGGGCAACCGCGCATCCTCCGCCGCGCCCACGCGCTGGTTTCGGCCATGGAAAAGATTGGTATCCGCGTGGAGCCGGAGGAGTTAATTGTCGGCAACCGTACATCCGGCGTGCGGGCCGGGGTGGTGTTCCCGGAAAGCGGCAGCGCCTGGGTAAACCGCGAGTTTGAAACCCTGCCCACGCGCGCTCAGGATACCTTTGCGGTGCGCGCGGAGGATGTCCGCATTTTCCGGGAGGAAATTTATCCCTACTGGCAGGGGAAATCGCTGGAGGACGTGCTGCGTGCGCGCTGTGGCGCAGCGTTGGACGCGCTGGCCCCTGTGGTGAAGATCAACCAGAAGGATCACGCCCAGGGCCATATCTGCCCGAATGTAGAAACATGGCTGCGCGTCGGCCCGGCGGGCTTGGCCGCATGTGCCCGTGACTGCGCAGCCCGTGCCGGTGGCGAGCGGCGCGATTTCTATCAGGCTGTGGAAACCGTGATGGAGGGAGCATGCGCCTTTTACCGGCGCTATGAGCGCCTGCTTTTCGAACTGGCAGGGCAGGAAACAGCGTCGCAGGAAAACTTGTTGGCCTGCGCGGCAGTGTGCCGCGATTTGGCCGATCGTCCAGCGCAGACCTTCCGCGAAGCTGTCCAGGCGGTGTGGATGCTGTTTGTGATTTTGCATCTGGAAAGCAACGCATCTTCGTTTTCCCCGGGCAGGCTGGATAAGATCCTCTGGCCCTATTACGAGCGCGACATGCGCAATGGGCTGCTTTCCCGGCAGGAAGCGCTGGAGTTGATCGAGTGCCTGTTTTTGAAGTTCAATAGCATCGTTTATATGCGCAACGCGAACAGCGCCAAGTATTTTGCCGGTTTTCCCATCGGCTTCAACATTGCCCTGGGCGGACAGGACGACGATGGAAACGATTTTGTCAACGAGCTTTCCTTCCTTTTCCTGCGCGCGCAGGCGCATCTGGGCCTGCCGCAGCCCAATTTGTCTGTGCGCCTGCACAAAGGCACGCAGGATGCGCTATTGGAGGAAGCCGTGCGCGTGGTGGCCCGGGGCAGCGGCATGCCGCAGTTTTTCAACGACGAGGCCGTTATCCCAGCGCTGGAGAACGTGGGCGTTTCTGAAAAAGACGCGCGCGGCTATGCCATTGTCGGCTGCGTAGAGCTTACGCCCACGGGCTGTTGCCTGGGCTGGAGCGATGCGGCAATGTTTAATTTGAATAAGGTCTTGGAATTGACGCTCACCGGCGGCCGTTGTCTGCTCACCGGCAAGCAACTGGGGCCGGATGCGGGTACGCTGGCGGATTATGCCGATTTTGCGGCGCTGGAGGACGCCTTCCGACGGCAGATCGACTATTTTATCGACAAGATGCTGCCGCTGCTGGAAGAAGTGGAGCGCGCCCATCAGGAGCTTTTGCCCACGCCGTTCCTTTCGACCGTGGTGGACGGCTGCATGGAGCGCGGCGTAGATGTGACGCGCGGCGGCGCGCGCTACAATCTCTCCGGAATCCAGATGATACAGGTGGCAAACCTTGCCGATAGCCTTGCGGCGCTGAAGGAATTGGTGTACGAAAAAAGAAAGATCGCGCCGGAACGCCTGCTCGCGGCGTTGCGCACTGACTTTGCCGGAGAGGAACCGCTGCGGCAGATGTTGCTCAACCGCGCCGGCAAATACGGCAACGACCTTGAGGCAGTGGATGCGCTGGCGGCGAAGTGGGCGGCGTATTTCCGCGGCGCGCTGGAAAAACACAAAAACTATCGGGGCGGCCCGTACCACACAGGGCTTTACACCGTCTCCGCGCATGTGCCGATGGGGCAGAACGTGGGGGCGTCTCCCGACGGCCGCCACGCGCGCGAGCCGCTGGCCGACGGCGGCATGTCGCCGGTGTACGGCCGCGATGTATGCGGCCCCACGGCGGTTCTCAAGTCCGTTTCCCACATTGACAGCGGTCTGGCCAGCAATGGCGGGCTTTTGAACATGAAGTTCCTGCCCTCGTTCTTTGAAACAGAGGCGGGCATCCATAAGTTTGGCCTGTTTTTGCGCGCGTTTGTAGATTTGAAGATACCGCATGTGCAATTCAACGTTGTCCGGCCCGAGAGTTTGCGCGATGCGCAGCGGGAGCCGGAAAAGTATCGCTCTCTGACCGTGCGCGTGGCCGGTTATACGGCGTACTTTGTGGAACTGGCGCGGGATCTGCAAAATGAGATCATCGCCCGAACCAGCTATGCGGGCGTCTGAGCGGGGCTTAGTCTTTGACATTCGCCGTTTTTCCACGCACGACGGCGATGGCCTGCGCACCACGGTATTTTTGAAAGGCTGCCCGCTGCGCTGCCTGTGGTGCCACAATCCAGAAGGGCTTATGTCTGGGCGGAGGCCCCTGTGGGTGCGCGCCCGCTGTATTGGCTGTGGAAGCTGCATCCAGCGCGTTCGCCATGGCGGCGTTGCGCTCTGCGCGGATGGGCTCACGTTGCGGCCGGACGCGCCGGAGGTATGGGACGAAGTGCTCGACGCCTGTCCAACCGGGGCGCTGCGCTGGGATGCGCGCGAGCTGACTGTGGAAGAGGCCATGGCGGAGATTTTGCGGGATCGCGTGTTTTTCCAGCATGGCGGCGGCGTGACGCTTTCCGGCGGCGAACCGTTGATGCAGCCGGCATTCGCGGCGGCGCTATTGGAAAGCCTACGGGCAGAGGGCGTACATACGGCGCTGGAGACTTCTCTTTATGCCGCTTGGGAGCAAGTCGAAAACGTGCTTGCGCAGACGGATCTCGTCTACTGCGATCTCAAGCTCATCCACGATGGGGAGCATCGCCGCTTGACGGGTGTTTCCAACGCGCTTATTCTCGAAAATATCCGCCGCCTGCTTGCCAGCGGCCGCCGCGTAATTGTGCGCACGCCGCTCATCCCCGGCATGACCGCCAGCGCGGAAAATATCGCCGGGATTGCGCGCTTTTTGCACGGTTGCCGGGCGGATGCGGAGTACGAACTGCTCAACTATAACCCCTTGGCGCCTGCCAAGTATCCGCTGGTCGGCAAGGCCTTTGCGCCGGGAGAGGATATCAAACCGCTCTCGGCGGACGATATGGGGGCCTTTTTGCGCATCGCGCGGGAAAATGGCCTCACAAGGGCGTTTTGGGAGCGTTGAAGCGAAACGGGAGCGAAAACCAGAGCGCACGCACAGACAGGGCTTTAGATTCAGGTCACGCAGTAGCGGATTCCCTGAGCCGCCCCGCGAAGGAGGCACACATGCGCTATTTGGGCATAGACATCGGTGGAACGCAGCTTCGCGCGGCTGTGTTTGACGCAGCCATGCAGATGCTGATGTGCCGCAAAATCCCCAATGATCCGGCGTTGGGCGCGGAAGAAAACCTGCGGCGCCTCCTGGATGGCCTGGAGGAGAGCGGGGAAGGGATTGCGGGCGTGGGCGTCGGTTCACCCGGCCCGGTAGATATTCCCGCGGGCGTGATTCTCAACCCTCCGAATCTGACGGGCTGGGATAATTTTGCGGTTGCCGCGCATGTGAGCGGAAAACTGGGCGCGCCCGCGTGCCTCAACAACGACGCAAACCTTGCGGGCTGGGCTGAAGCGGTGCTCGGCGCTGGCCGGGGCTTGCCGAGCGTCTTTTACATTACGGCGTCCACGGGCATTGGCGGCGCGTTTGTGCTGGAGGGCAAGGTGCTCAACGGCGCGCACTCCGCCGGTGGGGAGATATACAACCTGATTGTCAGCGAAGATCCTTACTGTCACCGTGGCGTAAATCCTGGGGCGGCAAATGAACAATGCGGAGGCCACGCCCTGGAGCGCATTGCTTCCGCGGCCTATGGGCGGGCCGTAACCCCGCGCGAGCTATTCGGCATGTGCGAGGCGGGCGATGCGCGTGCGGAGACAATTGTTGCCCGCTGCGCCGATCATATGGGCAAGCTGATCGGCAACATCATCTGTGTTGTCGATCCGCATGCCTTTGTGCTGGGCGGTTCGCTGGCGCTGCACAACCCGTGGTATGTCGAAAAAGTGCGCGCCGCGGCGCGGCGGTATGCCATTCATCCCAATGCACTGGATATCCGTCTGGCCGTGCTTGGCGATGACGCAGGGCTTTATGGAGCCGGGTTGTTGGCGCGGGAATGCGCGCGGAGCCATCACTTTGAGACAATTTGAAGCTTTGAATATTCTCATGAATATTGTGCGTGGGACTTGTAAGCAGCATGGCTTTGCGCTATAATTAAAAGCTGGACAAATCCTGCTGGCCACGTCGGGCTTGACGCTTGGGCGGAAAATAGCGTTGCGCGGTTCTGGACGTGTATTTGCGATGAAAGGAGAAGGTCTTACGGCATGCGTAGGCTGATGGACTATTGTCGCGGATACTTCGAGGCCCGCCGGAATTATCATCATGATGACGCGCAGGATATCGCGATCAATAATTTGCATACGCTTCCCCGGGTAGCACTGCTTACATTTATCCTGCTGGCCATCTTTTTGTTGGCGACGCCATATATCATTCCCGATTGGACGCCGTCTGTATGGCATCTGGTTTTTCTGCCGGTTTCTCTGTCGATGTTTGTATTGACAGCCTTGTATGCGCGCGGAAAGGAAAACGCGGCGGTCAGTATTCGCGCCTCTACGGCGCTGTGTATTATCTATGAGGTAGCTTTGTTTGCCGGAGTTGCCCGCTATTGACGTATTGGGAACGCTGGACGCGCCAGCGTCATTTTTGCCGATGCTTTTTGTGGTCATGCCGGTGTTGTTCAATCTTCCATTTCTGGTAATGTATACGTTGATTTGCTTGGCCGCGGTTTCGTTTATTGTGTTGGTATTGCTCATAAAGCCGCTGTCAATCGGTCTTAATGATATTTTTGAAGCGATCGTGGCCGTGTTTTTCTCGCTGGCGGTCGATTATCTGGTTACAACTCTGCGCATCCGGGATTACGAGACGCGCATGAAATACAAACTGCTCAGCACGCGCGATGCCTTTTCCAGCGTCTTTAATAAGCGCGCCTCAGAGGACGCCATGCGCAAATATCTCCGCGCCAGCAATCCTGTCGCGAAGTGCGCCCTCGTCATTCTGGACTTGGACGATTTCAAAAAGATTAATGATACTGCCGGGCATATGGTTGGAGATGTGGTGTTACGCCGCACGGCCGATATGCTTTTGCGTATTTTCCGCGCTTCGGATATCGTCGGGCGTTTCGGCGGGGATGAATTCATCATTCTGGCGAAGGGCATGAATTCACGGGACAGCATCGAACGCAAGTGCCGCAAAATTCATGATGAGCTTTGGAACTTGATGGAGAGGAAAAGTGGCCTGCGGGTGACATGCAGCATTGGCGCTGTGCTGATTTCTGGCCAGGAAGTTGGTTATGACGAGGTGTTCCATCAGGCGGACGCCGCCTTATACGAGGCAAAAAAACTTGGAAAAGATAAATGCGTGATCCATCAATACACGCACAAAGAATAAATAGCTGGCGATTCAGTAGGAAAGAGAAATTGAAATTGAGATAAATCAACGGCATTAGGATGTTGGAGGGCCATTTTGCAAAAATGAAGCGATGATAGCGCTGCTCTGTTGGGAACCCGCGTGGGCGAGAGGGAATAGAATGGCATATAGATCCTTCATGGCAAAAGGAGCGGATTACCCAATGGCCTTGTATAATCGCTGTTTCCCTGGGTGTCGTGCCAGCTGTGGCAGCAACCCTTGCGATCCGTTCGGGCGCTGCTGTCCGCCATATTGCCCACATGTTGGCCCTGTCGGTCCGACCGGCCCTATGGGACAAATCGGGCCGACTGGAGCGACCGGGCCGACTGGAGCGACCGGGCCGATCGGAGCGACCGGGCCGACTGGAGCGACCGGGCCGACCGGAGCGACCGGGCCGACTGGAGCAGCCGGGCCGACGGGCCCGGCTGGCGGCCCCAGAGGACCCGCTGGAGAGGAGGGGCCGATTGGCCCCACTGGCCCTACAGGCGCGACGGGGCTTGCGGGCATGACTGGGCCAATGGGGGCAACAGGTTCAACAGGTCCAATCGGGCCGACCGGTGCCACTGGACCCACCGGAGTAACGGGAGCGGCCGGGCCAACGGGTTCAACCGGAGCGACGGGGCCAACTGGAGCGATTGGGCCAACTGGAGCGGCTGGGCCAACCGGAGCGACGGGGCCAACCGGAACGACCGGGCCAACTGGAGCGGCTGGGCTGGCTGGAGCGACGGGGCCAACCGGAGCGACCGGGCCAACCGGAGCAGCTGGGCTGGCTGGAGTGACCGGGCCAACCGGAGCGACCGGACCTACGGGAGCAACCGGGCCAACAGGCCCAGCGGGAGATAGCGGCCCTACCGGTCCGACAGGAGCGGCCTCCAACAATATTTTTGCTTCCTTCATTGATAATTCCGACTTGTTTACCGATGGAGAACGGCTCACGCTGCTTCCTTCTATCGTTGACCCAACCGGCAATATAACGGAATCCGATATTACGCGGGTCAATTTGACGGCGGGGTACTACTTGGTATCTTACAGCGTTTCCGCCATTCTCCCAGACCCGGGATATATTCAGGTAACGCCTTTTTACAATGGCGCCGCACACTTGGAAACAGGCGTCTATTTTGCCACCAGCGCGGACGGCAGTTCCGCCTGCGGTTCAGCGCATTTTATCCTCTATGCGCCGTCGGACACCGTGTTCAGTCTGACATACAATGGCCCTGAGAACGCGCGGGACGGCACAGTGACCATCTATTTCCTTAAACTGAACCGAGCTACCTGATTGGCGGGGCCGTCCGCTTGACGCGGATGGTCCTTGCTGTACGCCCAATGCGTTCAAGACGCTTTCCTACGCGGACTTTACCGAACTTACCTTGCGCTTCAGGCAAAAATCCTGTATATTATTCATAATATCGAATTCGGGGTATATAAAATAGAAACCGAAGAAAAAAGAAGGACGCGGGACATGCTGGAGATTCGCAACCTCAAAAAACAATTCGACCATGCGGATGTGCTGCGCGGCGTTTCGTTGACCATCGAGACAGGTGAATTCATAACGCTGCTGGGGCCGTCCGGCTGTGGCAAGACCACAACGCTGCGCATCGTGGCAGGGCTTACCGAGCCGGACGAGGGCAGCGTGCTGCTCGATGGCGCAGACATCACCCATCTGCCGCCTGAAAAGCGCGATGTGAATACCGTCTTTCAAAGCTACGCGCTGTTCCCGCACATGAACGTTGGCAAAAATATCGCCTACGGGCTGCGCGTGCGCGGCGTGAAAAAAGAGGAACGCGCCCGCCGCGTGGAGGAAATGCTGCGCCTGGTGGCCCTGGAGGGGTTTGAAAAGCGCATGCCCTCCCAGCTCTCCGGCGGTCAGCGGCAGCGCATTGCCATTGCCCGCGCGCTGGTGCTTGGCCCAAAGCTGCTGCTGCTTGATGAACCGCTGGGCGCGCTTGATCTCAAGCTGCGTCAGCAGATGCAACGCGAATTGAAGGACATCCAAAAGCGTTTGGGCATCGCCTTTCTCTACGTCACGCACGATCAGGAGGAGGCGCTCAACTTGTCCGACCGCATCGCCATTATGCGCGATGGGCTTATCGAACAAATCGGCGCGCCGGAGGATATCTATGAGCGCCCCACGACGCGTTTTGCCGCCGAATTCATCGGGCAATCGAACTTCCTGCGCTGCGCCGTGGTGGACGTCGCGGGCGGCGTGCCCGTGCTCACCTATGCGGACACGCGCTTCCCGGGGCGCGCGGGCGGCCCGGAGCTGCGCGCGGGCGACGAGGTGGAAGTATGCCTGCGCCTCGAGCGCGTGCGCCTTTCCCGCGCTCCTGCGGGGCCGTGTTCCCTGCCGGGCGTTTTGAAGTCTCGTCACTATGCGGGCGGTTCCATCCGTGAAACTGTAGCCCTGCAGGGCGGGCAGGAAATTCTCGCCATCCAGCAGTCCTCGGGCGAAGAACGGTTGGAGGAAGGCGAGCGGGTATATGTATCCTGGAATCCAAACGAGGCGGCGCTGGTGCGATGAAAAAGCAAATGCGGAAAAAGCGGGATGGCGCCTTCTGGCTGGTCGCGCCGATGGCGATTTGGACGATACTGTTTGTGTTGGCGACGCTGGGGTATATCCTCTATTTGAGTTTTTCCACGCGCGCCGAAAACGGGATGGGCGTGACGGCACAGTTCACGCTGGACAATTATCTGAAAATCCTCAATCCCAGTTATCTGAAAGTACTGGGAAACAGCCTGAAACTGGCGGCGATTACCACGATAATCTGCCTGCTGGTGGGCTATCCCTTCGGATACCTGATGGCCAAAGCATCCCCAAAACGGCGCGCAGTTTTGATGCTGCTGGTGATTGTGCCTTTTTGGACAAACGCGCTGGTGCGCGTGTATGGCTGGCGCATCCTTTTGATGGGCGACGGGCCGGTCAATACCTTTTTGCTGACATTGGGGGTAATTGACCAGCCGCTCAAGCTGCTCAACACCTTTGGCGCGGTGGTGCTGGGCATGGTCTACGCTTTGTTGCCGTTTATGATCCTGCCCACCTATTCCTCGGTGGAAAAGATGGACTGGACGCTGGTAGAGGCCAGCCGCGATATGGGTTCCTCGCCCCTGCGCGCCTTTGTGACCGTCACTCTGCCCCTGACCGCGCCGGGCATGTTGGCCGGGTGCGTGCTTACGTTCGTGCCTTCCATCGGCCTGTTTTTCATGAGCGACCTGCTGGGCGGCTCCAACGATGTATTCCTTGGTAACCTCATCAACGACCAGCTTCTGAAAAGCCGCGACTGGCCCTTCGCGGCGGCGCTGTCCGTGGTGATGATGCTTTTGACCAGCCTGTTCCTCTGGATTTACCGCCGCGCCGGCGGTAAGGCCGAGAACATTGCGGCGTTGTAAGGGGGTGGGTGCGTGAAAAAGAATGGTTGGCGCTCCTTCCTTTACTTGGGGATGGTGTTGATCCTGATGTATCTGCCCATCATCGTTACGGTGCTATACTCTTTCAATGCCAATACGAGCCGCTTTACCTTTCAGTTTACCGGCTTTTCCCTCCAGCACTATAAGGCGCTGCTGGCGGACACAAACGGCTTGTTGGACGCCCTGTGGCAAAGCTTGCAACTGGCGCTGTACAGTTGCCTGATTTCGGCGGTGCTGGGCACGCTGGGCGCGGTGGGCATGGCGCGGCGCAAGTTCCGCTTTGCGGGCGCGCTGGAAGGGTTGGCGCTTTTGCCTGCCATGACTCCGGAGATCATCATGGCCATGGGCTTTTTGGCCATCTTTACGGCGGTGGGGCTGCCGTTTGGCATGTTGACGCTGGTCTTGGCGCATGTGACATTCTGCGTGCCCTACATCTACATCGTCGTCAAGGGCCGCCTGGCGGGTATGGACCCGGATCTTCCCAATGCCGCGCGCGACTTGGGCGCATCCCCAATGCGGGCATTCTGTTCAGTGACGCTGCCGCTGATCTTCCCCGGCGTGCTCTCTGGCACGCTGCTGGCCTTTGCCATGAGCATGGATGACTTTGTAATCAGCTTTTTTGTCACTGGTCCGGGCACGACAACGCTGCCGGTAAAGATTTATTCGTCTGTGCGCATGGGCGTGAGCTTGCAGGTCAATGCGCTTTCCACGCTGATGTTGGGCACGGTGTTCCTGCTGATGGCGCTCTTCCGGCTTTTGCGCCGCCGCCGGGCCGTGCAGACCACATAGATTCTTTTATAGGAGGATATTCCCATGAAGAAACTGCTCGTACTCCTTTTGGCCTTGCTGCTTGCCGCCGCGCCTTGTGCGTTGGCTGATAGCATCAACATCTACACCTGGGATGGCTACTTTAACCCCGAAACCATCAGCGCCTTTACCGAGGAAACTGGCATCGAGGTCAACTTCTCGCCCTTTGCCTCCAACGAGGACATGCTGGTGGTGATGGAAAATGGCGCGGCCTACGATATCGTGCTGGCCAGCGACTACGCGCTCAATATACTGCGCAAGGCCGGTCTGCTGCAGCCGCTGGACATGGAGGCCCTGACCAATTACGAAAACCTCGACCCGGCCTATCTCAACCAGTATTACGATCCCGATGGCCAGTACAGCATTCCCTATGCTCCCGGCTCGCCGGTGCTGGTCTACAACCCCGAACTGGTTGAGGGCGAAATCACTTCCTTTGCCGATTTGTTTGACGAGCAGTTTGTGGATTCCGTGTGCCTGCTGGACAGTGCCCGCGTGATGATTGGCTACGTCAATATGATGCTGGGCCACGATTTCAACACCACCGACGAAGCCGAGCTTGCCGAGGCCGCCGAGGCCCTTCAGCAGATCAAGCCCAACGTGCTGGCGCTGGATTCCAACCTGGCCTACCAGTACCTGCTTTCCGGCGAGGCCAAGGCTGCGTTCCTGTTTACTTCGCAGGCGGTGGTTTGCGAGCAGGCCATGCCCGGCGCGTTTGAATATGTGTTCCCCTCTGAGGGCATCGGCTTTGGCATCGACGCCATGGTCATCCCGGCCAGCGCCGAGAACCCCGAGGGCGCCAACGCCTTTTTGAACTACCTGATGCGGCCCGAAGTCGCCGCCACTATCCAGCCCTGGACGATGTACATGAATGTCAATGCTGCCGCGGCCGAGCTGCTGCCCGAGGGCAGCCTGGATTACGCCGCCCTCAATATTCCCGAGGACCTGTTTGCCACCAAGCAGTTTGCCGAGGATTTGGGCGAGTACGAAAGCGTCTATCAGGACATCTGGTCGGAGTTTAAGCTCTCTTAAACTGTTTCGAACGCATATATTTCCCGCGTGCGGTTGACCATGCCCACGCGGGAATGTTATAATAACATATAAAAAATTGCAAATGAGAGGTGTTGCCATTGCTGAGCGCCATCGGGACCAAACTCAAGGAGGCAGTGTTATCCGTAGCGCCCATTGCGCTGATCGTGCTCGCGCTTGCCTTTACCATTACCCCCCTGAACGGCCCGACTTTGCTGCTGTTTGTTCTAAGCGCGGTGGTGCTCATCTTCGGCATGGCGCTTTTTACGCTCGGCTCGGAAATTTCCATGACGCCCATGGGCGAAATGGTTGGCGCGCGCATGACGCAAAAGCGCAGTTTGCCCTTCCTCATTGGCGCCGGTTTTTTGATGGGCGCGGTCATCACCATCGCTGAACCGGATTTGACTGTCCTGGCTACGCAGGTACCTGCTTTTCCCACTACCGCCCTCATCCTTTCCGTGGCGGCGGGCGTGGGCATATTCCTGGTGGTCGGCCTTTTGCGCATCGTATTCCGCAAGCGTCTAAACCTGCTGCTCTTGCTTTTCTATGCCATTGTTTTTATCCTTGCCATTTTTGCGGACAATGATTTTTTGCCGGTAGCCTTTGATTCCGGCGGCGTCACTACCGGCCCCATCACCGTGCCCTTTATCCTGGCGTTGGGCGTGGGTGTGGCGGCTGTGCGCGGCGGGCAGACCGCCGAGGAGGACAGCTTCGGCATGGTGTCCCTGTGCTCCATCGGCCCAATCATGGCCGTGCTGGTGCTGGGCATGTTCTTTGACCCCGGCTCCAGCCAGTACGCGGCGGAAACGCCCGCGCTGACGGAAACGTGGGCGGAGGTCTTGCCAGCGCTGTTTGGCGCCTTTCCACATTATCTGGAAGAAGTCGTCCTCGCCCTGGCGCCCATTCTGGCCGTATTCGCTATTTTCCAAATCTTCTGGCTCAAGCTGCCCGCGCGCAGGCTGCTACGCATGGTGGCGGGCATCGTCTATACGCTGGTGGGGCTGTTTTTGTTCCTGGCGGCGGTGAACACGGGCTTTTTGCCGGTGGGCTACGCGCTGGGCGGGCAGCTCGCATCCCTGGGCGCAAACTGGGTGCTGATTCCGCTGGCGATGCTGATGGGCTTCTTTATCGTGCGCGCGGAACCGGCGGTGCATGTGCTCAACGCGCAGGTTTCGGAGATTACCGACGGCGTAATCAGCAAGCGCGCCATGATGACCACGCTTTCGCTGGGCATCGCCGCCTCGCTGGGCCTGGCGATGATTCGCATCCTTACCAGCCTTTCCATCTGGTGGTTCGTGCTGCCGGGCTACGCGCTGGCGCTGGGCATGTCATTCTTTGTGCCGCCGGTGTTTACGGCCATCGCCTTTGACTCGGGCGGCGTAGCCTCGGGGCCGATGACGGCCACCTTCCTGCTGCCCTTCGCCCTCGGCGCGGTGGACGCGCTGGGCGGCAACCCCATGGCTGACGCCTTTGGATTGGTGGCGATGGTGGCGATGACGCCGCTGATTGCCATTCAGTCGCTGGCGCTTGTGTATGCCTTCAAAACGCGCAAGCTCGAAAAGGCCGCCGCCGTCCGTCCGGAGACGGAGATCATCGACTTCGATTAGAGGTGCCTATGGAAAAATTGAAATTGATTGTAGCCATCGCGGGTCATGGCCTGGGAGAGCGCATGTGCCATGCGCTCGAGGGCGCGGGCTGCGCCGCCTGTTTCCACCTTTCCGGCCAAGGCACGGCCAAGGCCGCTTGGATGGAATACCTGGGCCTTACGGATACGCGCCGGGACGTTTTGCTCGCCCCCTGCGCGGAGGGAAAGACAAAAGACGCCCTCGCCGCCCTGCAAGCGGCGATGGGGGAGGCGCGCTATTTCGCCGTCACCGTCCCGTTCAGCAGCATCGCCGGACGCGATACCTACGACCTGCTCGCCAAAGGAGGGAACGCCCATGGATAAGGGCTTTGATTTGATTGTCGCCATCGTCAACCGCGGATTTTCCGACCTGGTCATGGACGCGGCACGCGCCGCCGGCGCCAGCGGAGGAACGATCCTCCACGGCCGCGGCACGGGCGTACACGAGGCCGTACAATTTTTCGGCGTCGCCATCCATCCGGAAAAGGAGATTGTGCTCATTCTCACCCGCACGGAGGAGCGGCACAAAATCATGGCCGCCATCGCCGAGGGCGCGGAGCTCAATGTGCAGGGCCGCGGCCTGACCTTCTCCCTTCCCGTGGACGAGGTTTCCGGCATCGTGCACCTGCTGGCCGCGGATGAACACAAAAAGGAACTGCCAAAGGAATAAACTGTTATGATTGTCCGGCAGGGGCTGGTTCTCCTGCCGGATGTTTTATGTCATGTTTACGAGGCACAGCCTTAACCATGAATGTCTTCCCAAACAATCGGCTCTCGTTTCCAATCCCAATTCACAATTTTTCCGCGCTCTCCATAAAAAACCGTCACGCGGTCGATAATTCTTGCGCTTTTGTTTTTCAAACAGCTCTCCAAATCCGCTCCGTGTCTGAATAATGTCGCCAGACAACATTTCTGCACGTTGTTTTCCGGCGGTTGATAGATATCCATGTCCACCTGCACAACTTCCGGATTCCTGTTCTTTTTGTCGTACCTGGACATCCAGGACGCCACGAGGATTGTTTCGGGATCGCCGGCGGGATCATACTTTGCAAACGTCGTGCACAGGATTCCCGGGTTATCCCATATTGTGTAGCAGGCGTCGAATGTTACAAATGCCTTCGTGTCATTTTCAGAATAGCAAAGGGTTTCAAAAGGTGTTCCCGGCCCGTAAATTTGCAGCAGATTTCCGCTTTTGTCATACGCATAGGTATAGTCCGTATTGTTTCCCGGCTTCCGAAGCAACCTGCCTCTGCGCATATTGGCGGCCATTTGCACCCTGAGCTCGGAAGGTTCGTAGTAGCCGAGATAGCCCATGTTAAGCCCCTGGCTGTATCGCTTCCGCACAGGGTCTATTTCTTTTTCGACGCTCTTGTGCATTTTCACAAAATCAAGGTTCTGGCAGAGCACACGCACCCGCTCAAACAATGCGGCGATCTCCAGAGATTCCGCGCCCTTTTCGTGAACCCAGTCCAACAGAGCGCGGATACCGGAAAAATCCAACACGAGCGTCACCCTCCCCGCAAGCGTCTGGTTGGGCAGAAAGAAATGATTTGACACGCCGCATCCATACAAACGATTTTACCATACGGCTTCCGGAAAAGCAACGAACGCATGCGCGGAAGATTAAAAATGCCCGCTTGACGCCGCGCGCTGCCATAACGGTTCCATTTTTGCCAAAAATGTGCTATAATCGTTCCAACCATAAGCGACCAAAGGGGGGTAAGACATGGATCTCTTTACCAAGTGCTCCAAGTATTCCCTGGCCAACGAATTGCGCGCCAAGGGGGTATATCCATATTTTCATGCGCTGGAAACGCGGCAGGATGCTGAAGTGATCATGGAAGGCAAGCGGCGCATCATGCTTGGTTCCAACAACTATTTGGGGCTGACCACCTGCCCGGAGGTGCTGGAGGCAGGGTTGGAAGCCTTGAAACAGTATGGAACCGGCTGTTCCGGTTCGCGCTTTCTCAACGGCACGCTGAAACTGCATATCGAGCTGGAGACGGAATTGGCGGACTTTCTCCACAAGGAAGCCTGCTGTACTTTTTCTACGGGGTTTCAATCCAATCTGGGCATCATCGCGGCCCTGGTCGGCCATGGCGACTATGTGATCTGCGACAAGGAGAACCACGCCAGTATCTACGACGGTTGCAGGCTCTCCTATGGCCGCATGCTCACTTATGCCCACAGCAATATGGAGGAACTGGAAATCCAACTTCAAAAAGTGCCCGAAAGCGCCGGATGCCTGATTGTCACCGACGGCGTGTTCAGCATGGGCGGCGATATCGCCAAGTTGCCGGAAATCGTGGCGCTGGCGCGCAAATATGGCGCGCGCGTGATGGTGGATGACGCGCATGGCCTGGGCGTTATCGGCGAAGGCGGGCGCGGCACGGCCAGCTATTTCGGCCTTGAGAACGAGGTGGATGTCATTATGGGCACCTTTTCCAAGTCCCTCGCCAGCCTGGGCGGCTACGCGGTCGCCAATGAAACGGTCATCGACTATATCCGCCACAATTCCCGGCCGTTTATCTTTTCCGCTTCCATCCCGCCGGCAAACGCGGCCACGGCGCTGGCGGCGCTGCGCCACATACGCAACCATCCAGAGATCGTCAAGCGGCTTTCCGACCTATCCGCCTATATGCGGCAGGGTTTGAAGGCGCGCGGCGTGCCGATCATCGAATCCACCACGCCCATTATCCCCATTTATACCTATACCATGGAAAATACGTTGTACAAGGCGCGCCGTCTTTACGATGCGGGCGTGTACGTCAATCCCGTGCTGCCTCCGGCCACGGCGTCGGACAAGTGCCTTTTGCGCACCAGCTACATGGCCACGCTGACCGAGGCATTGCTGGACGAGGCCATCGAGATCTTCGCCACAGAACTGGCGGAGGGGGAAGCATGAGCCGCGTCGCCGTCGTCACGGGCGGCACCAGCGGCATTGGCTTGGCGACCGCCAATGCCCTGAAGGACGCGGGGGTGAAGGTCTATGTCCTGAGCCGCCACGCAGCGGAACTGCCGGGGCTTTTCCACATCGCGGCAGACGTATCGAATGAAGAAAGCGTCGCCGCCGCCATTCACGAAGTGCACCGGCGCGAGGGACGGCTGGACATATTGGTCAACAATGCCGGATTTGGTATCTCCGGCGCGGCGGAATTCACCGAAAACGCGGATGCCAAACGCCTGCTGGACGTAAACCTGTTCGGCATGGTCAACGCCACCAAAGCGGCGTTGCCATTGATGCGCGCGCAAGGTGGGGGACGCATTGTCAATGTAAGCTCCGTGGCCGCGCCGCTGTCCATCCCATTCCAGGCATGGTATTCCGTTTCCAAGGCTGCGGTCAACGCCTACACCTTGGCGCTGTTTAATGAAGTCAAGCAAATGGGCGTGAGCGTTTGCGCGGTTATGCCTGGCGATATCCATACGGGCTTTACCGCCGCGCGCAAAAAGTGCCCCGCCGGGGATGATGTATACGCGGGCCGCATCGCCCGTTCTGTGGCCAAGATGGAAAAGGACGAGGAAAACGGCATGGCTCCGGAAGTTGCCGGGCGCTTTCTCGCGCATGTGGCGCTCAAGAAGCGTGTAAAGCCTTATTACGCCATCGGCCTGACCTACAAATTTTTCGTGCTGCTTTCGCGTATACTGCCCATTCGCATGATCGGCTGGCTGTTGGGGCTTCTGTACGCGGGCAACTGAGCCTATGCAGCGGGCGGGAATTCCGGCCCGCTGCCGCTTGGAAAATAGGGGAAGGGATTGCCGCGCTGGCATTGTTCCGAACATTTTTATCGTCATACCGCGTGGCAATGTGCTGGTGTTTATATCACTTGGAAAGCTTGATTTCCAGCCTCCCCGATTGCGACGCTGCGTCTGATTGGAGCATGCGCAAGCTGCTTGCTATTGATTGAAAGCGGCACACACCCCTGCTTGCGGAGGCTGTATAGGCATAGGGGATTCAGTCCAGCTCCACGGTTTAATTGATAACCGTACCGGAATTGACGTGGAAAATCTGCCCGCTGACATTGGAAGAATCTTCGCAGGCCAGATAGACATAGACAGGCGCCAACTCACAGGGTTGAGCGGCATGCCGCATTGGCGCCGTGGAGCCAAATGTGCCAACTTCTTCGGGAGAAAAACTGGAAACGATCAGCGGCGTCCATACAGGCCCGGGCGCGACAGCATTGACGCGGATGCCCTGTTCCATGAGGGAAAGAGCCATGGAGCGTGTAAAGGAAACCATCGCGCCTTTCGTGGCGGAATAGTCAATCAGCGTCTGGTGGCCTTCAAAGGCCGTAATCGAGGCCGTATTGATGATCGACGCGCCTTTTGAAAGATGCGGCAACGCGGCCTTGGTTACAAAAAAGCAGGAAAAAATATTGCTCTCGAAGGTGTGCAGAAGCTGCTCTCTCGTTATATCCAAAATGCTGTTTTGCGGATACTGCACGCCCGCATTATTGACCAGAACATTTAGACCGCCTAGCTTTTGAATCGCTTTTTCAACGGTTGCCATGGCCTGCTCCTCGTCCTTGAGATCCACGGGGAAGCAGTGACATTTGCGCCCCAGAGCCTCGATATCCTGTTGGATTTGATGCGCATCCTGATGTTCATTGAGATAGAGAAGGGCGATATCCGCGCCTTCCTTGGCATAGTACAATGCAACGGAGCGGCCGATGCCGCTATCGCCGCCAGTAATCAAAGCGCGCATGCCCGCCATCTTTCCAGCCGGGCGGTAGTTGGCATTGTCGTATTGAGGGCGCGGATTCATCTGCGCTTCTGTTCCCGGTTGCTGCGCTTGATGCTGTTGAGGGAAAGTGGGGGATTTGGTCGCCTGCATGAAAACCACTCCTTTTCCCGTAGCTTTTCCCATTCAAAAAAGTCCATACCCCAAAAACATATTCCAACGCCCGCCAATAGACTTGAAAAATGAGGATGCCTGTGAGATTTTACAACATCCGAAAGGCATATAGGATTTACTTTGTCAAAAGATTCGTGCTCGCTGTCTACATATCCCTGTACTACTCATCCTTTGGCCATTGAAAAAGCCAATGCAGCTTACTTCAGTTGAACCGGAAGGAGGTAAAATACATCAACACTTTTACAGTCATCTTCCGGCAGTTTGTACAAAGCCCCTTTTCTTTTGGCGGGTGTAGCGGATATAAACGCTCATGACCATTCCATAGGCTCATTTCCCAAATTGAAGAATATCGTGGAATTATGACGGGAAAGTTCTTGTGTAATTTCAAGTGGCTTCCGGAGAAATACTGCATAACACATATAAAAAATTGTCTGAAAACCAAAGGTTTCAGACAATTCGTGTATAAAGCGACAGTGTTTAGCATAATCACACTGATTGCCTGCACACCCCTAAATATCGCTTCTTATTATATAATTGGATATTCGTTGCGTGGAATGTTGCACACCTTTGAGCAAGAAAACCCGGCTGTGGGCCGGATTTTTCTGCATTATTTACGGAATTATTCAGCTATAAATCCCTTCGCCTGCAGCGCCGTCACCAGCGCCTCGTTCGCCGGGCCGGTCAGCGTGCCTTCCTTGTCCACGCGGTATTCGCCGATGGCGTAGGCGAAGGTCGGGGCGTTCTGGTAGACCGCCGGTGCGTCTACGAAGGCGCTCACCGCCGTCACCAGCGCTTTACGCTGCTCGCCCGTCACATGGTAGTACAGCGCCATTGAGTATCCCTGCGGCGCTTCTTCCTGCTCTGCGTTTTCCGCAGTTTCCTCGCCATCCTCTGCCGTGATGATGATCTCCGGCCCATTGGCCTCGGCCCGAACCTCTGCGCCGTTCATGGCAGCCTCGGCGACGTCCTGTACCGGCTGCCCTTCCGCTTCCGCCTGTTCCAGAGCGTTCTGGATGGCCTCGGTCACATTCGCCGGTATTTCAGCTTCCGCCGCTTTCGCTGCCCTGCTCTTGCGCTGGCGCTTTTCCGGCCAGACTTCCGGCAATACGCCCGGCTCGAAGCTGATCTTGAAGGTGATGGCCCCGGTCAGCGGTACGTTGAAGTCAAACGCCTTAAAGGGCAGCTTCTTGACCTCGTCCGGGATTTCGATGTTCTTGTAGCGCTTGACCTCTTTACCGTCCACTATGAAGCAAACCGGCACCGCGTCCCTGAGTTTCGCTGTGAGCTTTCCGCATTCCATGATTTATGCCTCCCATTATTCTGT
>DVFZ01000101.1 GCA_018712945.1 Candidatus Pullichristensenella stercorigallinarum | reverse complement strand
GAACGCTCCTTCGCGGAGGCCAAAGAGAACCATGGCCTGCGCTATGCGCGCATGCTCGGGATTGCGAACATGCGGGAACAATGCTTCCTGACTGCGGCTGTGCAAAACATCAAGAGGCTGGTAGCCTCTTTGAGGCGTGTGTTCCTGTATCTTATCCCCTGCATTTACACACAAATGCAGGGGTTTGTCAATGCTCTGGGCGCCCCATCCCCGGTTTACCGGAGATGGGGCGCCGCGTATCCGTGCGAAGCGGGCTATACCTGGCCTTCCACCGTCGAGGCGCGCACAATCAGGTTGGGCGTGGCCGTATGGGTCTGGGATTGCAGGTTGGGCTTCTTGATGGCGCTTAAAAGGAACTTCCCGGCCTGCGCGCCCATTTCCCGCACGTCGATATCCACCACGCTCAGGGGCGGGTCGCAGAGCGCGGAAAAGGGATGGTCGTCAAAGGTCATGATGGCGATATCGCGCGGTATGCGCAACCCCCGGCGCTGCACAGCGGCGACGCACCCCAGCGCCAGGGCGTTATTGGCGCAGATGATGGCGTCCGGCAGCGGGCGCAGGCCCAGGAGCTGGCCAGCCATGCGCGCGCCCTCATCGCGGGTGGATTCGCCCAGCCAGATATAGCGCTCCTCCAGCGGCAGGCTGGCCTCGCGCAGCCCCTGCCGCACGCCCTCCAGCCGGTGGGCGGAGATCAGGTCGTGCTCGCCGCCGCCGATGAAGGCCACGCGCTGCCGCCCGAGGGAGACAAGATGCTCGCTGGCCAGCACGCCGCAATAGACGTTGTTGACGTCAATCCAGGAAATCTGGCAGGCAAAGCCCGGTTGTCCAAGAACCACGTGGGGAAAGCGGGCGCGGCTGAGCAGCGCCGCCAACGGCCGCGAGAGCACCGAAGCGTGGATCGCCAGCGCGTCGCATTCCCGGCGGGCGATTATATCCTCGGCCAGGGCGCTGACGGCAGTGGTATCCGTCGAGCGCAACACCACCGCGTATCCGCGCTTTTGCAGCGCTTCCTCCAGCCCGCACAGCATTTCAAACATATGCGGGTTGTCAAAGGCCACGTCGCGCTGCAGCGCCGCCAGAAAAGCCACCTTGCGGGTCATGCCGCTGGCAAAGCTCTGGGCGCTGGCCATCGGGCGGTAGTTCATTTCCTCCATCACCTGGCGGACGCGCGCGGCGGTGGCCTCGGAGATGGAATAGTGGCGGTTGATGACCTTGGAAACGGTGGAGATGGACGTCCCCGCCGCCTTTGCCACATCGCGGATGGTCACGGCCATGCGCATCCCTCCTTTGCGCCATTATACCACGTCCGCGCCGTCATTGCCAGGGCGCGCTTCAATCCGCGCAGACGGCGAACGAATACGCCCCCAGGGACGCGCCTTCCAGCCCCTCGGCCCATAGCACGTCCGCGGGCGCCTGCGGCAGGCAAACGCTTTGCTCCCCGGCGTTGATAGCCACTGTGAGCCGCTCTCCAGCCGCTTCACGAGCATAAATGAGCAACCGTTCCCCCGCCTCCGCGCGCAAAACGCGGAAGGCGTCGCTGCGCAGGGCCGCGTGCGCGCGGCGCAGCGCAATGGCGCGGCGGAAAAATTCATGCAGGGCCGCATCGCCATCCGCCCACGGCATTTCTCGGCGATATTCGTCCTCGCACACGCCCATCACACCCAGTTCGTCGCCATAGAAAATCGAGGGCATGCCCGGGAATGTGAGCTGGAACAGCGCCGCCAGCCGGTAGCGCCGCAGATCGCCGCCACACAGCGACAAAAAGCGGCTGACATCGTGACTGTCGAGCAGGTTGAGTTGCGCCGGAATCATCTGCCGGCGATAGCGCATCAGCATATCGCCGCAGCGGCCGGCAAAGGCGCGGGCGTCAATACTCTCCTCCGCGAAAAAGCGGCGGGCGTGTTTGCGGAAGTCGTAATTCATCGTCGAATCGAACATATCGCCGCTCAGCCAGTGCCGGGCGGTTTCCCATACCTCGCCCACCAGCAGGCAATCGGGCTTGAGCGCCTTCACGCGGCGGCGGAATTCGCGCCAGAAGCCATCGTCAATCTCGTTGGCCACATCCAGCCGCCAGCCGTCGATATCAAAGGCGCGCACCCAATGCTCCCCGACGCGGCAGAGATAGTCGCGCACCTGCGCATTGGCGGTATCGAACTTGGGCATGGTGCGTTCATAGCCGAAGCACTCGTAATTGGGGATTGGTTCGCCACTTTCCGGGCGCACGATGGGCAGCTCCAGATGGTAAAACCAATCGCGGTACGGCGAGGAAGCGCCGCGGCGCGCCACATCCTCAAAGGCAAAGAAGCGCCACGAACAGTGGTTGAACACGCCGTCGAGCATTACGCGCAGGTCGCGGGCATGGCATTCTTCCACCAGCGCGCGCAGGTCGTCGTCCGTGCCCAGCGCCGGGTCGACGTGGAAATAGTCGAGCGTATCGTACTTGTGATAAGCCCCGGCCGCGAAAATGGGGTTTAAGTACAGGCAATTCACGCCCAGCTCCGCAAGGTAATCGAGGTTTTCCAACACACCGCGCAGCGTGCCGCCCCGCAGTCCCTCGCAGCTGTGCACGCGCGTGGGCGCGCCGCTGATAAAGCGGCGGCCGGTGGCAAAGCTATCCGGGAAAATGTTGTACACCACGGCGTCTCGCGTCCATGCCGGCACCACGGCGCGGTCGGCGCGATGGTCGAAGGGCAGCTTGAAGTACTCCGAGCGGTCGTCCACAAGATGATCTGTAAAGATATCGCCGTAGAACAGGCACTTCTCCACGCCGTCGGAAAGCTCGAAATAGTAGTGCAGGCGATGGAAGGGGCTATCCACCTCCACCTCCCACCAGTCGTGCCACTCGTCCTGCTGGACGATATACATCGGCGCGGGAAAGAAGTCGATGGGCGTTTTGCGGCAAGCGGTGTCGCCATAATAGAGCGTGCAGGCGGCCAAATCGCCGCGGGCGGCGCGCAGGCGAAAGACAATGCGTTTTTCGGAAACCGCGTGGCAGTATTCGGACATAGGCAGATGTACAATCGCGTCTTTTCTCATCGGGTTCATCCCTTCACCCCGCCGGCGGTAAGGCCGGAGGTCATGTATTTCTGGCATAACAGGAAGATGACCAGCACTGGCAGCGACACCAGCAGCGACGCCGCCGCGAACACCGGCCAACTGCCGCTGGTCTCGGTTGCCTGTAGGCCGTACAACCCGGCGGCCAGCGTATAATTGGCCTCGCCCGTCATAAAGGTCGTGGCGTAGATATATTCGTTCCACACATAGATCAGCACCATCAGCGCTGTGACGATCAAACTTGGCCGCGCCAGCGGCAGCACGATGCGCCATACCACGCCGGCATCGCTGGCGCCATCCATGCGCGCCGCCTCCTCGATTTCCACCGGCACGGTGTCGAAATAGCCCTTGAGGTTCCAGAGGCTGAACACCGACATGGTGCCCGTATAGACGAGGATCAGCCCCAGCCGTGTGTTCACCAGCCCCAGCGGACGCAGCAGGCGGTAAATGGCAAACATGCTCAAAAGCGCCGGAAACGAGTTGAGCAGCACCAGCCAGCGCAAAATCAATTTCCGCCCGGGAAAGCGCCGGCGCGAAAAGGCATACGCGGCCGGGATGGCCGCCGAGAGCGACAGGGCCACCGTGGCCACGGCCAACACCATGCTGTTTTCAAACCAGAGCAGCACATCCTCGCCCTCGAACACGGCGCGGAAGTTGTCCAGCGTCAGCGAACGGGGGATGAAGGAAAAATCTGAGCTGAGCAGTGTGTTCTGGCCGCTGAGCGCCACGGACAGCGCGTAAAGGATGGGAGTCAGCGTTACAAAACAGAGGGCGATGAAAAACAGGTTCAGCGCCCCCATGGACGCGATGGAACGCAGCTTGCCGCGCCTCATCTAGACCGCCTCCTTTCGCTGCAAGCGGGAAAAGAGCAAAAGCAGCGCGAAAATCAGCATGGAAATGGCCGAGGAATAGCCGTAGTTGTTGGTAATGAAGGCATTTTCATAGGCATAGGTGAGCACGGTGTGGAAGTTTGAGCCCGTCTGCGCGCCCATCTGTTGGGTGAGCAGGTAGACCACATCAAACTGCTTGAAGGTTGTAAACACGGTGATGATCACCGCCGGGGCAATCATCGGCCGGATGGTGGGTATGGTGATATACACGGCGCGCTGCAGGCGGGTAGCCCCATCGAGCCGGGCGCTTTCGTAGTAGCTATCGTCGATGGACTGCATGGCCCCATCCATAATCATAATCATGAACGGCAGCGCCAGCCACAAATTGACCACCGTGCAAAACACAAACGCCGATGCGTCCGTGGCCAGCCAGCGCCGCGCCTCCAGCCCCAGCGCCTCCGCCCATTGGTTGAGCAGGCCAAACTGCGAGTTGAAGATGCCCGTTTTCCACAGCAGGATGGATACATAGCCCGGCATCGCCCAGGGGAACATCAAAATGGTCTTGTACAGCTTGCGCAGGCGCAGCTTTTTGACGTTCAGAAGGCTCGCCAGCGCAAAGGCCAGCACAAGCTGCAAGGCCATGTTGACGGCCGTCCACAGGATCGTCCACAAAAGGGCGGACAAAAAACCCGAGTCAAACACCAGCAGCGCCCGCCGGTAGTTTTCCAGCCCGATGAAGGAAAAATCAAACCAATGGTATACCGACATATTCGTAAACGATATGTACAGCGTATAAAAGATCGGAAAGACCACCATCAGGGCGATGAGCGCAAGCGACGGCGCGCTCCACGCATAGCTGCGCAGCCAGCCCCTGTTTTTGCGCATATGCACCCTCCTCATCCTATGTGCGTTCTCAAAATGGGCAGATTCGCGGTGCGTTTTACGTTCCGGCGCGATTGGGCGGCGCGTTCGCGTTGGCCGAAGGCACACCGGTTCGCAGCGGGAAGGCGTCCGTCCCGCGCGTCATGAGGCGGAAATCGTGTCACCGCATGTTGGCGATCAGGTTCTGCGCCTGCGCAAGCGCGGCGTCAAAGCTCTCCTGCACGTCGCGCCCGGAGAGGTTGACGTCGGTGAGAAGATCGCTCACCACCGTCCACATCACGTCCATCTCCGGAATATTCGGCATCGGCACGGCAATCTCCGCCGTGGCGCGCATGGCCTGCACCATTTCATCCTCCGCCACGGCCTCGTCGTCGTAGCAGAGGGCGTTCGCGGGGGCGCAGCCGCTTGCCAGCGCCAGCGACACGCCGATCTCCGGCTCGGTCAGGGCGGCAAGCACGGCGCGCACGCTGTCCTCTTTGTTTTCAGCGGCGAATTTGAGCACATGCACGCCCTGCACGCCGGAATAGGGTGCCAACGCCAACCCGGTTTCATCCACCACCGGCATGGCGGCGATGCCCAGGGAGATCCCCGCCTCGCGGGCGCTGGGCACCATCCACGGCCCGCCGATGGTGCTGTCGGCCTTGCCTTCCAGGAACAGCGTGTTCACCGTGGCATACTCCGTTTCGCCGGGCATGAGTTCGACGAATTTTTTATGATAGGTGAGCGCCGCCTGTACCGCCCCGGCATCCGGGAACGGTTCGCCGTCCGCGGAGATGATCTCCCCGCCGAAGCCGTGAATCCAGGCGGCGGCGTAGTAGGCCGTGGAATGCTGCTCTACAAAGCCGTAACGCCCGCGGCCCGTGTTTTCCTGCATGTACTGATACAATTCCTCTGTGGTGGCGGGCACGCTGTCTGCGAGCATATAGCGCTCATTGTACAAAAACAGCAGCGTTTCAAAATACAGCGGCAACTGGTAGAGCGTGCCGCCATAGGTGGCCGCCTCCAGCGTCATGGGCAGGTGGTTCGCCAGCGCGTCCTGCGCAAGCAGCGGCTCAATGGGCGCGAGGATGTCCATTTCGGCAAACACGCCGATTTTATCGTGGGCAAAGATAAACAGATCCGGCGCGGCGGAGGGGTCGTTGCCCACCAGCTTCAGCGAATCGGTAAGGCTGGTCTTTTTTTCAAACGTCACTTCGATTTCGGGGCAGGCCGCTTGCAGGTAGGCGGACAGCGCCTCCACCACGGCGTCCTCCTTGTCGTGCCAGATCACCAGCGCGGAGTCGTCCGTTTCCTCCCGCGCGGCGCAGCCGCCCAGCGCCAGGAGCAGCAGCGCGGTCAGCACAATGGCCAATATTCGCTTCATGCCAGTTCCTCCATTTCATGCAGACAGGCTCCCCCGCGCGGGGGAGCCGTCGGTCGGGGCGCGGTCAGGGCGCTTCATAGGTTACGGAAGCGTTTTCCGCATCCGTCACCACCACCCATACGTCCACGCCGCTCTCCACAGAAAGGTCGGCCGTCTGCACGCTGCCCGCATTGCCGTTGATGATGACCGAATTGATCCAACCCGGGGCCTGCACGGTGTACCAGCCGTCTTCCTCGGCCATCGGCTCGCCCGGCCAGGCGGCGAAGGCATTGGTGCCATCCGGGGCCGACCATGCCCAGCAGCAGGGTTCCGCCCAGTCCGCCGGCACCTGCGCGTGGATGGTGATATCCGGCACATCGGCCTGTTCGGGGTTCTCATAGGAAATTTCAAACGTGAGGTCGTTGTAAACGGTGACCCACACCTCCTGCGCCTCGATGGAGATATCTTCCGTCTGCGCCGCGCCCTCGTTGCCGCTGATGATGATGGAGTTGACCCACGTGGGCGCTTCGGCGGTGAACCAACCGTCCTCTCCGCCGCCCATGGCCTCGCCCGGCCAGGCCGCAAAGGCATTCGTGCCGTCCGGGGCCGACCATGCCCAGAGGTTGACCGTTTCCCAGGCCAGCGGCACATAGGCGTGTACGGTGAAGGTTTCCACATATTCGGGAATGGTTTCATCCGTCTGGGCTTCATAGGAAACCGTGCAGCTCAAATCGTCCGCGATGGCAATCCACACCGCCTTGCCCGCCTCGATGGCCACGCCCTCGGTCTGTACGGCGGCATCGTTGGCGCTTACAATGGCGTTCTGCACAAACCCCGGCGCGTAGGCGTAGTACCAGCCGCTTTCGCCCAACGGCTGCATAGCCTCGCCCGGCCAGGCTTCAAAGGCGTTGGCGCCATCGTCTGACCATGCCCACAGATGCGGATTTTCCCACCCGGCAGGCACCTGCGCCAGCACCGGCACCATTTCCACATCTTCCTCCGCCAGCGAGACGGGCAGCGCCAGCAGCAAAAGCGCCGCGCAGAGCGTCAAAAGCAGTACCCTCTTCATAAAGAAACCTCCCTTTTGCAAACGGGCCTTCGCCCTGTATCGTTGCAACCATCATAGCATGGCGCCGGAGGCGTGTCAAAGAAAAGTAACGAAATTAGTTTCATGCGCGCATCGCCGAATAAACCCGGCAAAATTGATAAAAACTCGCTATATATCCATCAATTTTCTCCGCATAACGGCGGATATATTTTTATTTTTGCACGTGATGCAGGAAACTGTTTTCCCGTTTTTTCGCAGGCGGGCGCGGAAAACAACAAGCCCCGTCCGGCAGAACGCGCGCGGGACGGAGCTTGCGGCAAAAGGAAGCGTTCAGATGCCGCCGGAACCAACGCGGGAAGGCGAAGGCCCCAATTCGATCGGGAACAGTTCAAGGTCAAAGCGCGACCAGAGGCGCACATAGGCGGCGGTCAACAGCGTGGTTTGCGCGAGGATACATTCGGCGTCCGTTTCCACGCCCTCCGCGCGCGCCATATAGCGGGCGTGCGCGCCCTCTACATCCGGCCAGGCCAGGGGCGAAAGGGCCTTGATGCCGCCGCGGGCAAGGCGCCTGCCAATCTCCCGGTGCAACCGCCGTTCATAGCGCATATGTTCCTTAATCGTGCCGCCAAAGTGCTCGTTGTGCGGCCAGGTGAAGGCGTCCGCCGTATAGTGCAGCAAAACGCCCAGGCGGTAACAATCGTGCAGGCCGCCATCCAGCCGGCGCAAAAGCACTCCGGCCAGCCGGTTGATCACCGGCAATGCATTTGCATAGCTGTGGCCCCAGGTATTGCGGTCGCGCAAGTGGCCGCGCAAATGGGTGGTGGCGGTAAGGTCCGGGGCGATGTTGCCCACCACGAACGCCATGCGGCAAAGGAAAAACCGGTCCGCAAGGTATTCCCTGGCCAGCGCCTTTCCCAGCGCCCAATGATCTCTAATCCGCATAAAAACCGCCCCCTTGACAATACCGCTCGCGCGCGTTTGCAGCCATTATACCTCCTTTTCCCGCGCTTTTCTATCGAAATTGCATAAATTGTCGATTATTCACGCAAATTTGAAATTTTGGTCAGACCACGCGCCCCCAGGCGACGGCGTTTGAAAATGCTCATGTTTCGTAAAGCAACACAAACAAGCGAATAAACAGTACCCTACTATTCCACAAATAAGAAGGGACGCCAGTAGAATTTGAGCCTTAAACATGATACAATACAGCATAAGATGGCGCAACAAATTGGGATTTATCGGGGATGCTCTTTTTTCAGCAAATGTAGGTTTGTCAAACAAATTGGACGTAAAAGGAAGAAAGAATTTGGCGAGGGGAGAGCCAGTTCAGAGGGCGCATGGGGCGGTCGTTGCTCCGACTTTGGCAGGCAGCTAGCTGCCTGCCAAAGTCG
>DVFZ01000100.1 GCA_018712945.1 Candidatus Pullichristensenella stercorigallinarum | reverse complement strand
TGCAGACCTCCGCCATCGAATACCATTCCCTGCAAAACGACCCATTGGCTTCCGCATGTCCCAGTCCAAACCCACCTACGCTGCGAAATGAAAATCACATCCGCAAAATCGTGCAGGCGCTTCTTGACGCCGAAGAAATGCCTCATCTGATGGCGGCAACAGATTTGCTGCATTTACGGTTTGTGTCAAGCGACGGGAAGGCATACAACGTATATTTGCAGGAGGTCAGCGAATGGAGCCAGGGACGCTCGGAACCTGATACGCTCTATGCACGCATGGGCGGATTCTGCTACAAGGTAGACAAAGACGCAATGTTTGACGCTTTGGACGAGGCCGGGTGCCCCGACGTGATATTTCAGGCCTGATGAATGTTGCCTGCCATAGCGGTTTTCACTTGCTCAATGGATAAACGAAAAAAGGAGGGCCAATCATGGCGCATGATAAGTTATTCAGGATCGTTCTGGCCTTTATGCTCGCGCTTAGCGTATTGTTTTCCTGTCTCCCCGCGCTGGGAGAGGACGAACACGCAGAAAACGCCTACCCATACCATATCGAAGGCAATGCCGGCAGTTTTGGCGTGCGCAATGGCTATTTGATGATTCCTGATTGCCTGGTTGTCAACGCCCATTCGACATATACCGCCTGGGAGTTGAACAGCGGATACAATACGCAGAGCGGTTTTGAAACCCTTTTCGAGTACCTGATGGACTGCGAGGTGCAGCCCTACACAATGCTGCGCGACGGCGAATACGCCAGCTACTTTTACACAGGCATTCGCATATACCTGCAAAGCACAATAGACCCGGATTCCGTCGCCATCATCAACCTGCGGCCTACGAATTCTCCGGATGTATCCGAATTGGAGTATGCCGTGGACATGCGCATCGACTTGTACGACAACTACAGCCAGGGCAATCAGGGCGGACACACCTGGCATGAAGTGCGCCTGAAGGATATCGGCAACCTTTGGTCTCAAATTGCGCATTTGACGCTGGAATACTATGAACTGGATGATCTCAGGCAAACGACCGGCATCGAATACCACTCTCTGCAAAACGACCCGTCGGCTTCCGCCTGCCCCACTGAAAATCCTCCGACATTGCGGGACGAAAATCATATCCACAAAATCGTTCAAGTCCTGCTGGACGCAGAGAAAATGCCGCATTTGATGGCGGCGTCTGACATACTGCACCTGCGCTTTGTGCTAAGCAACGGCGAGGCCTGCAACGTGTACTTGCAGGAGGTCACCGAATGGAATCAGGGGTGCACAGAACCCGATACGCTCTATGCCCGCATGGGAGAATACTGCTACAAGGTGGACAGGGACGCGATGCTTGACGCCCTGGATGAGGCCGGGTGCCCGGATGCGATGTTTCAGGTATAGGGGCGTCTTCCAAAACCACAGGCCGCCCGGCGCGTCAATGCGCGGGCGGCCTGTGGTTTTGATATTCTCCGGCGCGTCACTCAATGGGCGTGCCGTCGCTTTTGAACAGCGGCAGCTTTTCCAGATAGATGATGTCCTTGCGCCCGGCCGCTTCGCCCTCGGCGAGGATGGCCATGCGGCCGACGATATTGCCGCCGGCGTTTTCCACCAGCTTTTCCAGGGCGCGCAGGGATTCGCCCGTGGAGATCACGTCGTCCACAATCACCACGCGCTTGCCGCGCATGTAATCCGCGTCCGCACCATCGAGGCACAGCGTCTGCCAATGGCCGGTGGTGATGGAGCGCACCTCGGTGGAAAACACATCGCGCATATACAGCTTGGGGGCCTTGCGCGCCAGCAGATAGCGGCGCTCGCCCGCCAGGCGCGCCATTTCGCAGATGAGCGGTATGCCCTTGGATTCGGCGGTGATCATCACATCGTGCTCGGGAATACGCGCGTTCAGCTCCCGCGCGCAGGCCGTGGTCAATTCCATATCGCCAAAGATGACGAAGGCGGCGATCATCCTGTCGTCGCTGAGGGGGCAGAGGGGCAGCTGGCGCGTCAGCCCGGCGACTTTCAGGGTATAGTACATATCGCTCATGCGCAAACACCTCGGAATGGTTATTCTTGCCACGTTTATTGTACCCTGCGCGCGCTCAAATGTCAAGGCTGACGCCCGGCAAAAAATGCGGAGCGGCCGCAAGAGCCGCTCCTGGATTCCGGTAGGCGCGCCTTAGTGCATTTTGCGCTCCTGCGCCTCGATCATCTTCTTGACCATGTTTCCGCCGATGTGGCCGGCGTCCTTCGCGGCGATGTCGCCGTTATAGCCCTGCTTGAGGGTGATACCAAGCTCGCCCGCCACTTCCTGCTTGAGGCTGTCCATGGCCTGACGCGCCTCGGGCACGTTGATCTGATTGCTGTTCTTGGACATGCGTGTTTCCTCCTTTCTCCAGGATGCGTTCCGGGGCAATTACTTGCCGGAAGCCTGACGCTGATAGTCCTCGATCATGCGCTTGACCATCATGCCGCCGATGGAGCCGTTCTCCTTGGCGGACAGATTGCCGTTGTAGCCCTTGGTGAGGTTGATACCCATTTCGTTGGCGATCTCATACTTCATGTTCGAAAGCGCCTGACGGGCCTCGGGCACATTGATGCGATTGGAGCTGTTGCTGGCCATAATGTTTTCACCTCCCGTTCAAGTCTGACACTATTTTGACCGAACGGGAGGCTTTTACGCTGGCAATATTCTACTGTAAGAAACATGTAATTTTCAGTTCAGCGCCACGTTTTCCAGATTGCACAGCACCGTGCGGCGGGCAAGGCCGGCCACCTGCCGGGTTTCCTCGCTGTCCGGGCGCTTCATCAGGGCGCGCGCCTCGTCGTGGGTAATCTTCAAAAGCTGGGTATCGCCCGCAAGCATGGAAAGGCCGGTGGAAAGCACGCCGCTCTGCCGCTCTCCGAACAGCTCGCCCGGGCCGCGCAGCTCCATATCCTTTTCGGCAATTTTGAAGCCGTCGCTAGTCTGGGTGAGCAGGCGCAGCCGCTCGTTCGGCTCCGCCACGAGGAAGCACCACGACTCATATTGCCCCCGCCCGACGCGGCCGCGCAACTGATGAAGCTGCGCAAGGCCGAAACGCTCGGCGTTTTCAATCACCATCACGCTGGCGTTGGGCACGTTCACGCCCACCTCTACCACCGTGGTGGAAACCAGTATGTCGATTTCGCCGCGGCGGAACGTTTCCAGCGCCTCGTCTTTTTCCGCGGCCTTCATGCGCCCGTGTACCAGCGCCACACGCGCCTCAGGCAACATTTTGGCAAGCTCCGCGTATAGTTCCTGCGCGTCGCGCGCCTCCACCGCCTCGCTTTTATCCACCAGGGGGCATATCACATAGGCCTGCCGCCCCTCGCGCACCTTTTGCATCACGAAGCCATACATGTCCCGTCGCCGGTTTTCCGGCACCACGCGCGTCTTGACCGGCGTGCGCCCCGGCGGCAGTTCGTCGAGGATGGACAAATCGAGATCGCCGTATAATATGAGGGAAAGCGTGCGCGGGATGGGCGTGGCCGACATCACCAGCACATTGGGGCTTTCGCCCTTTTGGCCCAGCCTGGTGCGCTGGCGCACGCCGAAGCGGTGCTGTTCGTCGGTGACGACCAGGCCGAGGTTTTTGTAGGAAACGCCCTCGGTGATGAGCGCGTGCGTGCCGATGACGATATCCCACGTCCCTTCGGCGAGCGCCTCGTGCGCCAAGGCATGCTGTTTTTTGGTCAGCGAGCCGGTGAGCAGGCCGACGCGCGCGCCCAGCGGCGCAAACAGGGCCTGCGCATCCTGATAATGCTGCTGGGCCAGCACCTCCGTAGGCGCCATCAGCGCCGCCTGAAAGCCGCTTTTCCAGGCAAGATACATGGCGCCGAAAGCCACGGCAGTCTTGCCACTGCCCACGTCGCCCTGCAAAAGCCGCGCCATCGGCGCGTTTGCGCGCATGTCGTTCGCCATTTCATAGAGTGCCCGCCTTTGCGCGCCGGTGGGCGGGAAAGCGAGCAGTTTCCAGAAATTTTCGAGTTCTTCATCGGCAAATTCGAATTTCACGCCCATGCGCGCGTCCGAGCGCAGAAGCGAAAGCGCCACCTGGTAGAGCAACAGTTCTTCGAAAGCGATACGCCGCCGCGCCGCCGCGAGCGATTCGGCGTTTAAGGGAAAGTGGGCGTTATAGAGGGCAAAATTGCGCTCGCACAGGCCGTAACGGCGCTTGAGCGCTTCGGGCAGCTCGTCCGGCCACTGGCCGCGCCCCATTTCCAGCGCCGCGCGCACAGCTTCGCGCATGGCCCGCGGCGGCACGCCGGCTACGGCCTTGTATACCGGCACGATGCCGCGCTCGCGCTCGATGGTGGGACAGGTGAGCTGCAATTCGCCCCGGCGCATGGAAAAACGGCCGTAGAGCAAAAGCTCCCGGCCGGAGTGAAGCTGTTTTTTCAGCCAAAGCTGATTGTACCACACGGCGACGGCTTCGCCGCTGGCGTCGGCAATGCGGGCGCGGGTGATGAGCAATCGCGGGGCGCGTTGCTCCACCACATCCCCAACCACGCGCGCCAACACCGCGCATTCCAAGCCGGCCCGGGCCTGCTCAAGCGGCGTTGGCGCGGTCAAGTCCCGATAAGCCACGGGCAGGCGCATCACTAGGTCGCGCAGCGTATACACGCCCGCCTTTTCAAGCGCCGCCAGGCGCGAGGGGCCAAGCCCCGGCAGGCGGGAAAGCTCCTGATCCATCATTCCACCGCAATCAGATAATAATACAGGGGTTGGCCGCCGCGCTGGAGATCGACGTCGCACTGGTCGTATTTCTCCGACAGCGCCTGCAAGAGCGCCTGCGCGTCCTCCTCGGAGACGTCCTCGCCATAATAGATGGTGATGAGGCTCTTGTCCTCCGTGACCATTTCCTCGGTGAGGTGTTCGGCAACCTCGCGCACATCGTGGCCAAGGTCGTGCAACTTGTTGTCCACAAGGCCCATGATGTCTCCGGCGTGGATGTCGCGTCCATCGAAGACGGTATCGCGCACGGCATAGGTGATGGAGGCGGTATGCACGTTTTCGGCGGCCTCAATCATGGCGGCGCGGTTTTCCTCCACATCCTTTTCCGGGTCAAAGGCCAGCGCCGCGGAAATGCCCATCGGCACAGACTTGGTGGGCAGCACGATGACATTGCGCTCGCCCTCCACCTCCGCCGCCTGCTGCGCGGCGAGGATGATGTTGGTGTTGTTGGGCAGCACGAACACGTTCTTGGCGTGCGTCTTTTCGATGGCCTCGCCCAGATCCTCGATAGAGGGATTCATGGTCTGCCCGCCATCGACAATCTGATCCACGTTCAATTCCCTGAAGATGTCCACCAGCCCGTCGCCCAGCGCCACGCAGACGAGGCCGTAAGGCTTTTGCCGGGCAGCTTCCTCGGCTGCGAGCTTGGCCATGCGCTCGCGGTGTTCCTCGAACATGTTGTCGATTTTGATTGCATCCAGCTCGCCCAGTTCCAGCGCGTATTGCAAGGCCTTGCCGGGGTCGTTGGTATGCACATGCACCTTGACCACGGAAAGGTCGGAAATTACGAGCACGCAATCGCCGATGCGCTCCAGCCGCTTGCGCAGGCGCACCACATCGCCATCGCGCATTTCCGGGCGCGGATGGGAAACGATGAATTCCGTGCAGTAGCCGAATGTAATTTCATCAAGGCTCTCGTGGTCGTCCACGAATTCGCCGGGCATGGCGGCGCGCGCACTTTCCGTAGGCACGTCCACCTCCACCGGCTCGCCGGTGAGCGCGGCCAGCATGCCGCGATAGATGATGGTCAGCCCCGTGCCGCCGGAATCGACCACGCCCGCCTGCTTGAGCACGGGCAGCATGTCCGGCGTTTTTTTGAGGATGGCCTCGCCGCTTTTGAGGATGGCGCGGAAAAACTCCACCATATCCGTCATCTCGCGGCAGTTGCGCTCGGCGTCCTCAGCCATGACGCGCGCCACGGTGAGGATGGTGCCTTCCTTGGGCTTCATCACGGCCTTGTAAGCCGTGTCTGCCCCGGCGCGCAGGGCGCGGATCATCAGCGCGCAGTCGATATCCTCCGCGCCGTCCAGGGCGCTGGCAAAGCCGCGCAGGATCTGGCTCAAAATAACGCCGGAATTGCCGCGCGCGCCCTTGAGCGCGCCCCGGGCGATGGCCGCGGCCACGTCGCCAACGCTGACGGCGTTTTTCGCCTGCATCTCCTTGACGGCGGAATTGATGGTTTGGGACATATTCGTGCCGGTATCGCCATCCGGCACGGGAAACACGTTCAGCGCGTCCACGCTCTCCCGATTGTGGGTGAGCAGCGCCGCGCCGGATTGAAACATTTCTTTAAACAGCAGCCCGTCTATTTTTGTCTGCGCCATGATAAGCAAACCTCCACTTCCGGCACGCGCGCCGCGTCAAACGCGGATATCCTCCACGCAAACGTTGACGCGACCGACGGTGATGCCGGTCAGGTGCTCCACCTTGTATTTGACGGTTTCGATAATCGAGGCGGCGACGGCGCTGATGGAAATGCCGTATTCAACGATGATATACAGGTCGATATCCACCTTTTCCCCGTTTTGGCGCACTTTCACACCCCGGCCGAGGTTTTCGCGGCCCATGAGCTGTACGATTCCGTCTGTCGAGCGCTTCGAGGCCATGCCGACGATGCCGTAGCAATCCAGCGCCGCGTAGCCCGCGACGCGCACGAGCACCTCGTCGTTCACAGTGACGAGGCCCAGCTCCGTTTTGAACTTGCAATCCATATTCCAACCTCCCCCGAAGGCTCATTTTAATATTTGTTCTATTAGTATAGCGTGTTTTGGCCAAACTTGCAAGGGCAACGGCGTTAAACGCGCGGCCAACCCGGCGTTTTCCGGCCATTTTTTAACATTTACGGATTCATTTTACCCAGTTTCCGAAGTTTTACATGGAAAAACCCTTGTGTTTTCGCCCGCGCGGTGCTATAATTGTACTGTTTGATAACGTGCGAATGCAGTTAGCCTTGAAGGAGGTGTCATAGAGGATGGGAAAGTTTTGTGAGGTCTGCGGCAAAGGCGTGAAGTACGGCAACAACGTCAGCCACTCCAACCGCAAGACGCGCCGCACCTGGGCTCCGAACACGCAGAGG
Source organism: Candidatus Pullichristensenella stercorigallinarum (assembly GCA_018712945.1). Classification (GTDB taxonomy): domain Bacteria; phylum Bacillota; class Clostridia; order Christensenellales; family Aristaeellaceae; genus Pullichristensenella; species Pullichristensenella stercorigallinarum. The sequence continues at coordinate 83,561 of DVFZ01000100.1, read as the reverse complement.
GTTCGCGTCATGGTCAACGGCACGCCTACGCGCATGTTTGTGTGCACGCGCTGCCTGCGCAGCAATAAGGTGGAGCGCGCCCTGTAAAGCGCCCACCCCTTTCCGAAAGACCGCTTCCAGTTCGTTTGCGCCTGTTGTTTTTTGCGGGTGCGGGCCGGAGGCGGTTTTTTGTTACCCGCAAAGGAGGGCAGGCTGTGAAGCAGATCAGGCCGGGGCGGGAAGGCTCGCGCATATGGCTGTTATGCCACAGCGTTTCCATATTGTTTTTATGCTTCTGGGTGTATTGGACCATCCGCTTGCAAGCGCCGTGGCTCTTTCCTCTCTTTGGCGGCGTGGCGCTTTGCAAAGCCATTATGGATTTTGCCGCCGCCCTGCGGAGGCGAAAGATGGCGTTCCCCATCCGACGGCACAGAGGATAATGCGGGCACGTTTGCGCGGGCGCGGTTTTTCTCCGATACCGCGTATCTGATGAGCGTCGCTGTCTTTCTCACCCTCTGGGAGGGCGCGGCGCTGTACATCGCCCTGACGTCGGAACCGTCCCCGCTGGCCTGGTTTTTTCCCATCCCTGGGCTTTTCATGATGCTGATGTGCGCGCCGCAGTTCGTCGCCCATTTCCGCGCGCGACCGGGAAAAACGCCGCCAAAACCGTCCCTGCTGGTCATCGTTTTGCCCGACCTGCTCTTTGCCTGCGTCGGCGTATTGTTTGCGGTTGTGTGGCTGACCGTCGCCGTACCTGCGGGCGCGCCCTGGGCGGCCTGTCTGGTGTGCGCCGGCATCATCGCCGTTGGCGTCGCGAGGGCGGTTTACAACATCCGCAAGTTCTCCGCGCAGAGGGCGGACGCAGACGGTGAAAGCGAAGCGCCGGAACGCCGCGTTGCGCAAACGGATGACGAACGCTGACAAAAAGGGGGATTCACCGTGAAAGCCGTGAGGCCGGGGCGCTTTGTCTCGCTCATTTTTGGCGTCCTTTCCGTGCTTGTGTTGGCGGCGATGGTCAAATTCTGGCCCTGCATTTCTGCGCAGTATCGCGTTCCTCCCCTTTTCTTTGCGGCGATCATGGTTGGCATCGCCTTTTCTGCCTTTTGGCATCTGCACAACCTCTTTGCCCGCAAGCCGTTTGCCCTTTACGAAATCCGTCGGGAAAGGACGGCGCGCGGCACAGTGCAGCGCGTGCGCCCCGGCAAATCCATGGCCGTTCTCTGCGGCGGCATTTTCGCGCTGATATTCATCTTTGGCGGGTACTGGATGTATCGGGTTGTTTCCTCCGGGGAAAGGCTGTTTGCCCTCTTTGGCCTGGGCTTCTTCGCGTTTCTGATCGCGGCGTGCGTGCAGGTTATGCGCACGTGCGTGGGGAAAAAGCGCGCCGCGCTCTATGAAATCGAGGACGAGGGGCCTTCATGGGAGGAGGAGCCGGTTTTGCGCCGCGTGCGCCCGGCGCGTCCGTTCCTGGCGCTGGGGGCGGCGGGTTCCCTGCTGTGCGCGGCCTTTGACGTGGTCTGGCTGTACCTGGCCGTCGTCTCCGGCGCGCCGTGGTATTTCCCTGCCGCCGGGGCGTGCATGCTGGCTGCGATGCTGTTTGCCGCCGTGCAGAACATTCGCTACGCCCGGCGGAAAAGGCCGCCCGTAATCGCAGAAACCGTCCAGGCGAAAAAGCGCAAGCATGGGGCAAAGCACTAACCCCCGGGAACCGGACGCCAGGACGATGCGTCCAAAAGGAAAAGGGTGGAAAAGGGGAGTTTGTCATGAAAAGCGTCAAGCCCGGACGTGGGCCTTCGATGATGAGCGGCGTGGCTTCAATTTTTGTAGGTATTTTCGGCGTTATTTGGACGATTGCCGCCGCGTCCATGGGCGCGCCATGGTTTTTCTGCCTGTTTGGGGTGATTTTCGTCGTACTCGCCATCGCGCATGCCCTGTATAACCTGCACAACGCCACGGCCAAGCGCCGCTTTTCCGCATTCGACATTACCGGCGATGGTGAAGAACCAGATCCTTTCGACCGCGCGCCAGAACGGGAGCACGAGGATACAACGGCCCAAACGCAGGGCAATACAGGCATGTTTTGCCCCTACTGCGGGGCGCGCACAGAAGCGGACTACCGCTTTTGCCGCAAATGCGGGCGCGAATTGGATACATAATGGCGCGCATAACGCGCACAGCCCGGAGCCACAATGGACTCCGGGCCTTTTTCATTTTTAACTGCTCAGAACCGCCAGAGCAAGAATCCGGCGCTGATGAGCAGGATTGCCAGGGCGCTCATCCACAGCCAGCTTGGCAGGCTGAACAAAAGCAGGATAACGCCCACCACCATCAGACCGATGCCAAACCACTTGGAAATACCGTTTCCCGAACCGCCCGAGCGGTTTTTGCACATCCTGTTCATGCCATCGCCTCCCATCCATACTATGCAGAAAAGCGGCGGCAGTGCGCCGGGGCAAAGCCAGAAATATGCGTCCAGACGGCTGCCCCGGCTGACGGCTAGATAGCGTCAACAAAGCCCCATACCTGTTCCAACAGGAATCAGGCGTGAAAGCCGCGTTAGGCGTTTTCTTCGGGATGGAGTTCGCGCCAGGAAGCGCGCAGGCTGTCAATAAAGGCCTTGGCATCCTTTGCGCCAAACAGGGCGCTGCCAGCAACGATGAAATCCGCGCCCCGGCGCATCATCTCGCGTCCGGTTTCGGTGTTTGCGCCGCCGTCCACCTCCAGCATGGCTTTGGAACCGGCGCGGTCGAGCATACCGCGAATCTCGGCAATCTTATCCAGGCATTCGGGAATCATCTTCTGCCCGCCAAAGCCGGGGTTGACCGTCATCACCAGCACCAGATCGAGGCTGGGCAGCAGGTAGCGCAGGCAGTCCGGCGACGTGGCCGGGTTGAGCGCCAACCCCGCCAGGCAGCCGTGCTCGCGGATCAGCGCCAGCGTGCGGTGCAGATGGCCGCCCGTCTCCGCGTGGATGGTGATGATCTTCGCGCCCGCCTGGGCAAAATCCGCCACATGCGTTTCCGGGTGTTCCACCATCAGGTGCGCGTCCACCGGCAGCGGCCCTTTCGCCGCCGCCTTGAGGATGCCGGAGCCAAAGGTGATATTTGGCACAAACGTGCCATCCATAACGTCAAAATGCAAATAATCCGCGCCAGCCTCAGCCATGCGCTCAATTTCCGCGCCCATGACGCGGAAATCCGCGGCCAGAAGCGACGGGCCTACCTTAACCATAGCGATCCCTCCAACGAATCCTCATTTCTTCCAGCAGCGCCATATAGCGCGCGTGGCGTTCCTTGTCAATTTTGCCTGTTTCCACTGCTTCGCGCACCGCGCAATCCGGCTCGGTGGCATGATAGCACGGCGAAAAGCGGCATTGCCCCTCATAGGGCTGGAATTCCGGGTAGTCATCCTTGAGCAGCACCGGGTCGCACAGCTTTGTCTCCAACAAGCTAAAGCCCGGGGTATCCAGCGCCATGCCGCCGCCCTCAAGAGGAATCAATTCACAGTGGCGCGTGGTATGCCGCCCGCGTTCAATCTTGCGCGATACGCCGCCCGTTTGCAGGCCGAAGCCATATAGGGCGTTAAGCAGCGTGGACTTGCCCGCGCCGGATTGCCCCGCCACGGCGTGCACATGGCCGCGCAGCCTTTCGCGCAGCGTCTCCACGCCGGCGCCAGTGCTGGCGCATACACGGAAAATATCCGCGCCGGCGCCCCTGTACTGCCGGGCGATTCCCTCCGCCGTCTCCGGGGCGATATCGCATTTGTTGACCGCGATGACGGCCTCAATGCCGCCCTGCCGGGCCGCGAGCAACAGGCGGTCGGCCATCATCAGGTCCGGCTCCGGCGCGGCAGCGGCGATGACCACCAGCACGGTATCTATATTGGCCACCGGCGGCCGCGCAAGCTGGCTTTTGCGGGGCAGCACCTCTTTGAGCCAGCCGTCTTCTTCATCGTTTCCCGGCTCAAATTCCACCCTGTCGCCCACCATGGGTTTTATATGCGCACGCCGCAGCTTGGCCTGCGCGCGCAACTGATGCGTTTGTCCCTCCGCGTCGAGGACATAGTAAAATCCGCCCACGCCGCGCGTGATGATCCCCTGCAACAAATCCTCCCCTTATTCAAACAAAACCTGCGTTTCCGCCATGAGCACGCCATCCATGTACTCTCGCACCGTATGCAACCCCTGTTCAGTGCTGGAAAGCTCGATGGAATAGGTGCCCGCGTCAAGCGTGCCGGTAAAGCCAGTAAACGCCGTGCCCGAGGGCGGCGTGATCTCCAGGACCACCTCTACCTCGTCCAGCGGCACCACGATGGTATAGTTCGACGCCGGATAATACAGCGACTGGCGCGGTTGACTGATGGTCAGCGTGATCTCCGTGCCGGCGGCAACCACTTCTCCCGGAGGTACAGACTGGGCGATCACCGTACCGGCGGGCGCATCCGCCGAATAACCGGAAATGGCTTCGCCGATCTTTAGCCCCTCGGCCTCTGCCAGCGCCTGCGCGCCCTCGTAGGTCAGCCCGGTGAGGGTCGGCACTTCTACGGCCTCGGCGCTGAGGATGAAGGTAATGTCCGTTTCGCGGGTGATCCAGCCCGCCTCGGGGATCTGCCCCGCCACACAGCCTACGGGCTGGTCGCTGACAGCGTAAGTCACCGACACGCGCTCGGCGGCAATATCCAACCCGGTCAACGCCTCATAGACCTGCTCCAGCGTCCAACCGGTCATGTCCTCAAAGTACACCCACTGGCTGCCGGCGCTGACCGTGATGGAAACCTGCGTTCCCCGCCGGCGCTTTTCACCGGAAGGCACAGACTGATCGCTGACGATCCCTTGCATGACTTCCTCACTGTATTCGTATTCGACAGCGACATCAAACCCCCTGTCCTGCAACGCGGAAACGGCGGCGGCTTCCTCAGAGCCGACGGCCATGGGAACGGTTTCCATATTGTACACGGCCGCAAAGTACCATGTCAGCGTGCCGATCAAGACAACGCCGACAACAACGGCGGCGATCAGCGTCGCCCGGCGCAATCTGCGTTTGCGGCGCAGGGCCTCGCGGCGCTTTTCCTCGCGCAAGCGTTCCTGCTCCTCGCGCGTCATCGGGTAGGCCACGAATCCGCCATGGGGGTGTACCAACGCCTTACGCAAATCGCCGGCAAACTCAGCGGCGGTCTGGTAACGGCGGGCGCTGTCCTTGGCGAGGGCGCGCATGACAACTTCGTCCAGCCCCCAGGAAATGGCGGGGTTGATCTCGCGCATGGAGCGCGGCTCCTCGCTGACATGTTTGAGGGCTACGGATACCGCCGTTTCGCCGTCAAAAGGCACCTCGCCGGTGAGCATTTCATAAAGCACCACGCCCACGGAATAGAGGTCACTTTTTTCATCCGCCACCTCGCCGGATGCCTGCTCGGGCGAAAAATAGTGGACGCTGCCCAGGGCGGAGTTCTGCTTGTCATCCACGCGCGTGGTCTGCGCGGTTTTGAGGCGGGCGATGCCAAAATCGGCCACCTTCACCTTGCCCCTGGCGTCCACGAGTATATTCTGGGGCTTGATATCGCGGTGGACGATGCCGTTTTTGTGGGCGTGATCCACCGCCGCGAGGATGCGGATGCCCATGCGCACGGCGGTTTCCGGAGGGATACGGCCTTTTTCCCGGATGAGATCTTTGAGCGTTTGGCCGGGGACATACTCCATGACGATATAGCGCACGTCATTGTCCTTGCCCACATCCAGCAGGTTGACGATGTTTTCATGCGACATTTTCGCGGCGGCCTCGGCCTCGCGGCTGAAACGGCGCACAAATTCCTGGTCCTGCTCGTATTCCGGACGCAGAACCTTGATCGCGACGGTGCGCTTATTTTTCCGATCCCAGGCGCGGTAGACCACGGCCATGCCGCCGGTGCCGACAACTTCCTGCACCTCGTACTGCCCGGAAAGCACGCTGCCGATCATTGCGATTCCTCCTCGCAGGTGACCAGCAGGGCGGTAATATTATCGTGTCCGCCGCGATGCAGCGCGCGCTCGATCAGCGTGGAGAGCTTGTCGCGCATGCGCATGCCGCTGAGCATGATATCGAGCATTTCGCGCTCGCTCAGGCAGTTGGAAAGCCCGTCCGAACAGAGCAGGAATACGTCGTTCGGCCGGGTATCAAGGCGCAGAAGATCCACCGCCACGGTTTCGGCAGTGCCCAGGGCACGGGTGATATAGTTGCGTTTGGGATGGGTGAGCGCCTCGCTGGGGGTAATCAGGCCGCTTAACACCATTTCCTCTACCAGCGTATGATCGGTGGTCACTTGCAAAATGGCGCGGTTGCGGATGAGATAGGCGCGGCTGTCGCCAACCTGGGCGATGTGGGTAATTTTCCCTTCCATGCACAGGGCGGTAATGGTCGTTCCCATGCCCGCGCAGCCCTCGCGCTCCTGTGAGGCGCGAAAGATTTCCGCATTGGCGCGCTCCACAGCGCGGCGCAGCGCTTCCTCGGTGGGCTGGGTGGGAGTGCGCATTTCCTCCTCCAGCACGCGGATGGCCATGGCGCTGGCCACTTCCCCCGCGTTGTGGCCGCCCATGCCGTCGGCCACGGCGCAGAAATACTCGCCCGGCTTGGGGGCGTAATAGCTGTCCTCGTTGATCGGGCGGACCCGGCCGATGTCGCTGGCGGCGTATACTTTCATGTCGCGCTCCTTTGTCTGCCTGAGGGTTTATTCTTGGTGACGGTTTTGCAGCACGCGCCTGCGCAGCTGGCCGCACGCGCCCTCGATATCCGCGCCCATTTCGCGGCGCACGGTGGCGGAGATATGGCGCGCCTCCAGGCGGCGCAAAAACGCCTCGACGTCGCCGCGCGCGGGCGGCGTAAGGTCGCGCTCACGCACGGCGTTGAGGGGAATGAGGTTGACGTGGCAGCGCAGCCCCCGCAGGCGCGCGGCCAACTCGTCGGCGTGGCGAAGCTCGCAGTTGACCCCCTTGACCAGCGCGTATTCAAAGATGACGCGCCGTCCCGTTTTTTCCACGTATTCGCGCGCCGCGGCGAGCACATCTCCCATGGCGTAAGCGTTGGCGATGGGCATGAGCTTTTTGCGCACCTCGTCGTTGGGGGCGTGCAGGGAAATCGAAAGCGTCACCGGCAGTCCCTCCCTGGCAAAGGCGCGCATCTGCGGTACCAGCCCACAGGTGGAAAGGGAGACGTTGCGCAGGGAGATGTTCATGCGCTCCGGGGCGTTAACCAGGCGCAGAAACTTCACGGTGTTATCGTAGTTGTCCAGCGGCTCGCCGCTGCCCATGAGTACGATATTATGTACCCGGCGGCCCTCCGGCTCCAGATAACGGTTAACCGCCGCCACCTGACCGAGCATTTCCCCGGCGCTTAAATCGCGCACGCGGCCTTCGAGCGTGGAAGCGCAAAAGCGGCATCCCATCCGGCAGCCCACCTGCGTGGACAGGCAAAGCGTATCGCCATAATGATACCGCATGACCACGCCTTCGATAAGGTTGCCGTCTGCAAGCTCGTAGAGCAGCTTTTCGGTATCGTCCAGCCTGGAGCGGAAGCTTTCGCGGATGGTCACGGGGTTGGCCACGGCGCATTCCGCCAGACGCGCGCGCAGGGCGGCGGGCAGGTTCGTCATCTCCTCGATGGATGCGCCGCGCGATAGCCATTCCCCCACCTGTTTGGCGCGGAAAGCGGCTTTATCGAGCGGGCGCAGAAAGTCCGCCAGTTCCGCCTGCGTGAGAGAAAGAAGCTGCGTGCGCTCCATTTTACACGCCCTTTCTGCGCATGCGGGCGATGAAGAAACCCTCCACGCCGTCGCGGTAGCTCAAAAACTGGGCCATGCCATCCACGCAACGCTCCCGCAGGGGTTCGGGCAGATAGCCCGCGTCCGGCTCCAAAGCAAATTCGGGATGGCGCTCCAGGAAAGCGCGCACCTGCTTTTCGTTTTCCTCCGGCAAAATCGTGCAGGTGGAATACACCAGCAGGCCGCCCACCTTTACAAAGCGGGCGCAGTTTTCCAGCAATTCGCGCTGCAAGGGCAGAAGCGACTCGATCTGCTCGTCGGTGAGGCGGTACTTGATATCCGGCTTGTCGGCGATCACGCCGAGGCCGGAACAGGGCGCGTCCACCAGCACCGCATCCATGTACAGGTCAAAATCCGCATAGGGCTGGCGGGCGTCGCGCACCGCGGGACGCAGGCAGTCCAGCTTCAGGCGCTGCTTGGCGGCTCGAATCAGCTCTACGCGGTGTTCATGCACATCCCAGGCGTAGACGCGGCCCACATCCGCCATCTTCTCGGCAATCAGGGAGCTCTTGCCGCCGGGCGCGGCGCAGGCGTCGAGCACATTCATGCCCGGCTTGGGTTCCACGGCCAGCGCCGCCAACATGGAGCTTTCGCCCTGAATGGAGAAATAGCCGTTGCGGAAACCATCCAGCCGCGCCAGGTTGCCCGCCGCCGGGCAGCGGTAGGCGCCGGGCACCACGCCGCGTTCAAAGATGACGTCATGCGCCTTGAGATACTTTTCAAAGTCCTCCGCGCTGGTCTTCATGGCATTGAAGCGGATGGTCTGGCTGGGGCGCGGGCGGTCGGCCATGATCTTTTCGGCCTCCTGCGCGCCATAGGCCTCCATCAGCCGCCGCGCCAGGTTGGGGGCAAAGGAATAGAGCACGGCGGGATCCGTGATTTCAGGCAGTTCCCCAGCGTCGCGGGCGCGGATGAGGCTGCGCAAAATGCCGTTCACCAGCGCCGCCAGCCCGTCGCGGCCCGAGGCGCGCGTCTGCTTCACGGCCTCGTCCACGGCGGCATGGTCGGGGATTTTGTCCATCAAAAGCAACTGCGCCGCCGCGATGTGGAGAATATCTTCCACCACCGGCTCGGGCCGCTCCGTCCAGAAAAGCGACAGGCGCGCTTCCAGCAGCAGGCGGTTTTCCACGGCCGTAAAAAACAGGCTGGCCGCCAGGCGCTTATCTTCTGCCGAAAGCTGGGTGGTATTGAGATGGCGGTCCAGCGCCGCTGAAACATAGGAACCGGCGCGCACCACATCCGTAAGCGCCCATCGCGCCACTTCCCGCGCGTTCAAATGCGCTTCGTGTTTCGGCGGACGCCCGTTGCGCGCCCGCTGCGCCGGCCTGCGCGCGTCCATGCGGCGCTCGGCTGCTCTTTCGTTACGTTTGTCCATTTACTTCCCCTCGCCGAATTTCGTTCCCGCTTCGATCTTCTTGCCCGCCAGATAGGCGCGCGCGGCCATGCGCTTGCCGCCGGGGGCCTGCATTTCGAGAATTTCCAGCGCACCCTCGCCACAGGCCACCAGCAGGCCCTCTTTGGCCGAGGCGCGCAGCACCGTGCCCGGTTCGCCGCTTCCCTGCGCAGCGCGGGCCAGGTACACCTTAAGCACGCCGCCCGCGTAATCGGTGAAGGCGCAGGGCCATGGGTTGAGGCCGCGCGCCTGGTTGGCAATCTGGCTTGCCGGGCGCGTCCAGTCGATCCTGCCCATCTCTTTTTTGAGCATGGGCTGGCGGCTGGCAAGGCTTTCATCCTGCGGGATGGGCGTAATCCCGCCGCTCAGATAACCCTTGAGCGTCTCGACGAGCAACTCCGCGCCCAGATGCGAAAGGCGCTCGGACAACTCCGCGGCGGTTTCCAGCTCGCCGATCTCCGTCTCACGGCTCAGAAGCATTGCGCCCGTATCCACGCCCGCGTCGGTGAGCATAGTCGTAACGCCTGTCTTTGTCTCGCCGTTCAAAATGCACCAGTTGATCGGCGCAGCGCCGCGATAAGCGGGCAGCAGCGAGGCGTGCACGTTGACAGTACCCATTTTCGGCACGTCCAGCAACGCTTGGGAAAGGATCTGCCCAAACGCCGCCGTGACCACCAGATCCGGCGCGAGCACTTGTAGGCAGGCGAGCCCTTCCGCCCCGCGCAGGCGCTCAAACTGATACACCGGCACGCCGCGAGAAATCGCCAGCTGCTTGACCGGGCAGGCCGCCAGCTTATGCCCGCGGCCCACAGGACGGTCGGGCTGAGTAAACGCGCCCACAACCTCGTAACCCGCGTCCAGCAGGGCCTCCAAAGAAGGCACGGCAAATTCCGGCGTGCCCATAAACACAATGCGCATCAGACGTCCTCCTCACGGTCGGTGACGTCCTCGATCATCTTATCGACGTACAAAACGCCGTCCAGGTGGTCGAGTTCATGGCACAGGGCCATGGTCAGAAACCCTTCGCCCTTGACCTCGACGGGCCGGCCCTTGCGGTCCTGCGCCCGCACCGTCACGCGCTCCGGGCGCTTCACCGTGCCGCGCCGCCCAGGTACGGACAGGCAGCCCTCGGCGTTGATCATCTCGCCCTCGGAGGCCACGATTTCCGGGTTGACCAGTTCGATCAGCCCGTCGCCCACGTCGATGACCACGCAGCGCTTGAGCACGCCCACCTGCACCGCCGCCAGACCGGCGCCGTCGGCCTCATACATGGTATCGGCCATGTCGTCCAGAAGCGTCCACAGCCGCCTGTCAAATTTTTCCACCGCGCGTGAATGCTTGCGCAGCATATCGTCCCTGCCAAATTCCAGAATTTTGCGCGTCGCCATAATTATCCCCCTATAACAGATTCGTCGGGTTGACCTCAAGCTCCGCGCGCGCGCCCTCTGCCGCTTCCGCCAACGCTTGCATGCGGGCGGTGATTTGGCGCGTATCGGCCTTGAAATACATTTTTAAAAACACCTGGTAGCGATACTCGCCCCGCAGCCGCTTGACCGGGCATTCCAGGGCGCGCATCTGTACGATGTCGGGGCGGTGGCCGCCCCGGTCGAGAAATTCGTCGAGTTCCTTTTCCGCCGCTTTTGCCGCATTTTGGGCAGCCTCCTCCTCTTTGGCGGTGAACACGATGCGGGCAATCACCGTGAAGGGCGGATACAAAGCGCCGCGGCGATAGGCGCTTTCACGCAGGTAAAAGGCGCGGAAATCCTGGCTTGCGGCCAAACGGATGCCGTAATGGTCCGGCTCGTAGGTCTGCAAAATCACCCTGCCGGGATGCCGGGCGCGTCCGGCACGGCCCGCCATCTGGGTGATGAGCTGGAAGGTGCGCTCCACGCTGCGGTAGTCGGGCAGGTTCAGCGTCAGATCCGCCGCCACCACGCCGGAGAGCGTGACGTTGGGGAAGTCCAACCCTTTGGCGATCATCTGCGTGCCCACCAGCACGTCGGCGTCGCCGTGGCGGAAGGCGTCGAGAATTTGCGCGTGGGCGTCCTTTTTGCGCGTGGTATCGTAGTCCATGCGCAAAACCGCCGCGCCCGGGAACTGGCGGCGCACTTCCTCCACCACCTGCTCGGTGCCCACGCCAAAAAACTTGATGTAGGGGCTGCCGCAGGAAGGGCACTTGCGCGGCACCGGGCGCTCCGCCCCGCAATAGTGGCAACGCAACACGTTTTCAGCCTGATGGTAGGTCATGGAAACGTCGCAGGAATCGCACTTGGCCACGTAACCGCACTTGCGGCAGGATACGAAGCTGGAGTGCCCGCGCCGGTTGATGAGCAGCATCGCCTGCCGCCCATGCTCCAGGCAGTCCCTTAAGGCTTCGGAAAGCTGGGCGCTGAAGATGGAGCGGTTGCCGCGCTCAAACTCGCGGCGCATGTCCACCACTTCGATTTCCGGCAAGGGGCGGCCGCTGACGCGCTCGGGAAGCTCGATAAGCACAAGGCGGTTTTCCGGGCGCACGCCGGGCATGGCCCGCATATACGAGGCCACCGACGGCGTGGCGCTGCCCAGCACGAGCACCGCGCCCGCTGCCTGGGCTCGCTGCCAGGCAACCTCGCGGGCGTCATAGCGCGGGCGGCGGTCGGACTGGTAGCTGCCCTCATGCTCCTCATCCACCACGATGACGCCGAGGTTTTCCAGCGGCGCGAACACCGCCGAGCGCGCGCCGATGACTACGCGCGCCTCGCCACGGCGAATCCTCTGCCACTCGTCGTAGTGCTCGCCTTGGGAAAGGCCGGAGTGCAAAACCGCCGCGTCCGCGCCAAAGCGTTGGTGGAACCATGCCACCATCTGCGGCGTCAAGGCGATTTCCGGCACCAGCACCACGGCGCTCTTGCCCAATTCCAGCGCGCGCCGCACCAAGCGGATATACACCTCGGTTTTGCCCGAACCGGTGACGCCATGTAACAAAAAACGGCCGCCGCCCTGCTCCAGCGCGGCGCACACTTCCGAAACGGCGCGCTCCTGCGCGCGGGTCAGCGGCGGGTCGGGCAGGGTTTCCCCCCGCAAGACCAGCGGCGCGCGGCGCTCGCCGCGGCCATAGATTTCCACAACGCCCTTCTGCACGAGGGAACGCAGGGGCGCGGACGGCAACAGCGCGGCTTCCACATCGCCTTCGCGCAGGCGCGCGATGATCTCGCGCTGGCGCTCGCCGCGAACCACGGCATTCGGGTCGAGCAGGCGCGCCACGCGCGTCACGCGCTCATGCACGCGGCCACGCCGCATGCCGGCGGGCAGCATCAGCCGCAGCGCCTCCACCAGATTGCAGTTGTAGCGGCCGCGCATCCACTTGGCCAGCTCCATCATTTCCGGCAGGATCACCGGTTCGGGAAAGCGCGGCCCCAAAAGCGGCCGGACGCGCGCCGCATCCAGCGCGCAATCCTTCGTCAGTTCTACAATAAAACCATCCGCGCGCGTCTTGCCCAGAGGCACGGTCACCTGCTGGCCGACGCGGGCATCCATGCCCTCGGGCACGGCATAGGTAAAAACATGGTCAAGCGCGTCGGAGACGCGGTCGATGATGACGTTTGCGTACATTAAAACAGCTCCGCGACGCAATCGAGAATGGCCTCGGCAACTTCGCGCTTGCCGCACAGGGGAATCTCGCGGGCGTCGGTGCGGGAGAAGATCGTCACCGCGTTGGTATCGCCCTGAAAGCCCGCGCCGGGGCGGGTAACATCGTTGGCGACGACCAGGTCGGCATTTTTCTTATCGAGTTTTTTGCGGGCATTGGCGGCAAGGTCGTCGGTTTCGGCGGCAAAGGCCACCAAAATCTGCCCCTCACGCTTGCGCTGGCCCAGCGCTGCGGCAATATCGGTGGTATTTTCCAGTTCCAGCGTCATACCCGCACCAGTCTTCTTGATCTTCCCGGCAGAGACGGTTTTGGGCCGGAAGTCGGCGGGCGCGGCGGCCTGGATGACGATATCGCACGCCTGCGCGCGCTCAAGCACCTGCTCGCAAAGCCCGGCGGCGCTTACAATCGGGACAAACTCCACGCCCTCAGGTGGACGCAGGCTCACCGGCCCGGAAACGAGCACCACCTCCGCGCCACGGTCACGCGCGGCTTCGGCGATGGCATAGCCCATCTTGCCGGAGGAACGGTTGGTCAAAAAGCGCACTGGGTCGATCATTTCCCGGGTGGGCCCGGCGGTGACGAGCACGCGCCGGCCGGCATAATCCTGACGCGCCGGGAACATCTTTTCGATGGCTTCGACGATCTTTTCCGGCTCGGACATGCGCCCCACATCTTCGTCGCCACAGGCGAGGCGCCCCCGCTCCGGGCCGCAGAAGCGCACGCCCCAGCGCGAAAGCCGCTGGACGTTTTCCTGGTTGGCGGGGCTTAACCACATGGCGGTATTCATGGCCGGGGCCAGCAGGATTGGACAGCGCATGGCCATGAAGGATGTGGAAAGCAAATCGTCGGCGATGCCGCCCGCAAACTTTCCCAGCGCGTTGGCCGTGGCGGGGGCAACCGCAAAGAGCTGTCCCCACTTGGCCAGCGAAATATGGGCGATCTGGTCGCGCGTGGCAAACTGATCCAAGCTAACGGGATTGCCGCTGAGCGTTTCCAGCGTGAGCGGGGAAATGAATTCACAGGCGTGCGCGGTCATCACCACGCGCACCTGGGCGCCCCGCTTTTTAAGAAGGCTGACCACTTCGGCGGCCTTGTAGGCCGCAATGCCGCCGGTCACGCCCAGGACGATCCTCTTGCCCTCGAGCATGCGTATCTCCTTTAACCGCTATTCTTCGATGTCCTCGTCTTCATCCCCGGCATTGCGCGTATACGTGATCAGGCCGCGGTTGATCTCCTCAATGGCGATCGACAGGGGCTTGGTTTCCCGGGTCTCGATCAGGGGCAGGCTGCCGCCGATGAGCTCGCGGGCGCGCTTGGACGCCTCCACGGCCAGCGTATAGCGGCAATCCACTTTTTCCAACAGTTCTCCAATGGGCGGGTCGATCATCATAGTGGCTTCCCTCCTAATTGCTTGCTTTCAGAGACGCGGACAGGGCGTTCAAAAAGCGCATGTTGTGCTTGGTCTTGGCGCGCGCGGCGGTGATGATGTCATACACCTGCTCAATGGCGCGGTCCAGCGCGTCGGGCACTTCATCCCAGTCCTCGTGGATGACGATGTAATCATAGCGGTACGCCTGCTCAACTTCGCGGGCGGCGTTGTGCAACCGTATGCGCAGGGACTCGTCGTCCTCGGTGCCGCGGGCGCGCAGGCGCTTTTCCAGGTTTTCCCGGCTGGGGGGCGAAACAAAGATACCGGTGACTTCGCTGTCCTGCTCCATGGCCTGCAAGCAGCCCTGCACGTCGATCTCCAAAATCAGGTCGTGTCCCTGGGCAAGCTGTTCCTGTACCGTACTTTTGAGGGTTCCGTAGCGGTTCTGATGCACGTGCGCCCACTCGTAAAAAGCGCCCTTGCGCACCAATTCGTCAAACTGCTCGTCAGAAACAAAATGGTAGTGCACGCCTTCGACTTCGCCGGGCCTGGGCGCGCGCGTAGTGCAGGACACGGAAAGCCCCACATCCGGGTGCCGCTCCACAAGCTGTTTGGCGATCATGGATTTGCCCGCGCCCGCGGGTCCGGAGATCACGAACAGAAGTCCTCGACGCTCCATAGGAAAATTCCCCTCGCTTTCATTGTGTACAGCCGGTCATGGTTGCGTATTCTTCAGTTGACGCGCGCCTACTCTACGTTTTGCACCTGCTCGCGCAGCTTTTCGATTTCGGCCTTGCCGTCCATCGCCAGGCGGGTGATCTCAATATCCTGCGATTTGGAGGCAATGGTGTTGACCTCGCGGTTAAACTCCTGCGCCAGGAAATCCAGCCGCCGGCCGGCAGGAGCTTCCTCGGCGATCAGGGCGCGCAACTGGGCGATGTGGCTTTTCAGCCGCACCAGTTCTTCATCAATGGCGGCGCGGTCGGCGTAGATGGCCGTCTCCTGTACAAGGCGCGCCTCGTCCATATGCCCCTGCAAAAGTTCCTCCACGCTCGCGCGCAGGCGCTCCCGGTAAGCTGCCACGGTTTCGAGCGCTCGCGCGGCGATGCCTGCGGCGATTCCTTCCAGAGCGTCCGCCCGCGCGGCCAGATCGTTGCGCAGGGCCGTGCCCTCCGTGGCGCGCATGGCGGTCAGCGCGTCCAACGCCCCTTCGAGCGTTTCCAAAAGCAGGGCACGCAGCGCGTCGCAATCTTCCCCGGCCTCGATGATCTGCACTACCTCAGGCAGGGCGAGCATGTTCATCATCGAACGGTCGTCCCGCAGGCTGGTCAAGCCGTCTGTGGCGCGCAGATAGGCGCGAATCAACCCCTCATCCACAAAGACTTCGTGGGCGTCCTCGCGCAGGTTGCGGTAAGTGAGGAACACATCCACATGGCCGCGCGACAGGCGGCGGCCGATGGCCTTGCGCGCCTCGTCCTCCAGAAAAAGAAAGCAGCGCGGCATGCGCAGGCTGATATCCAGAAACCGATGATTGACGCTTTTGATCTCCACCGTAAGCCGCCGCCCCTCGCGCTCGCGTTCGCAGCGGCCATATCCCGTCATGCTATTGATGTTCCTCGCCTCCAAATGCCTTTCCACTTTCGATTATAACACATTTGGCCCCCGCGCTCCACACCCTGACGTAAAAAAATCAAAATTTTTTCTCCACGCCCCATTTTGCGTGAAAATGGCGGGCGGAGATATGCATTCCTGCACAAACGGCCGCATCCGGCTATCTACGCCACAGTTTTTGCCGCAAGGTTCATTTCAATTAAGCAAATCAGTCATCAAAGTAAAAAATGAAGTAAAAAAAGGTTGCAATCCACAGAAAATAATGATACAATGAATCCGTCGTTAAGGCTTCGTTACAGGTTTCAGAGAGTGAGGTGCGCGAAGTATGGGAGAAATCCTGCTGCAAATGCGGGGGATACAAAAGTACTTTCCAGGAGTACACGCACTGGACGACTGCCGCTTTGAACTCAAAAGCGGGGAGGTGCACGCGCTGGTGGGCGAAAACGGCGCTGGGAAATCGACGCTGATGAAGGTGCTCACGGGCGTATATCAAATGGACGCGGGTGAAATCCTGCTCGACGGCAAGAGCGTAAATATTCACAACACGCGCGACGCGCAGGCGCTGGGCATCTCCATCATCCATCAGGAACTGAACCTGATGAAAGATCTGAGCGTGGCGGAGAATATTTTCATCGGCCGTGAACCGATGCAGGGCATCGTGCTCAACAAGCGCAAGCAGAACCAGATGGCGGCGGAACTTTTGCAGAGCCTCTCCATCGACATAAGTCCCACTACCATCGTAGGCACGCTGACGGTGGCCCGGCAGCAAATGGTGGAAATCGCCAAGGCGCTTTCGTATGAGAACACGCGCATACTCATTATGGACGAACCTTCGGCTGCCCTGACTGAAAGCGAAATCGAGGAGCTTTTCCGCTTCATCCGCGATCTGAAAGCGCGCGGAGTAGGCATCATCTACATATCGCACCGCATGGGCGAGCTCAAACAGATTTCCGACCGCATCACCGTCATGCGCGACGGCCAGTACATCGGCACCGTGAATACCGCCGAGGTGACGATGGACGAAATCATCCGCATGATGGTTGGCCGCGTAATCTACGAACAGCCCAAGGAAAAAAGCAACGTGCCTCCGGACGCCCCCATCGTATTGGAGGCGCGGCACCTGCTTTCCAAAGATGTAAAGGACGTATCCTTCACGCTGCGCAAGGGCGAGATTCTCGGCTTTGCCGGGCTAATGGGCGCGGGGCGCACGGAGACGGCGCGGCTGGTATCCGGCGCGGACAAACGGCTGGGCGGCGAGATTCTGGTCAAAGGCAAGGCGGTGACGATCAATTCGCCGGCGGACGCCGTCAAGGCCGGCATCGGCTACCTTTCCGAGGATCGCAAGCGCTATGGCCTGTGCCTGCCGCTGTCGGTGGCGGACAATACGGTTTTGGCTACGCTGCATGGCTTTATGAAGGGCGCGGTGGTCAATGACAAGAAGATCCGCGAGGTATCGCACTCCTATCGCGAGCAGATCAACATCAAAACCCCAACGGTAGATACGAAGGTGGTTTCCCTTTCGGGCGGCAACCAGCAAAAGGTAGTTCTTGCCAAGTGGCTGGTGCGGGACTGCGACATACTGATCTTCGACGAACCCACACGCGGCATCGACGTAGGCGCAAAGAGCGAGATCTACAAGCTGATGAACCGCCTGGTGGCGGAGGGCAAATCCATCATCATGATTTCCTCGGAATTGCCGGAGCTTTTGCGCATGTCCGACCGCATCATCGTCATGTGCGAAGGCGAAAAGACCGGGGAGATGGACATCAGCGAAGCCACGCAGGAAAAGATCATGGCGCTGGCGGCGCCCAAAATATAAGGAGGGTTTATCATGCAAAGCACCGTAACCCGCAAAAAACTGAACATGCAAAAGCTGCTGGCCCCCGCCGCGCTGGTGATCCTGTATGTGTTCTTCTCCATCTTCGGCAAGAACTTCTTTGGCTATGAGGGAATTAAGCAGATCCTGCAATCTTCCTATTACATAGGCTTTATGGCCTTTGGCGTGACGTTCGTCATTATTACCGGCGGCATCGACCTGTCCATCGGCACAGTAATGATGTGCTCGGCCATCATCGGCGGCACGGCGTTTACCAACTGGGGCTGGCCTGTGCCTCTGGCGCTGGTGTTGGTGCTGGTATCCGGCCTGTTTTTCGGGCTTTGCAACGGTCTTATGGTGGCCAAGGCGAAATTGCCGCCATTCATCGCCACGCTGGGCACGATGATGGTTTCCCAGGGCTTTGGCTCCATCATCTCCAATGTGCGCACAATGCATTATTCCCCCACCTATGTCGGCGACTGGTTCCGCCCGGTGTTCTACATTTCCGGCAATTTCCCGGTGGGCGCAATCTGGCTGCTTGGCGCTTTCCTCGTCGCCGCGTTTGTCCTGAACAAAACGCGATTGGGGCGTTACAACTTTGCCATCGGCTCCAATGAAGAAGCGGCGCGCCTCTCCGGCGTCAAGACCGACCGCTGGAAGATCGCCATCTACGCCATCTGCGGCCTGTTCGCGGGCTTTGCGGGCATCTTCTTCGGCGCGGCCTACACCACCATTACCCCCGGCAAGGGCAACGGCGAGGAGCTCAACGCCATCGCGGCGGTGGTGATCGGCGGCACGAGCATGTCTGGCGGCTCCGGCTCCATGGTGGGTACGCTCATCGGCGTATTGATCATGTCCACGCTCAAAAAGGGCCTTTCTTCGGTGGGCCTGCAGGCGCACTGGCAGACGTTCTTCACCGGCTTTGTAGTCATCGGCGCCGTGCTTTTGGACAACGCCCGCAACCGCGCCGCCAACAAAGTAAAGATCGCCGCCCCGGCAGTCAAAAAATAAACCCCTACAGACGGTTTTAAGCGCAAAGCGCTTGAAATAAAACAAGCAGGAGGTAGAATCCATGAAGAAACTCTTTGCACTGGTTCTGGCCCTGATGCTCGTGCTCGGCGCGGTCGCCGTCGCTGAGGAGCAGCTCTACATCTCGGTCATCTCCAAGGGCGAACAGCACGCTTTCTGGCAGGCCGTGCGCACGGGTTGCGAGGACGCCGCCGCCGACTACAATGTGGAAATGTACTACTATGGCCCGCCGTCTGAAGCAGACATCCAGCTCCAGGTGGAAGCGCTCAACAGCGAGCTGGTCAAGGAGCCGGATGCGCTGTGCCTGGCGGCCCTGTCCACCGAGTCGGTCATGACTCAGCTGGAAGACTGCCTGAACAACGGCATCCCGGTGGTCGGTTTTGACTCCGGCGTGCCCAACGCGCCCGAGGGCTCCATCGTCGCCACCGCCTCCACCAATAACCAGAACGCCGCCGCCCAGGCCGCTGACGAATTCATAAAGCTCGAAGGCTTCACCGACGCCCTGGCCGCCGGCACCCCGGAAAACCCTGTGGTCATCGCCTGCTTGTCGCAGGATGCTACCTCCGAATCGGTTACGGGCCGCACCACCGGCTTTGTCAACAGGATGTATGAACTGGCCAGCGAATACAACACCGTCGCCATCGAAGGCCACGACCTGTGGGCGCAGCCCGCAGACGACGCCGGCGTCATCATCCATGTTGAAATCGCCGCCACGCCTGAGGTAACCGACGTGACCAACGCTTCCAACGCCATCCTCAATCTGGACGGCCTCTATGCCGTGTTCTGCTCCAACGAAGGCGCTGTGACCGGCTTCCTGGCGGCAACCTCCGGCGGCAGCGACCTGGCGGATGGCGCCCTGTACGGCGACCTGATCGTGGCCGGCTTCGACGCGGGCGCGCCGCAGAAGGAAGCGGTTCGCAACGGCTGGTTTGTCGGCTCCGTGACGCAGGATCCCTACCGCATCGGCTATCTGGCGGTTGAGCTGGCTGTGAAGGCCGCCAACGGCGAGGAAGTTTCCGACGTCGATACCGGCGCGCAGTGGTACACCGCCGAGAACATCGACGATCCCGACATCGCCATGCTCGTGTACGACTAAACAAATCCGACGCGTTTTGGGAGGCTCCCCAAAGGGGCCTCCTATTTTTGTGTCCAAATAGTTTGAAACGCGGGGCGCCGCCTTTTGCAGCGCGCCGCGAAAAATTTTATAATTCGAATTTATTTTACTTAAAATTATTCTTTTGATGAAATATATATTGAAATTATTAAACTAATGTGATGTCTGTTACTGATTTTTCGACGATAAATTGTTAATATAGTGGTGAAAGGAGCTGTATGCATCATGAAAAAATGGTTTATTCTTCTCCTGACGCTCTGTGTTGCCCTCAGCAGCCTTACTCCCTTTGCCCTGAGCGAGGCAGACTCAACCATTACGCTGACCATCCTGCACACGAACGATACCCATGGCTCTGGAATTTCCGCATCCACCGAAAGCATGATCCGCTTCAGCCAGATCCCTGCCATGAAGGACGTCTTTGAAAATGTTGTTCTGGTGGATGCCGGCGACTTCAGCGCCGGAACGGTCTACGCCTCGCTGACAAACGGCCTGGCGACCATCAACGCCATGCGCCTGCTGGAATATGACGCCGTCGTTCTGGGAAACCATGAATTTACCGCCAACCGTTCCATGTTTATCGACGCGTTGACGGAAGAAGCGAGCGAACAGACCGTCGGAGAACCCGTAGCGCTTGTGAACGCAAATGTCACCGGCGATGAACAACTTGAATCTCTCCCGGAGTACATCATCATTGAACGTGAAGGCGTGAAAATCGGCATTTTCGGCGTGACCACACCCTCTACCGTCATCACCGCCAGCCCAAGCGCCTGCGAAGGGCTTACTTTTGAAAATGTATCGGCCGCGTCGCAGCGGTGTGTCGACGCACTGAACGCGGAAGGCGCGCAGGTCATCATCTGCCTTGCGCATCTTGGCTATGACACAGGCGATCAGGGCGCGGATGGCATCACCTCCAACGCCATTGCCGCCAACGTCGAGGGCATAGACGTCATTATCGACGGTCATGCGCACCAGACCCTGATGGGCGCGGATGCAATCCGCATTGACGATACGCTGATTGTATCCACCGGCACTGCCATGGCCAATGTCGGTTGGGTGGAGCTTTGCGTGGACGCGAACACACATGAAGTGCTTTCCAGCGAAAGCGCCTCCATCTCCGCCGCCGACGCCCTGAACTTTTATGCCGAGGACGATGTGGTGCACGCCTATTTGGACGGCGTGGTCAACCAAGTAGATACCGAAGCCGGCGAGGTGTTCGCCAATATTTCCATGGGGCTGTACGGCGGCAACTATACCAACGGCAACATTACAGCCTCCATCGCCCGCCGCGGAGAAACCAACGCAAATTCCATGATGGCGGACGCCAAGCTCGCCGCCGCCAAAGAATTTTTTGCCGGTTCCGAATATGAAGATCTTCCTATCGTCGCGTTGTTGTGCGGAGGCAGCTGCCGTTCTTCCATTGCCGCTGGCGACGTGGCCTACTCCGACGTCATGTCTCTGTTCCTGAGCGGCGGCATGGGTTCTAGCGGTCTTTATGTAAAAACGACCGGCGCCGTGCTGTGGGAAGCCATTGAATGGGGGTTATCCGCCCTTACGGATCAAAACCCGGAAACCGGCGAAATCTACGCCAACGGCTCCTACCATGGGCGTTTTCCGAATTTAGCGGGCGTATCCTATGTATATGATATCCGCAACGAACCTTCCACGCCAATCGACTATACCAGCGATACCTACGCCATGGGTTCCCGTCTGGTCAGCGTCACACTGGACGATGGCACCGAAATCACCCCGGATTCCGATCTCGAACTGGTGATGTGCATCTCCTCCTACGAGCTGGAGGGCGGCGACGGCTACTATTGTTTCGCTGCGGCGGAAGAAGCCGGCCTATTGACGGAGATTGGCGAGGCGACTGTAACCTCCTTGGAGGCAACGACGCAGTATATGGCGCAGCTCTACGCAGAAACGGGCGACGTCTATTATCCGCTCAACAGCAGCCGCGTCACTGTGATCGGCGATTACAGTGCGGACAGCTTTAAAAGCACCGTTACCGTTGTGGACGCAGAAAACGCCGTTCTGGGCGGCATCGACGTTGACCTTTATGTCAACTATGGCGAAGCCGACGGCATCGAATGGGAACTGGTGGGAAGCTATACCACCGATGCCAGCGGCAGCTTCGCCGTCCAGTTGCGCAACGGCCCGCAGGAGACGCGTGTTGAGGCAAACGGCATTTCTTCCGATATAAAATATGTCGATAATTATGCCGGCCTGATCAATACCACGTTGACTCTGAACAGCTAAACCCCTTTCAATCCTCCTCCATGGAAGAAGCCAGCGCGGGCTTCTTCCGCTTTTTTGGCATTGATGCGGTGGGTTTTACGCATCAATGATTGACGCCCTGTCGCTTTCACGCTATAATGTTTACATGCTAACGCATGAAAGCGAGGGGTTGCCATGTACACATCCCGCCTCAAAAACGAACGCACAGACGCGCTGGTCAAGGCGCTTTTGTCCCTCTCAAACGAGGAGGAGGTCTACCGCGTACTGGAAGATTTGCTCACCATCCGCGAAGTTGGCGAACTGTCCCAGCGGCTGGAGGTGGCTTTCATGCTGCGCGATGGGGCCACTTATTCCGAAATCGTGGAAAAGACAGGGGTCTCCACGGCCACCATCGGCCGGGTAAACCGCTGCCTTAACTATGGCGCGGGCGGCTACCAGCTTATTTTTGAAAAATTTGCCGAGGATAACCAATGATGGATTTAAATGCACTCAACCCCCAACAGCGCCTCGCGGTGGAAACCACCGAGGGGCCTTTGCTCGTACTGGCGGGCGCGGGCAGCGGCAAGACGCGCGTGCTCACCTACCGGGTGGCGAAGCTCATCGAGGACGGCGTGCCGCCCTGGAAGATCCTCGCCATTACTTTCACCAACAAGGCCGCCAGGGAAATGGCGGCGCGCATCGCCGCTTTGGCCGGAGCGGAAGCCTCGGAGGTGTGGGTTTCCACCTTTCATGCCTGTTGCGCGCGCATACTGCGGCGGGACATCGAAAAGCTGGGCTACAAGCGTCAGTTTGCCATCTATGACGAAGATGACCGCCTGACGCTGATCAAGTCCATCCTCAAGGAGCTGAATCTCTCCGACAAGGAATACCCGCCCCGGCAGGTGCGCGCCGTAATCTCCGACGCCAAGAACCGCCTGCTCACCCCTGCCGAATGGCTCAAAGATGCGGGCGACAGCTTTCGCAACAAGCATCTGAGCGAGGTCTACACCCGCTACGAGGACGGCCTGCGCGCCAACAACGCCCTGGATTTTGACGACCTGCTTTTGAAAACGCTGGAGCTGTTCGCCGCCCAGCCGCCGGTGCTGGACTATTACCGCAACCGCTTCGACTACATATTGGTGGATGAATATCAGGACACGAACGCCGCACAATATGAACTGGTGCGCCTGCTTGCCGGCGAAAAGCGCAACCTCTGTGTGGTCGGCGACGACGACCAGTCCATCTACGGCTGGCGCGGCGCGGATATCCGCAACATACTCGATTTTGAAAAGGACTTTCCCGACGCCAAGGTGGTCAAGCTGGAGCGCAACTACCGCTCTACCGCCAACATACTTGACGCCGCCAACCAGGTCATCGCCCACAACCAGGGGCGCAAGGAAAAAGCCCTGTGGACGGAGGCCGGAGAGGGCGAAAAAATCACCCTCTACCGCGCCCTAGATGAGCGCGACGAGGCCGCCTATATCGCTTCCATGGCTCGGCAGGCGTCCCAGAAATATGGCGCCGGACAGGTGGCGGTGCTCTACCGCACCAACGCCCAGTCGCGCGTGTTGGAGGAAGCCTTTGTGCGTTCGGGCACGGCCTACCGCGTCTATGGCGGGCTGAAGTTCTACGACCGCAAGGAGGTCAAGGACTTGATCGCCTACATGCGCGCCATCGTCAACCCGGACGACGACGTATCCACCCGCCGCATCATCAACGAGCCCAAGCGCGCCATCGGCGACGCTACGGTGGAGGCGCTGCTGGAATACGGCCGCGAAAACGAACTCTCCCTGCTCGGCGCGGCGCTGGATGTGGACAATGTGGCCCTGAGCACGCGCGCGGCCTCGGCGGTGCGGGGCTTTTCGGAGCTGATGATCGACCTGACCGAAGCCCTGTACGAGCAAAAACCCTCGGAATTCCTGGACACGTTGCTTCAAAAGACCGGTTACGCGCGCCAGTTTGAGGCGAACCCCAGCGACGAAAACACCGCGCGATTGGAAAATATCGAGGAATTGCGCGGCGCGGTCAGCGAGTTTGAACGTCTCAACCCCGAAGGCGGCATGACAGACTTCCTGGAAAACGTGGCCCTGATGACCGATCTGGACAATATGGAGGAACGCCCCGGCGCGGTGACGCTGATGACGCTGCACGCCGCCAAGGGCCTGGAATTCGACGTGGTGTTCCTCGCGGGCATGGAGGAGAACATTTTTCCCATCTCCCGCGCCCAGATGGACGAAAGCCAGCTCGAGGAGGAACGGCGGCTGTGCTATGTGGGCATCACCAGGGCGCGCAAGAAGCTCTATCTTTCCTGCGCGCATACGCGCATGCTCTATAACGCCCGCAACGCCAACGAGCCCTCGCGCTTCTTGAGCGAAATTCCGCCGCGGGTACTTGAGCGCGGCCGCGCCGGGGGACGCGAAAGCGTGCGCACCATGCCGCCGCCTCAGCATGCCCCGGTCGAGCGGAAAGCCGTAAAACCATTATGGAATGCTCCCCAGGCGGGCGGGGCGCTGGGCATCCCCGGCGTCACCAAGGGCTTTGTACCCTCTCCGGCCCGCAGCGTGCAGGCGGCGACGCTGTTTCAGGTGGGCGACGAGGTGATGCACCGCGTATTCAAGCGCGGCGTCGTCACCGAAGTGACCGGCAGCGGCGATGGTCAGCGCGTGCGCGTGCGCTTTGCCGATGGGCAGGAAAAGCTGTTCGCCGCCAACGCCGCGCCGATTGTCAAGGTGGGCAAGTAATCCGAAGAATAGCGGAGGGATTTTCTATGGATATGCGCGCGCTGGTAGACCGCCTCAACGAAACGGCTTACCAGTATTATACGCTGGGCGAGCCGACCATTTCCGACGCCGAGTGGGACCGCATGTACGACGAGCTGCGCCGCATGGAGGAAGAAACCGGCCAGCGCCTGCCCGACTCCCCCACCCGGCGTGTGGGCGCACAGCCCTTGGCCAACTTTGAACAGCACACGCATCTGGCACGGCTGTGGAGCCTGGACAAGGCGCAGAGCGAAGCGGCGCTTGTGGACTGGGCGGCCCGCGCGGACAAACTGGCCGGGGAAGCGGTGGAATACGTTGTCGAGCATAAGTTCGATGGCCTGACCATCAACCTCACCTATGAAAACGGGCAGCTCGTGGGCGCGGCCACGCGCGGCAACGGCATCGTCGGCGAAGAAATCCTGCCGCAGGTGATGACCATCCGTTCCGTACCCCTCGCCATCCCCTTTCAGGGGCGCATGGAGGTGCATGGCGAATGCTACATGCCGCTTTCAGCCTTCAATGCCTACAACAAATCCGCACCTGAACCGCTGAAAAATCCCCGCAATGCCGCCGCCGGGGCGCTGCGCAACCTGGACCCCGCCGTCACCGCCTCCCGCCATCTGGACGCGCGCTTTTACGACGTGGGCTATCTGGAGGGCAAAACGCTTTCCAGCCAGTGGGAAATGCTGGATTTCCTGCGCGAAAACCGCATCCCGGTGCCGGATTGCGAGCGCAGCGCCAAATCGCTGGAGGAAGCGCTGGCCATTGTGCATGAAATCGAGGAAAACCGCGCCGACCTGGACTACATGATCGACGGCGCGGTGGTAAAAATCACCGACTTTGCCGTGCGCGAACGCCTCGGCAACACCGACAAATTCCCCCGCTGGGCCGTGGCCTACAAATTCGAGGCCGAGGAAGCCACCGCCACGCTGGAGCAGGTGGACTGGCAACTCGGGCGCACAGGCAAGCTCACGCCCATCGCCATTGTCAGCCCCGTGGAGCTGGCCGGGGCAACCATCCGCCGCGCTACGCTCAACAACTATGGCGACATCCTCAGAAAGCGCGTGCGCGTGGGTGCAAAGGTGTGGATTCGCCGTTCCAACGAGGTCATTCCCGAAATCATGGGCCGTGTAGATGAATTCGTCCCCGGCGAACAGGATATCGAAAAACCCACGGTATGCCCGGCCTGCGGCAGTCAACTGGTGGAGCGGGGCGCGCACCTGTTCTGTGAAAACCGCGAGGGCTGCAGGCCGCAGCTGGTGATGCGGCTTTCCCACTTCGCCGGACGCGACGCCATGGACATCGAAACCTTTTCCGAAAAGACCGCCGCGCAGCTCGTTGAAGCGGGATTGGCGCATCGCTGCGCCGACCTTTACGCCTTGACAAAGGAACAACTCGCGGCGCTGGAGCGCTTTGGCGACAAGAAGGCGGAAAACCTCGTAAACGCCATCGCCGCCAGCCGCGGCCGCGCGCTCGACCGCTTCATCTTTGCCATTGGCATTCCCAACGTCGGCCGCAAAACCGCGCGCGACCTGGCCGTGCGTTTCGGTTCGCTGGAGGCGCTGGAAAGCGCTGGCCGCGACGATCTGCTCGCCATTGACGACGTGGGCGAAATCGTCGCCGATTCCATCCTCGGTTACTTTGCCGACCCGCTTTGCCGGGAGGAATTGGCCGCCCTGCTCGCGGCGGGCGTCAACCCTGTATGGGACGAGGCCCCCGTGGGACAGGCGCTGGCGGGCAAGACCGTTGTGGTTACCGGTACGCTGCCCACGCTCTCCCGCAAGGAAGCGGAAGCACTGATTGTGCAAAACGGCGGCAAGGCCGCGGGCAGCGTTTCCAAAAAGACCAGCTTCGTGCTGGCGGGCGAGGCCGCCGGAAGCAAGCTCACCAAGGCGCAGGCGCTGGGCATCCCCGTAGTGGACGAAGCCGGATTTTTGGCGATGCTCAAGGCGTAATGGGCAAAAATTACCGCCGTTGGACGATGGCTCCATCCAACGGCGGTTTTTTCATCCAACAACCCTGGCCAGCGGTTTGAATAAGGCCCTATAAACGCTAACGACCGGCAACGCTCACGCGCCCCGAATTTCCAGCTTCCGCGCCGGTTGCCCCTGGCTGCTCAAAGTGGCCAACGTCCTTCTTCCTTTGATTGCTGCAAGCCCGTTCTATTCTGATTGGGGCAGGCGTTTGCGAACGGGCGCATAGCGATCAGCCTTCCAGAATCCCGGCTCGAAAGAGAATACGTTTACAATACGCAACAGACTGCCGGGCAAAAGCGCCTGATGGCTGATGAATGTAAGGAAGCAAACTTGCAGGCAAGTGAGCTTCCATGGACGTAAGTAAGTGACCGCAGCCTGCATGTGCAGCTGACGCATGAAGAAAAAATTGCCTCTGACTCTTTCTTTATCAGGGCAATTTTCGCGTTTACGGGCTTTGTCAGCGCTCTGCGGCCGCTGGGCGAAGATGCCCGGCGGCCTGTATTTTACAACAACTTACTCAAAAACTCTTTCGCCCGCTGTGTCTGCGGGTTGCCAAAGAGGTTTTCCGGGGTGTTTTCTTCCATGACCTTGCCTTCATCCATGAACAGCACGCGGTCGCCCACCTCGCGGGCGAAGCCCATTTCGTGGGTGACGACCACCATTGTCATCCCCTCGCGCGCCAGAGACTTCATGACTTCCAGCACCTCGCCAACCATTTCCGGGTCAAGCGCCGAAGTCGGCTCGTCAAAGAGCATCACTTCGGGATCCATCGCCAGCGCCCGCACGATGGCGATGCGCTGCTTCTGGCCGCCGGAGAGCTGGTTGGGATAGGCGTCGGCGCGGTCTGCCAAGCCCACGCGCTTGAGCAGCGCCATGGCCTTTTCGTCGGCGTCCTGTTGCGGCATGCCCTTGAGCTTGCGCGGGGCCAGCGTCAGGTTTTTCAGCACCGTCATATTGGGAAAGAGGTTGAAGTGCTGAAACACCATGCCCATTTTCTGGCGATGGATGTTGATATTGACCTTGCTGTCGGTGATATCCACGCCTTCAAAGGTGATTTTGCCCTTGGTGGGCAGCTCCAACAGGTTCAGGCAGCGCAAAAACGTGCTCTTGCCGCTTCCCGACGGGCCGATGACCACCAGCACCTCGCCCTTGCGCACCTGGGCGTCCACGCCGTTGAGGGCATGTACTTTGCCATGGCCAAATTCCTTATAAAGCCCTTCCACCGTGATGAGCGCATCAGTGATCACTTGCACGCAGCCTCCTTTCCAGTTTGCCGACCAGCCATGTAAAGAACATGACCACCACCAGATAAATCAGCGCTACCGCAATCAGCGGCATAAACGCCGAATAGGTGCGGCTGCGGATGATGTCGCCCGCCTTGGTCAGATCCTGCACGGCCACATAGCCGGCAACTGAAGTTTCTTTCAAAAGGGCGATAAACTCGTTCATCAGCGAAGGCAGCACGTTTTTAATCGTCTGGGGTACGACAATATAGCGCATGGTCTGCAAATAATTGAAACCCAAGCTGCGGCCGGCCTCAAACTGGCCGTTGTCAATAGACATGATGCCGCCGCGGATGATCTCCGCCACATACGCGCCGGAGTTGATACCGAAAGCCAGCGCCGCCACCATCGTGCCATCCTTTGCGGCGGCAAAGATGACGTAGAAGAAAATCATCACCTGTACAACCACAGGCGTACCGCGCACGACGGTAAGATAGACCTTGCAAAGGCCGTTGAAAAAGCCGAACACGCGGCGGCCAAACGTGGGGCGCGCCGTTTCCTTCGTCTTGTCGTAAGTGGAGCGCACCGCCGCCACCAGCACGCCGATAATCACGCCAATAATCAACGCTACCAGCGTCAGAAGCAGTGTGTTTTTAAGGCCGTCCACGAGATATTCCCAACGGTTGGCCTTGATGAAGTTGAGTTCAAATTCGGCTCTGACCGACTCAAACCACTCTGCCAAAGAAGTCCCTCCTCCATCGCTTGCGTTTTGCCCATGCGCGCAAATAGGGGGCGTCTACGCGCTCCCCTATTTGCATCGTTCCAATGCGAACGGCGTTATTCCGCAGCAGCTTCCTCCGCGGCAGCCTCCTCAGCGGCGGCCTCCTCAACGGGCGCCTCCTCAGCGGCGGTCTCAGTGCTGGGGATGTACTTCTCGATGATGGCCGGGATAGTGCCATCCTCGGTCAACTCCGCCAGAGCGGTGTTGAACGCATCAAGCAGCTCGGTGTTGTCCTTGGCGAAGCAAGCGGCGTAGTCTTCCACCGCGTACTCGGTATCGAGGATCTTCAGGCCTTCGTTGGCGGCCACGAAGTTCTTGGCAGGTTCGTTGTCGATGATAACGCAGTCGAGCTTGCCGGTGGTCAGCGCCAGCACGGCGTCGGTGCCGGTCTTGAAGCGCTCAACGGTGCCAAGGCCCGCTTCTTCAATATCGCTGGTGGCGTAAATATCGCCCGTGGTGCCCTGCTGCACGCCAATGGAATGGCTCGCGCCTTCGGCCAGGAGGTCATCCACGCTGGTAATCGCGGAATCCTCGGGCACGATGACCACCTGGATGCCGGTGGCGTAGGAATCGGAGAAGTTCACAGACTCAAGGCGGTCCTCGGTGACGGTCATGCCGGCCATGCCAAAGGAATACTTGCCAGACTGCACGCCGGGCACGATCGAGTCAAAGTCCACATCCACAACTTCCAGCTCGTAGCCGAGCTTGTCGCAAATGGCCTGCGCGATCTCTACGTCAATACCGGTAACTTCGCCGGTTTCGTCGTCATAATACTCATACGGCGGGAAGGCGGCGTTGGTCGCCATTGTCAGCGTGGTGGTCTCGGCCATGGCCGCGCCCATCAGAAGCATGGAAAGAACCAAAAGAATGCTCAACAGCTTTTTCATGTTCTCAGCCTCCAAATTTATGCGCTCTCGCGCTTTGATGTGATGATTATACATCCGTTCCAGCGAAAATGCAATAAGTTCCGCATTGATTTAACAAAATATGCGCAATATGTGCATAAATATTCGAATATACATTTGCAACGGCGCTTGACAAGCCGCGCCCGGATGGGCTATGATGTCCATAGTACGCTTGGAGGTGGGCAATGATTATTCTCGGCATCGACCCGGGCCTGGCCACGATGGGCTATGGCGTCATCGAAGCAGAGGGGCAGAAGCGCCGGGTTGTGCAGTTTGGCACCATCAATACCCGCGCCGGCGTGCCCACGCCGCAGCGCCTGCGCTCGATTTTCCAGGGGGTCAACCAGCTTCTGGACATCTACGCCCCGGACGACGTGGCCTTTGAGGAGTTGTTCTTTTCCAAAAACGTCACCACCGGCATCGCCGTGGCGCAGGCGCGCGGGGCGGCGCTGGCGGCGGTGGCCACGCGCACGGACAATGTATACGAATATACGCCCATGCAAATCAAACAGGCCATCACCGGCTATGGCAGCGCAGAC
Source organism: Candidatus Pullichristensenella stercorigallinarum (assembly GCA_018712945.1). Lineage (GTDB taxonomy): Bacteria > Bacillota > Clostridia > Christensenellales > Aristaeellaceae > Pullichristensenella > Pullichristensenella stercorigallinarum. The sequence goes on along the minus strand of DVFZ01000100.1, from coordinate 53,437 downwards.
AAGGTGCAGATGCAACGCATGGTGAAGGCGCTTTTGAATATGAAAGAAATCGCGCGCCCCGACGACGCGGCCGACGCTCTGGCCGTGGCGCTGACGCACGCCAATTCCATGAATATGAAAAAACTGTTCAAGATACAGTAGGCGGAGGCAGGTATGTACGCACATTTTGACGGCGTGGTGGCTGAAAAGACCGCGGACAGCATTGTATTGGACGTAAACGGCGTGGGCTATCTTTTGCAGGTGAGCGCGCAGACGCTTTCACTGGCCCCGGCCGCAGGCGAACGCATGAAGCTATATGCCATTTTGAGCGTACGCGAAGACGCCATGGAGCTGTTTGGCTTTCACAGCCGCGAGGAAAAGCGCATGTTTGAGCGGTTGCGCTCGGTAAACGGCGTTGGGCCGCGCATGGCGCTGGCGATCCTTTCGTCCATGCCGCTCAATGACCTTTCCATCGCCCTGGTGGCGGGCGACGCGGCGGCTTTGACGCGCGTGCCCGGTATCGGCAAAAAGACGGCGCAGCGGCTGGTGCTGGAATTGCGCGACAAAGTGGACGAAAGCGAGCTGACCGGCCAAACCGCCGCTGCGGCCCCTGCCGGCAGCGCCGAAAGCGAAGCCATCGCCGCGCTGATGGCGCTGGGCTACGCCTCCTCGGAAGCCGCGCGCGCGGTCAGCGCCGTGGCGGGCCAGGCCAGCAAAGCCGACGAATTGATTTTCCTTGCCCTCAAGAGCCTCGGCTCCTGAACGGCTGCAAAAAGCGCCTTCCCGGTTTTCACGGGTGAGAGGGCGCTTTTTTGCATTCTGCCGCTTCAAAAATACAGCCCCAGGGTGCCGTTTCCCCGGGGCTTGGAGATACGCGCGCATTCGCGGCGATCCTTCGCGGCTCTTTTCGTGCCGGTCAATACGGGCATGCCTTAAACTTTCACAACCGGCTGGAGCGCATATCCACCGGCGGCGCTGCCAGCGGCTTCATAGAGATATTCCCGATCATACTGCGCTGCAGACGAAATTTCCCCACAGGGCGTTTCCACGCCGGGATTGCCCTGCTGAACAATGCCGCCGTTTGCGCCCGTGAACCCATGAAAACGCCGAACCCCAACATGAGGTTCGGCGTCAGAACGCTTCACGCTTAGCAGGCCGTGCTTAACGGCTCAGTTTTTCGTGAATGGCCTTCGCGGCGGTCTTGCCCGCGCCCATGGCGAGGATGACCGTGGCCGCGCCGGTGACTGCGTCGCCGCCGGCATAGACGTTTTCGCGGCTGGTCAAGCCGTTTTCATCGGCGATGATGCCGCCCCACTTCTGCGTCTCCAGGCCGGGTGTGGTGTTGCGAATCAGCGGATTCGGGGAATTGCCGATGGCGATGACCACGGTATCGACGGCGATGTCAAACTCGCTGCCCTGCTTGACCACCGGGCGGCGGCGTCCGGAGGCGTCCGGCTCGCCCAGTTCCATTTCCACACAGGTCATGGATTGCACATTGCCCGCCTCGTCGCCGTGAATGGCGGTGGGGTTGGTGAGCATGCGGAAGTTCACGCCTTCTTCCTTGGCATGATGCACTTCCTCCAGGCGCGCGGGCATCTCCTTTTCCGAACGGCGGTAAATGATGGAAACCTCTTCCGCGCCCAGGCGCAGCGCCGAGCGCGCCGCGTCCATGGCCACGTTGCCGCCGCCGACCACGGCCACCCGCTTGCCAACGCGCACGGGAGTGTCCGTCTCCGGGAAGGCGTAGGCCTTCATCAGGTTGATGCGGGTCAGGAATTCATTGGCGGAATACACGCCGTTGAGGTTTTCGCCCGGAATGCCCTGGAAGCGCGGCAGGCCCGCGCCGGAGCCGATGAACACCGCGTCGTAACCCTCGTCAAACAGCTCGTCCAGCGACACGGAGCGGCCCACCACCGCGTTGGTTTCAATCTTCACGCCCAGCGCTTCCACGGTGGCAATTTCCTCACGCACCAAATGCTTGGGCAGGCGGAACTCGGGAATGCCGTAGACCAGCACGCCGCCGGGGGTATGCAGCGCCTCGAAAATCGTTACATCGTAACCCAACTTGGCCAGATCGCCAGCACAGGTCAGGCCCGACGGGCCAGAGCCGACCACGGCCACGCGATGGCCGTTCGGGGCGTGCTTTTCCGGCGCGGGCTGGCCTTTCTGCATGGCATAGTCGGCGCAGAAGCGCTCCAGACGGCCAATGCCCACCGGGTCGCCTTTCACGCCGCGCACACACTTGGATTCGCACTGCGTCTCCTGCGGGCAGACGCGGCCGCAGATGGCGGGCAGGCTGTTGGTTAAGCGGATAGTCTCATACGCCTTTTCAAATTCGCCCTCCTTGACGTGGGCGATGAACTCGGGGATATGCACGCCCACCGGGCAACCGGTCATGCAGGGGGCGTTTTTGCAGCCGATGCAGCGCGTGGCCTCCTCGCGGGCCATGGCCTCATCGTAGCCCTGAGAGACTTCCGCAAAGTTGTGGCGGCGGACTTCCGGGGCCTGTTCGCGCGCGGGCAGCTTGGTCATGGATTTGTTATACATGCGCGGCGGCCTCCTTCATGCGGCAGATGTGCTTTTCCTTGCTCAGTTTTTCTTCGGCGGAATACATGCGGGAACGCTTCATGGCCTCGTCGAAATCGACCAGATGGCCGTCGAACTCCGGGCCGTCCACGCAGGCGAACTTGGTTTCCCCGCCCACGGTGAGCCGGCAGCCGCCGCACATGCCGGTGCCGTCGATCATGATGGGGTTCATGCTGACGACCGTATGGATACCGTAAGGCCGGGTCATTTCGCACACGGCGCGCATCATCGGCATCGGGCCGATGGCGACCACGTGCTCATACTTCACGCCCGTCTCAAGCTGCTCGCGCAGGGCGTCGGTGACAAAGCCCTTTTTGCCATTGGAGCCGTCGTCGGTCATGACGATGAGGTTTTTCGAGGCGTTCTGCAATTCGTCCATGAGGATGGCCAGGCCGATATTGCGGAAGCCGACGATCATATCCACTTCCGCGCCCAGCTCGGTAAGCGCCACGGCCTGCGGATAGGCGATGGCGATGCCCAGGCCGCCGCCGATCACCGCTACGCGCTTGCCCTTGACGTCGCCATACTCGCTGACGCGGCCAAGGGGGCCGACGAAGTCGAGCAGGCTGTCGCCCGCCTCCAGTTCGTCCAGGTGGATGGTGGTTTTGCCGACTTTTTGGAAAATAATGGTCACGCTGCCGCTTTCGCGGTCGTACCCGGCAATGGTCAGGGGGATGCGCTCGCCGTTTTCGTCGATGCGCAGGATAATAAACTGCCCCGGGCCAGCCTTCTTCGCTACGCGCGGCGCATGCACGCGCATTAGCGTGGTCGTCTCGTTGAGACGGCGCTTTTCAAGGATTTGAAACATAATTGGCCTCCGTTGTCTTTTATCCGACGGCGCGCGGCGGGAACGCTGTCCGCGCGCCGGGGCTTACTTGCTTTCTTCGTCCGCGGCCACGAGCGCGGGAGTAGTGGTAAAGCCCACGCCCAAGCGCTCCGCGCCCATTTCCACATAGCCGCGCGCATCATTGATGGTGCGAATGCCGCCGGAAGCCTTGACGCGGATGCGACCCGCCGCCTGCGAAACCATGGCCTGCACTGCTTCCGGGGTCGCGCCCTTGGCGGCAAAACCAGTGGAGGTCTTGACAAAGTCCGCGCCCACATCCACACAGACATCCACGCCTTCGCGGATGGTGCGCTCGTCCAGTTCGCAGGTTTCAAAAATTACTTTAACCAGAACGCCGCGCGCATGCGCTTCCTCGACCACGCCGGAAATCTCCGCGCGCACAACGGCCCAATCGCCGCCCTTGGCGGCGCCATAGTTCATTACCATGTCGATCTCATGCACGCCCATTTCCGCGTAGGCGCGCGCCGCCGCGCGCTTGGCCTCCGCGCCGCCGCAGCCATGCGGGAAATCCAACACGCAGGAAACCAGCGTATTCGTGTTCTTGCACATCTTCAGCGCCAATTCAATGTCGCGCGGTTGCACGCATACGGAGTACACGTCGTTGTCGATGCCGAGCTGGATGGCATTTCGCACTTCCTCGGGCGTCATGGCGGGCTTAAGCACCGCGTGATCAATGTAACGCGCAATCTTCATAATATTTTCAATCCTCCCGCAATTTGGAGCGGGCCTGCCCGCCCATTTTGTACAGTATATATCATAACATCACGGGGCCGCGCTGTCAAACCGAGCGCGGCCCTTTTCCATAAATTTATGCGTTTGTCCCCTGCTTCGGCGGGCGGAAATCCGCCGCGCCGCCGTTGTATGCCTAGCCGTCGAAGGCTGGATTGCTGGCGTAAGGGTTGCGTTTATCCAGCGTTTCCGTCACCAGGCGCAGTCCCTCGCCGAAGCGCTGGTAATGCACCACTTCGCGCTGGCGCAAAAAGCGAATCGGGGCAATCACGTCGGGATCGTCGGCCAGGCGCAGGATGTTGTCATAGGTGGTGCGTGCCTTCTGCTCGGCAGCCATTGATTCGTGCAGGTCGGTGACAGGATCGCCCTTGGATTGGAAATACGCGGCGGTAAACGGCGTGCCCGAGGCCGCCTGCATCCAAATCCCATCGGTATGGTCGATATAATAATCGGCAAAGCCCTGCTTCTGCAACTCTTCGGCGCTCAGACCTTTGGTGAGCTGGCGGACGATGGTTCCCACCATTTCCAAATGCGCCAGTTCTTCGGTGGCTACATCGTTCAAAAGCCCGGCCACGCGGCGGTCGGGCATGGCATAACGCTGCGAAAAATAGCGCATCGCGGCGCCGAGCTCGCCATCCGGCCCGCCGAGCTGGCTGATGATGGCTTTGGCAAGGCGGGCGTTTTTGTTTTTGATCTTCACCGGGAATTCCAGGCGTTTTTCATAAATCCACATAAGCAGCCCTCCTATTCGAACGGAAAGGGCCGCTCGACCCAGTTGTAGCGGCGCGCAGACAGAAGGCCATCCACAGTGAGCGCGCCATGCGCCTGCTCAAAGGTGGAAACGGCGGCCTGGCGCTCGCTCAGGGCGTTTTTCAACGCTGCCAATGCGCGCGCGTCGTCGGGATGCGTATCGAGATAAAGCTGCAATTCCGTAGCCAGGAAGCTCCACTCGTTTACCGCGCGAAGATCCGTTTCATAATTCATGCGCGCACCCCCTTCCCCAGAAAGGGCATATCCAGCGCCGCAAAAGCCGTGCCGCGCGCCAATGCGTCGGCAGGCGAGAGCGTGCCTTCCCACCGCTGCCAGGGCATACAGGCCATCGCCAGCGGAGGGCATGTCATTTTATCGTTGTTCATACGTCTGTCTCCTTTGCGTTCTCGGGGCAAAACGCCCCGCGGCATCCTATGCCGCGCCGGAAAGGGGCGTTCTTGCACATGGATGTCGAAACAAGGCCGGGATTTTTGTTATATTTGTATTTTCCATCGTAAGTTAACGGCATTTCGGCGAAATCTCAATATTCATTTGGTACTATATCAGTGTTGGATGTTTCTTCATGATCTTCTCCTTTTTAACGGGCCGCCACGATCCGCAGCGTGGCGGTTCGTCCCTTTTTGGGCGCGCGAAAGCGCCGGGCAATCGCTCGCCCGGCGCTTTTTTCGATGCGTATTGATCATACAGAAAAGGCCGCCGCGTAATTTGGCGAAAGGAACCGCTTCGCACCCGCGGCGCTCCGCCCTACCCCTTGCGAATAAAGAGCACGCCCAGCGTATTGGGACCACAGTGATTGCTGATGGTACAGCCGGCCCGTGTTTCCAGAAGTTCTGCAAAGCGCCCTTCTTCCGCGCAGATTTCCTTGACCGCACGCACGGTTTCCGGCGCGCAGGTGGTATAGGTAACGAAGGCGCGCTCTCGCTCGATGTTGTCGCGGCCATGCAGCCGGTCGCGCGCGTACTGGCGCAGAACCTTGTCGTAAGAGCCGCGGTACTTCCTGCCCACGCCCATTTTGCCGTTTCGCACCTCGATGCAGGGTTTTAAGTGCAGAATGTTCGCGCCCAGCGCCGCCAGCGCCGAGCAACGGCCGCCCTTGTAAAGGTAATCCAGCCGCTCGATGACAAAGCTGGCCTCTATCCGCAGGGTAAGCGCATTCATGGCTTTCTGGATGGCCGCGCCGTCCTCACCCGCCTGCGCCCGCTTTGCCGCCTCAATGACCACCAAGCCCATGCCTGTGGAGAGGTTGCGCGAATCCACCGGGAACACGCCCGGCACCTCCTGCGCCGCCAGGCAGGCATTCTGGTAGCAGGCGGACATTTCCGCGCTGATGGTAATGTGCACCACCTCGCTGCCGTCCTGCGTCAGGCGGCGAAACAGGGATATGTAATCCTCCACGCTCACCGCCGAGGTCTTTAAGAGCTTGCCAGTCTTGTCCACATAGTCAAAGATGTCCTGCGGGCGAATCTCCATGCCGTCGCGCAGGGATTCGCCATCCCGAACGATGTACAGCGGCGCGATTTCCAAGCCATAGCGCGCAATCAACTCTGGCGACAGGTCGCAGGTGCTGTCCGCCGATACCCTGACCATTCCCCATTGCCTCCCTTAAATTATCGCTCTTTGCCGATAAAGAATACCGCGATGGTGCCCGGCCCGGAGTGCGAGCCAATCACCGGTCCAACATAGTTGAGCACGTTGAGCTCCAGCCCCGTGCGCTCCTTGATCATTTCCGCGATGAGGCGGGCGTCCTCCTCGCAATCGCCATGGCTGATAAACAATGTCTGATCCGGACGGTCGAGCATGGTTTCCTTCACCTTGTCCGCGATGGCGCGCAGGGAAGCCTTGCGGCCGCGCACCTTGGAAACGGGGATCAGCCTGCCCTCGTTGTCCACGTGCATGACCGGCTTGATGCTCAAAATGGAGCCGATCACCGCCGCCGCCGCGCTCACGCGCCCGCCCCGGCGCAAAAATTGCAGATCTTCCACCGTGAACCAGTGGCAGATGTGCAACTTGAGATCCTCCGCGTAGTCGCGCAGCGCCTCCAGCTCCATGCCCTCGCGCTTTTTCTGCGCCAGAAGGTACACAAACAAACCCTGGCCCAGCGAGGCGCACAGTGAATCCACCGTATACACCTTGCGCTCCGGATAGCGCTCCATGAGTTCGCGGCCCACGTTCGCGCCTACGGAACAGGTGGCGCTCAGGGCGGAAGAAAAGCCGATATAGAGCACGTCGCGGCCGGCCTGCAATTCCGGCTCCATCACCGCGACAAACGAACCCGCGTTCGCGGCCGATGTCTTGGCCATCGCCCCGGCGCGCAGACGGGCATACAGCTCCTGGTCGGGAATGCCGCGCTCGTCGGTGGTGTTCAGGTACTGCTTTCCCTCCATCGTAAGGGAAAGCGGCACAACCTTGAGTTCAAGCTCCGCCGCCACATTATCCGGCAAATCGCACGAGGAATCCGTAATGATCGTATACTCCGCCATGTGTGTCCCCTCCGTCTGCTCGCCGCCCCGCGGCTATTGTTTCGTTCATTAATAATAATTATAACATAGCCACGGCCAAAGCGCAATGCGCGCGGGCAGAAAACGACCGCTTCTTACGCCTTTTTTCGCCGCCTTGCGCGCACAACCAACGCCACAAGCGCGCCCAATGCCAAAATAGCCGCCAAAACCTGCGATACGCGCACCGGGCCGAGCATCAGGCTGTCAGTGCGCAACCCCTCTACCACGGCGCGTTCCACGCCGTAGAACAGCAGATACCACAAAAAGGCGTCGCCGCGCTGCCGAAAGCGCCCGCCGCGCTCCATGAGCAGAATAAACAGGACGATGAAAAAGCACCATACGGATTCATAAAAGAATGTGGCCAGGTGCCAGCAGCCGTCCGCCTCGATATACACGGAAATGGGAAAGCGGCAGAGTGCCGGATTCGTTACAGCGTAACCATAAGCTTCCTGATTGACGAAATTCCCCCAGCGCCCCACGGCCTGCCCCAGCGCCAGGGAGGGCGCGGCCAGGTCCGCAAGCGACAAAAAGGGAATTTTACGCACGCGGGAGAATATCCACCCCGCCAGCAGCCCCGCCAGAACGCCGCCATAAATGGCCATACCGCCCTCGCGCACGGAAAAGATGCGCCAGAGGTCGTCCTTATAGAAATCCCACGAAAAGGCCACGTAATAAAGGCGCGCCCCCACCAGCGCGCAGGGCACGCAGACCAGCGAAAGGTCGATGGTCGTATCCTTGGGCAATCCCAGGCGCTTTTCGCGTTTTACCGCCAATAAAACGCCCAAAAGCACCCCCAGGGCAATCAGCATGCCATAGTAATGCAAGGAAAAATTTCCCACAATCAGTGCGTCCCGCGTCCATTCCACCACAATTTCGCCTCCCGAATCTTCCGTCATTATAATGATTTCGTCTAGGTAATGTCAAGAGTGGCCGGTTGCATCTTGCCTCCGAAGCGATTATAATATAATAGTATACGGTGGGCAGAAGTGTCTGCTTTTATGCGTCGCGCACAAAATGCGCCGCAATCAAGAAGATTTGGAGCGAGGGATTCCATGCGCCGAAAACGGGTGACCGGAAGGTTTTACATCTTCCTGTTGGCGATACTGGTCATCGCCTTTTTGATCGTTCGCCCCCACCTGCGTTTTGGCACAAGGCAGGCGTTGATTGATGTGGGCACAACCTCCTATGTGCAGCAGACCGACGCGGTGATCATCCGCGACGAGGAGGTATATTCCTCCGGCACCATCGCGCGTGTGGAATACGTGGCCACGGAAAACACGCTGCTCAATGAGGGCGATACCATCGCCTACCTCTACTCCACGGGATATTCTGAGAGCGAGCTGACGCGGCTGGAGGAAATTCGCGCCAACATACAGGCCTACCACAAGACGATCCTCAATAACATCATCGACTCAGACCTGGAGCGCCTCGACCGCATTGTGGACATGACGGCGCTGGAGCTCAAGTCCCTGGTGACGCACCAGACCACCGGCAACCTGCTCTCCCTCACCCGTCAGTTGGAGACGGCCATGGTCAACCGGCAGGAATATATGCGCGCCAACCAGCGCGAGGATCTCAATCTCAACCGCCTTTACCAGCAGGAAAACACGCGCCTGAATTCCATCGCTTCCTGGCGGACAGAGGCCACGGCGGACAGGGAGGGTGTAATCTCCTTTTATACCGACGGTTATGAGAGCGTGCTCACGCCCGACATGTTGGACACCCTGACCCCCGCGGATATCCGCACGGTCATGTCCGGGGGCAGCCTGGGCGAAGAGTCCTCGCGCCTGACCAACATTTACCGCCTGGTGGATCAGGATACCTGGTATGTGGCCATCCTCACTGACGGCCGCACCTGGAACCCAGTGCTCGACCAGGAATACTACCTGCGCTTTGAAGGCTTCGAAGATCTGGTCTATACGGCCAAGGTCACGCGCGTACAGAATATCGACAACGAAGTGCTGGCTGTGTTCATGGTGGAAGACCCGATAGGGCCGCTGATCTATCAGCGCAGCGGCCGGGTGACGCTCAGCAGCGAGTTGACTGGCCTGTTGGTCGTATCCGAAGCGCTCTATAATCAGAACGGTCAGACCGGCGTTTGGCTCTACGATGTGCCGGAAGGAACGTTCGTGCCCGTGGAAGTGCTCTCCAACGACGGCAACAACGCCCTGATCCAGCCCTTGGTGGAAAACGCTCTGCAAAGCGGCCAGATCGTGCTGATCAAGTAGGTGAAAAAGCAATGGAACGCGAAATGCTGGAAAAAAACCTGCGCATTGTGCGCGCGCGTCTGGATGAAGCCTCCGAGCGCTGGGGGCGGGTGGAAATCTGCGCGGTGACCAAGACCGTCGATGTGGAAACGATCAACCGCGCCGGCGAACTGGGCGTGCGCATCATCGGTGAAAACCGCGTGCAGGAGCTTGCCGCCAAAAAACCGCTTCTCATGCCGGAGCTGGAAGCGCACCTGATCGGCCGTTTGCAGCTGAACAAGGTCAAACAGGTTTTGCCGCTGGTCAGGATGATTCAATCGCTCGACCGGCGCGAGCTTCTTGATGAAATCGACCGCCGCGCCCAGGCGCTGGGAGCGCCGATGCCGGTGCTTATACAGGTCAACATCGCCCGCGAAAGCCAAAAGGCGGGCGTTCTGGAAGAAGATCTGGAAGCCTTCGTGCGCGATGCCGCCTCTCGGCAGGGTGTGCGCGTGGAGGGCCTGATGTCCATCATGCCGCTGGTAGATGACCCGGAAGAGGTGCGGCCGTACTTCCGCCGCATGCGCGCGTGGTTCGACCGCCTGCGCGAAGAGGGCATAGCGGGCGCGCAAATGCGCGTTTTGTCGATGGGCATGTCCGGCGACTACATCGTCGCCGCCGAGGAAGGGGCGACCATGGTGCGCCCCGGACGGGCGCTGTTCGGCGCCAGGATATAAGCAGGGAGGAATCGCAATGGCTCGCAAGCAGGGCGGCGTAAACAAATTTCTGAACTTCATCGGCCTGGTAGACGACGATGAGCCACAGAGGGCCGCGGCAGGCGATGGGTACGCAGACGGCTATGGCCGTCCGTCTACCTATGTGCCCAAGCAGCAGCGCTCGCGCACGGAGGATACCCGCCGGCGTACCATCGTCAAGGACGAGCGCTCGCGCTATGGCTCGGACCGCTACGGCTCCACGCGCGTGTCCACGCCCACCTCGCGGCGCAGTACATCCACGGGCTACGACTATACGCCGCGGGAGAGCACCCGTTCCAGCGCCTACGAGCCGTCTTCGCAGCGCACCCAGACGCGCGTGCAGCGCCAGCGCACGCTGATGTGTTCGCTGAACACGCTGGAGGACTGCTGTGACGTCATCGACAGCCTCATCGCCGGCAACGTGGTGGTTTTGACGCTGGATGAAATCGACCCCAAGCTCACCCAACGCGCCATCGACACGCTCTCGGGCGCGGTGTTCGCCCTGAGCGCCACCATCCGCAAAGCCTCCGACCGCACCTATGTGCTGGCGCCCAATACCGTCGAGGTCAACGAAACCTATGACGTGGAGCGGAGGTTCTGATCCATGACCATGTACTCCGTCATCGATGCTGTGCGGGTGTTTTTACGTCTCCTCAGCCTCGCCATGTTCGTCTACTGGATATTGACGCTTCTGCGCTTCAACAGCCGCCTGGTGGAGCTGTTGGCCAAGTTCATCTATCCGTTCGTGCGCCCCTTCCGCCGCCCGGCGATGTGGGTGATGCGCCGCACGGGATGGCCCATCGACTTTACCCTCTGGTTTGCGATGATTGGCGTCAACATCGTCAGCGAGCTGCTGCTCGTGCTCTACGCCCGCGTCTTCCTGCCATTGGGGTTGTATTGAGCATGGATGTGGAAGCAAAGCGCCTGCGTGAATTGGCCATGCGCGCCGCGCACACGGGCGTTTGCGCCTGTACGCGCTTTCTGGAGCCGCCCAGCGAAGCGCTCTGCCGCGCCGCCGCCAACGCCGCGGGCTGCGCGGTCGCTTTCTTTGGCGGCTATGACGGCGCAGAACGCCGCGTGGCGGGCTTTTATTCGGGGGATTCCGGGGAGCTTTCCTTCCCCATCCGCCGTCTTTTGCTTTCCTGGAACCCGCGCTACGGCTCGCCCGGCCACCGCGACATATTGGGCGCGCTGATGGGCCTGGGCGTGGCCCGGGAAACGCTGGGAGACATCGCCCTGCTCAAAGAGGGCGCGCTGGTTTTTGTACACGCGGACGTGGCGGACTACGTGCTGGGCAACCTGGAGAGCTGCGGGCGCGTGAAGGTGCGCGTTTCCGCCTGCGGCGAAGAAGTCGTACCGCCGGAACCGGAAGGCGCGCTTGTGTACCGCACCGTCCCCTCCGAGCGGTTGGACGCCGTGCTCGCCGCTGCCTACGACCTTTCGCGGCAGGAGGCGCAATCCCTCGTGCGCGCGGAACTGGTCAAGGTCAACCATGTGGTGGAAACGAGGGGCGATTGCCATCTTGATGAGGGCGATATCGTCTCCGCGCGGGGGCTGGGGCGCTTTCGCCTGCGTGAAATCACCGGCCTTACCCGCAAGGGTCGCGTGGGAATGCGTTTGTTCGTGTACGGAAAGTGAAGAAAATTCAACTTTTCCGATAAAGGGGAGGATTTTATCCCCCCACGACGAATACCGAAAGAGGACGATTCTACGATCGCGCATTGTAACCAACGCGCGCACTGCAACGAAAGGGAGAGAAAACATGCCGATCAGTGTCAGGGATATTCAGGAAAAAGAGTTCAGCAGACAGAAGCGGGATGGCTACAACATCGAAGAAGTCGATGATTTTCTCGACGAGATCTCCGATCAGTTGAGCGTCCTCATCCGCGAGAACATGGCGCTGGCCGAGCAGGTCAAGACGCTGCAGGCGGAGAACGAAAAGCTCGCCGCCTCCGCGAACGCTCCGGCCGTGGAAGCCGCCCCGACGCCCGCGCCCACACCCGCGCCCGCACCTGTGGAAACAGTCGCGAGCACGGAAACCGCCTACGACGAGCCGAGCTATTTTAAAAACCTGGAGCTGGCCATGCGCGACACGCTGGTCAACGCCCAGCGCATCGCCGACGATACCGTGGCCGAAGCGCGCAAGAAGGCCCAGGAGTTGATCTCCTCCGCTGAGGAGCAGGCCGCTACCACCGTTTCCAACGCCAAGGTGGAGGCCGAGGGCGTCAAGGCCGAGGCCGACAACATCCGCAAGACCATTGCTACCTACCGCGCCAACTTCCGCCGCCTGGTGGAAGGGCAGGTGCAGGTACTCAAGGAGACGGATTCCCTGTTTGACTGACAGGGCCGGCGGGCAGGGCCATCGAGCCCCACCGCCGCAAGGCCATCCGGCATGCGGATTTCCGATTGGAGCGCATGTATACCGCGCTTTAAAACCGCTTCGTGGGGCGGCGTGGCAAGAAAGCCGCGCCGCCTCGCGCTATTTTGCGCGCATACCTTCCCCCGCATGCGGGAAACCTTTGCCAGAGGAGGGGACGCGCGTGAACGACGAACTGGAGCGGCGCCTGGAAAAGCTGGCCGGTACGCTGGAACGGATGCAACTGGATGAATATGTGGAACATATTTCCAACCGCCGCCGTCTGATCTTTGACAACCTGCTTTACGGCATGCTGCGCGGCTTTGGCTTTACGCTGGGCTTCGCAGTGCTGGCGGCGTTGTGCGCGGTAATCCTGAAAAATATCGTGGTGGAGAATATCCCCGTCATCGGCGGATTTCTCGCGGAGGTCATCAATGCGATTCAGGCAAGGATGTAACATGCTCTGGCTGGCGATCGTGGCGTTCGCGCTCGACCGAGTCACAAAGCTGTGGTCGCTGACGCTGGACGGCCCCATCCCGGCACTGCCGGGAATTTTGAACTTCCGGCCAGTGCGCAATTACGGCGCGGCCTTTGGCGTATTTTCCGGGCGCACGGTGCTCTTGGTCGCGCTGGTGCTGGTTTTATGCGCGGCGCTGCTGTTCGTGCTTTTCCGCTTTCCGCAAATGCAGAAAACGGCGCGCGCCGGGCTGTGGCTGGTGTTCGCGGGCGGGCTTTCCAACCTGTACGACCGCCTGCGCTACGGCTATGTGATCGACTTTTTGGAATTTGACTTCATCCGCTTCCCGGTGTTCAACGTAGCGGACGTGTGCGTCGTGCTGGGCTGCGTCCTGGCCTTCATCGCCCTTTTGCGCGCGGAGGGAGGGCAAAAACATGGCTGAAAACCTCTACTGGCATGTGGAACCCGGCGAGGCCGGGGAACGGCTAGACGCCTACATAACCGCGCGCACGGAGCTGACGCGCTCGCGCGTGGGCAACCTCATTGGCGAAGGGCAGGCGCTTGTCAACGGCGCGGCGGCGAGCAAGGCCGGCTTGCGCCTGCGCGCAGGCGACGAGGTACACCTGGAAATCCCGGAAGCACGCGAGCCGTCCCTGGATGCGCAGGACATCGACCTGCGCATCGTTTATGAGGACGACGACCTGGCCGTCGTTTACAAGCCCTCGGGCATGGTTGTGCACCCGGCTGCGGGCAACCCGGACGGCACGCTGGTCAACGCCCTGCTCTTTCATCTGGACAACCTTTCCGGCGTGGGCGGGGAAAAGCGGCCGGGGCTGGTACACCGCATCGACAAGGACACCTCGGGGCTGCTGCTCGTGGCCAAAAACGACCGCGCCCACGTATCCCTTGCGGAACAAATCAAGGAACACAGCGTGGAGCGCGCCTATCTCGCCATCTGCATCGACCGCTTTCGGGAGCCTCTCGGCGTGGTGGACGCGCCCATCGGCCGCCACCCCTCCGACCGCAAAAAAATGGCCATCCGCGAAGGCGGACGCCGTGCGGTGACGCACTGGCGCGTGCTGGAGGAACTGCGCGGCTGTTCCTATATTGAAGCGCGGCTGGAAACCGGGCGCACGCATCAAATCCGCGTGCATATGGCCTCCATCGGCCATCCAGTGCTGGGCGACCCGGTGTATGGGCCGAAGAAATCGCCCTATCCCGTCGCCGGCGGGCAGCTTTTACATGCGGCGGTCATCGGCTTTGACCACCCCGCCACCGGCAAGCGCATGCGCTTTGAAGCTCAGCCGGAGCCGCGGTTTTTGGCCTGGCTAAAGCGCCTCGAATTGCGTTGACAGAGGCCGGAAAATCGCTTATAATGAATATGACCTATCTTTCAAGGAGGTGGACTCGCGTGGACGACTGCGGCGGAAGTCGAAGGAAACCGGGCGCATGGGCCGCGCGTGTTCGCTGACCCATCGCTTGTTTCCCCATCTTTCTGCTGAACGGCGCCGCCCGTTGGGGCTGACGTCTACTTTGTATTGCGAAAGGAGTGCGGGAAATGATTGAAACCATGGAAAACGTCTTGGAAAACACGGCGGGCGCAATCATGACGCCCGAATTTGTGCGCCTGCGCGCGAACATGCGCGCGGACGACGCCATTCGCGCCGTGCGCGTCTCAGGGCTGGACAGCGACGCGATTTACACCATTTTCGTCACCGGCGCGGACGGCCGTCTGCTGGGCACGCTGGAAATGCGCACCCTGTTGGCCGCGAGGGACAACGCGACGCTGGAAAGCCTGATGGACACGGCCTTCTACGCCGTAAAGACCGGCGACGACCAGCAGGAAGCGGCCATGCTGGTGCGCAAATATGACCTGATCAGCCTGCCCGTCACCGACGAATCCGGGCGGCTGGTGGGCGCAATCGGGGTCAACAACATCGTGGACGTCATCGAAGAAGAAGACACTGAAGACTTTGAGCGCATGGCCGCCCTGGTGCCCAATGAGGACGATTACGCCGCCTCCAGCGTCTGGACACTGGCGCTGCACCGCCTGCCCTGGTTGCTGATTCTAATGGCCTCGTCGGTACTGTGCGCGTGGCTGATTCAAAGCTACGAGGCCCTTTTGCTGGCTTCGGCGATGGGCGGCGTGATGGTCAGCAACATGCCGATGCTGATGGACACGGGCGGCAACGCCGGCTCGCAGTCCTCCACATTGATTATCCGCGCCCTGGCGTTGGACGAGCTTGCCCCGCGCGACACGGGCGTGGCGCTGGGCAAGGAACTGCTTACATCGCTCATCTGCGGCCTGGGGTTGGGCGCGGTCAATTTCCTGCGCATGGTTCTGATTTCCGGAAACACGGCGCTGGAGGCGGCGGCCATTTCGCTGGCAGTATTCCTCACCGTGGTGGCGGCCAACGCGCTGGGCACCCTCTTGCCGATGCTGGCGCGGCTTTTGCGCCTGGACCCGGCGCTGATGGCCGGCCCGCTTTTGACCACTGTGGTAGACGTGCTTTCGCTGATGATTCTCTTTGAACTGGTAACGATGATCGCCTGAAAAACGCTTCCTCCGTTCGCGGGGGAAGCGTTTTTTCAAAAAGGCTCACAACCAGCGGCAGGCGTCCATATCCACGCGGCCATCGGGCCGGAAGGCCACGCCCTCGTCTTCCAGCATCCGGCGCCGCATGGCGGGATCGCCGCCGGCGGCGATGGAACCATCTCGCATCACCACGCGCTGCCAGGGCAAGTGCGGCGGGCAGAAGCGCATGGCACGCCCCACCTCGCGCGCCGCGCGGGGACGGCAGAGCACGCGGGCAATCTGCCCATAGGAAATCACCTTGCCGCGGGGAATCTGGGCCACGAGGTCGTATACCTGCTGATAAAAGGCGTTCATGCGTCCTCCCTGAATGTCGAAAGGCCGCCCCGCCATTTGGCGGAGCGGCCGCAGAGCGCTGATAAAGCCTGCAAACGCGAAAATTGCTTTCTCAAAAAGGAATGGAAAAGCAATTTCCGCTTACTGCGTCAGCAAACTTGCAGCCTGCGGTCACTTACGTCCATGTAAGCTCCCTTGTCTGCAAGTTTGCTTCCTTGTCTTGCAATCTTTCTCATCCCTCTGGCAGTCTGTTGACTTCGTCAACATCCTGAAGCCGCCCCGCCATTTGGCGGAGCGGCCACCGGCTCCCGTCGCCCTTGCAAGGCGCCGGTTATTCCTCCTCGTCGTCCCCGGCTTCCTCGTCATCCTCGAAAAGCTCGTTCTGGACGATCTCGATGAGCTTGTCTGCCAGCTCCTCGGCGACGGGAACAAATTCCTCCTGATCGTCGCCGACGGCAACGACTTCCATGATGTAGGCGTCGCGCTGATGATCGCAATCATCGCCGCACTCCTCGCATCCGCATTCGTCGTCCTCGTCTACCTCTGCCAACAGAGCGTATTCCTTACCCTCGTAGAAGAAATAATCGAGCACCTCCATGGTGATTTCGTTGCCCTCATCATCCTCAAAGACGACGAGATCCAGTTCCTCATCCATTTCGTCACGCTCCTTTCTTCGGTGTATTGAACAGGCCCCGCCCATTCGCACTTATTATACCCGCTGTATGCAAAAAAATCAACAGTTATTTGCGCTTTGGGGCTACAAAATCGCATCCGGCGGTGGTACAATAAATACAATGCTTGAAAGGTGGAAAAAACGATGATCCGTGGCAAATTCCTGACCTCGCAGGACGATCCCAGCGCGGTGATGGATATACGCAAGCGCGTGTTTGTGGACGAACAGGGCTTTTCGCCCGATACAGAAATCGACGGGTATGACAAACTGGCCGTCTACGCCCTCGCCTTTGACGAAAACGACCGCCCGGCGGGCACGGGGCGGCTCTATATCGACGATCACAGCCATTTCCAGATTGGCCGCGTGTGCGTTCTGCGCGAGGCGCGCGGGCAGGGCCTTGGCGACCTCATCGTGCGCATGCTCCTGTACCGGGCGCTGGAATTGGGTGCAACCGCGGT
Organism: Candidatus Pullichristensenella stercorigallinarum; assembly: GCA_018712945.1. Lineage (GTDB taxonomy): Bacteria > Bacillota > Clostridia > Christensenellales > Aristaeellaceae > Pullichristensenella > Pullichristensenella stercorigallinarum. Next base: position 36,273 of record DVFZ01000100.1, on the reverse strand, counting down.
GTATATCGGCGCGCAGCTTCCCGTGGTGGACTTTTATGCCCGCTATGGTTTCAAGCCCTACGGCGAGGTGTATGACGACGAGGGCGTGCCCCACCGGATGATGAAGGCCGAGGCCGAAGAAATCAATCTGGAAGGCAGTTGCGGCGGCGCGCGCCGCTGTCAAGGCTGCGCGGGCGACTGCTCGGCCTGCGAGGAACGGGCGTCGGAAAAATAGCCGGCGTATTCGCGCCGCACGTTTTCCAACATACCCTTCGCCGCATCCAATACGCAAAAGCGGGCCGCGGAAGAAATGCCACCCTGCATGCACAGGCCCGCTTCTTCCAGAGCGATGTGCAGTTTGGAGATGAGCTTGAGCAGGGAACGCGGCGAATTGACAATGGAATCTGAGCGCTGGCGGTAACGGTACAGCGGCCTGTACAAATGGCGCACGCTTTCCGCCGCGAGCATCGCCCGCAGGGAAAACAGTTCGTCTTCATAGAGAAGGCCTGCGTCAAAGCGCAGGCGCTTTTCTTCTGCAAAGGCGCGGCGCATGCACTGGCTCCAGACCATGCAACGGTAATCACCGGCGCGATACATATCCACATACAGTTGTTCGCCGTTCCATCGCCCTGCATAGGCGCGCGAGCGCCGCAGTATGTCCGGAGGGATTTCCCGTACCTGCGGCGTGCAGAATACTTCACACTCGAACAAAACCATATCCGGGCGTTCCTGAAGGATACAAGCGCGCATCGTCTCAAGCGCATCGCACATGAGCAGATCGTCGCTGTCCAGAAAGCATAGGTATTCCCCCTGCGCCGCCTCCATTCCCCTGTTGCGCGCCGCAGAAAGCCCGGCATTTTCCTGGCGGATGACGCGCACACGCGCATCTTTTTGGGCAAAAGCGGCGAGAATTTCAGCGCAGCCATCTGTGGAACCGTCGTCTATACAGATAAATTCCGCATCTTCCAATGTCTGTCCCACTGCGCTTTGCAGGCATTCCTGCAAATAACGCCGCGTATTATACACCGGAATGATCACGGAAAACAGAAGCTCCCGCATGCTACCCCACCTTTCTGTGCAAACACTATGCAGAAGGCGGGGTCTTTCATGCGCTTTTACGGTTCTTCCTCCAGCGCCTGCAAAAACGCCCGGTCTTTTTTATCGAGCGGTGCGCTCTTGAGCATCTCCGGGCGGCGCTGGCGGGTGATTTTCAGCGCCTGTTCGCGCCGCCAGCGCTCGATGAGGGCATGGTTGCCGTTGAGCAGCACCTCGGGCACCTCGCGGCCGCGAAACTCGCGCGGGCGCGTGTACTGCGGGTATTCCAGAAGGCCGGTGGTGAAACTCTCGTCCCCGGCGCTTTCGCTGCTGCCCAGTACGCCGGGAATCAGGCGCGAAACCGCGTCGATTACCACCAACGCCGCCAGCTCACCTCCGGTGAGCACATAATCGCCGATGGAAAGCTCCTCCGGGAAGCACATCTCCAAGGCCCGTTCGTCCACGCCCTCGTAATGGCCGCACAGGAGCATGAGCTCCGTCTCGCGGGAAAGCTCCTCCACCACGCTTTGATTAAGCGTGCGCCCGCGCGGGGAAAGGTAGATACGCCGCTGCCCCGCCTCCATGTGCGCCTCGCAGGCGTCCACAATGGGCTGAGCCAGCATCACCATGCCCGCGCCGCCGCCGAAGGGGTAATCGTCGGTATTCTTATGCTTGTTTTGCGAATAGGCGCGGATGTCGATCAATTCGACCTCGAAAAGCCCCTTTTCCAGCGCCCGGCCAACGATGGATTCGCTTAGCGCCGCGCGCAGCATTTCCGGGAAGATGGTCAGCACCTTAATCCTCATCAAACACCGCCACTTCCCGCATCCGCGCCGCCGCCAGCACCATTTCGCCGGAGGCGAGATCGACCTTCTTTACCACGCTCTTGAGGGCGGGCACCAGCACTTCCCCGCGCGGGCCCTGAAAGACGTATACATCGTTGCCGCCGGGCTGGAGCACGTCGCGCAATGTGCCCCATTCGCCGCCCTCGTCGTCCACGCCGCGCAGGCCAATCAGGTCGCAGAGGAAGTTCGTGTCCTCATCCAGCGGCACGGCGTGGGCGCGGTCGATGTAGAGCAGCTCGCCGCGCAGCTTTTCAGCGGCGTTGCGGTCGGTCACGCCTTCGATGGAGAGAAACACCGCGTCCGCCGCGCGGCGGTTGACCGTGAGGCGCAGGGGCACATATTCCTCCCCGCGCTTGAGATAGGCCAGCGTCAGGCCGTCGAAGCGCTCCACATCGCAGGTAATGGGGCGCAGCTTGATTTCGCCGCGCACGCCCTGCGGCTTGGTGATTTCCCCGATGACGAGGTAGTTTTCCATAGATGCCTCCCAATGACAAGAGGCGGCCTTCGGCCGCCCCAGGATGTTGACAAAGTCAACAGACTGCCAGAGCGATGAGAAAGCCTGCAAGACAAGGAAGCAAACTTGCAGCCAAGGGAGCTTACATGGACGTAAGTGACCGCAGGCCGCAAGCGCAGCTGACGCAGGAAGCAAAAATTGCCTCTGATTTCTCTTTGTTCAGGGCAATTTTTGCGTTTGCAGGCTTTGTCAGCGCTCTGAGGCAGCCTTCGGCCGCCCCGTTGAAAGCATGGAACGCACGGCGGCGGCCCCGCCGTCCCCGTGCCGTTCCGTTTAAATAATCTCCACAAACACCGGCTTGGGGCTGTGCACGGACGCGGCCTTGACCACCGTGCGGATGGCCTTGGCAATCCTGCCCTGTTTGCCGATGACCTTGCCCATATCGTCAGGATCCACACGCAGCTCTACGACGATGCTGTCGGCGTTTTCCACCTCGCGCACGTCCACCGCGTCCGGCTTTTCCACCAGCGACCGGGCGATATACCTGACCAATTCCGCCATGCTTACAGCACTCCGCCTTTCTTCAGCAGGCCGCGCACGGTATCGGTCGGCTGCGCGCCGACGCCCAGCCAGTACTTCGCGCGCTCTTCGTTGATCTTCAGCTCAATCGGGTCGGTGAGGGGGTTGTAGTAGCCCACTTCCTCGATGAAGCGGCCGTCGCGGGGGTTGCGGCTGTCGGTGACCACCAGGCGATAGAACGGCATCTTCTTCATGCCCATCCTCTTGAGACGAATCTTGACCATGTGTGTTTCCTCCTTAGAAACCCATTAAATGTATAATCATACGGAAAGACCGTGATTATCCCCTGAACTTGCCAAAGGGCATGCGCAGGCGCTTTTTGCCGCCGCCCATCATCTGCTTCATCATTTGCCGCGCCTGGTCAAACTGCTTGAGCAGCAGGTTGATATCCTGCACGGTTGCGCCGCTGCCGGCGGCGATGCGCCGCTTGCGCGAGGCGTTGAGGATATCCGGGTTGCGGCGCTCCATGCGCGTCATGGAAAGGATGATGGCCTCGTTTTTCTTCTGCGCCTTCATCATCTTTTCCTCGTCGATATCGGATTCCTTGATTTTGCTTGCCAGGCCGGGAATCATTTTCAGCATGCTGGAAACGCTGCCCATTTTGGAAAGCTGGCGAAGCTGGTCGAGGTAGTCCTCCAAGGTAAAGCTGTTGGTACGCATTTTGCGCGCCATATCCACGGCCTTTTCCTCGTCGAAGCCCTCCTGCGCCTTTTCAATCAGGCTGAGCACGTCGCCCATGCCGAGGATGCGCGAGGCCATGCGGTCGGGATGGAAAGGCTCGATATCGGAAAGCTTTTCGCCCACGCCGGCGAACTTGATGGGCTTGCCCGTCACCGCGCGCACGGAAATGGCCGCGCCGCCGCGGGTGTCGCCGTCGAGCTTGGTGAGGATGACGCCATCCACGCCCAGCTCCTTGTTGAAAGTATCCGCCACGGTGACGGCGTCCTGGCCGGTCATGGCGTCCACCACCAAGAGGATTTCCTTGGGCTTGACGGTGGCGCGAATCTCGCGCAGCTCCTCCATCAGCTTTTCGTCGATGTGCAAACGGCCTGCCGTATCAATAATCACCGGGTCGCGGCCGTAATAGCGGGCGTATTCCACGGCCTCCCTGGCGATTTGCACCGGGTTGCCCTGGCCCTTTTCAAACACTTCCACGCCCACCTGTCCGCCGACCACCTGCAACTGCTTGATGGCCGCGGGGCGGTACACGTCACAGGCCACCAGCAGGGGCTTTTTGCCGCCCTTTTTGATGAGGTTGCCCAGCTTGGCCGCCATGGTGGTTTTGCCCGCGCCCTGCAAACCGCAGAGCATATAGATTGTCGGCGGCTGGGGCGCGTAGGTCAGTTTGGCGTTGGTGCCGCCCATGAGCTGGGTCAACTCGTCGTTGACGATCTTGATGACCTGCTGGCCGGGGGTGAGGCTGCCGAGGATTTCCTGGCCCACGGCACGCTCGGTGACTTTCTTGATAAAATCCTTGACGACGGTGAAGTTTACGTCCGCCTCCAGAAGCGCCAGGCGCACCTCGCGCATCGCGGCCTTGACGTCCGCCTCGGTGAGCTTGCCCTTGCTCGACAGTTTTTTAAACGCGTTTTGCAGTTTGTCGGTCAAGCCCTCAAACGCCATGCGCGTTCACCTCTCAATCCGCATTATATTTGTAAGACAGCGCCGCGCTTCATCAATATTGCCGCCATCCAAGGCCCTTAAGCCGGCCTCAGCTTCGGCGGTAATGGCCAGATAGCGGCGCACCAGGCCCAGTTTGGCCTCATATTCCTCAAGCTTTTTGCGGGCGGCGAGCATACCGTCACTCACCGCCTGACGGGAAATGCCCATCTGCGCGCCGATTTCAGACAGGGACATGTCCTCTTCATAGCGCATGCGCAACATCTCGCGGCGCTTGGGGGTCAAAAGCGCGCCGTAAAAATCCAACAGATATGTGGTTTCAACGCGCGGCTCCATGGCGGTTCCCCCTGTAAAGCAAATTTCCTTGCCACCATGCCATTGTAGCAGGCACACGCATGCTTGTCAAGTAAAATATTTTGACAGCTCCATATGTGCGAAAATTCCCGGCGATCAGCCGGGAAACAATTTGCCGGACGCGCTCACATGCCGTCTGTCTCGCCTTGACACGGCTTGAGGAATTTTTTGCAAAATACATCCGCGCTCATGGGGCTGCCGTAGAAGTAGCCCTGCCCCATATCGCAGCCCAGGCCATGCACAATGCGGTGGCCTTCCTCGCTTTCCACACCTTCAACCACGGTGTGAATGCCGAGCTTGCGGGCCATTGTCAGGGTTTGTTCCATAACCACGCGCAGCCGCCATCCCGCGCCTTCGGAAAGGGTTTTCAGGAAGCCTTTGTCCAGCTTCAATTCATCAATGCGCAGGTTGGCCAGCGTATTCAACGAGGAATAACCGGTGCCAAAATCATCCATGGAAACTTCGAACCCTTTCGCATGCAGCGCGGCAATGACGGCGTTGAGTTCGTCCATGTTCTCCATGGCCAATCCTTCGAGGATTTCCAACGTAATCAGACGCGGGTCTACGCCATAGCGGTCGACAAGCGCACAAAGGCTTTCCACATAGCCCTTGCGGTAAAACAACGTCTTGGTTTGATTGATGGAGACGCGCATTGGTTCGACGCCCGCATCCATCCACTGGCGAATCTGCCGGCACACGTTTTCAAACACATACATGTCCAGTTCTTCACAAAAGCCGTTCTTTTCAAACAGAGGAATAAACTTGCCTGGCAGCAGTATGCGCCCGTCCGCAGTTGCCCAGCGCACCAACGTTTCCGCGCCCGCCACGCGGTCGGTACGCAGATCTACCTTAGGCTGGAAGTAGAGTTTGAATTCACCCTCCTCCAGCGCCTTGTGCATGTGGCTTTCGATATAGTATTCCAGTTCTTCATCTTTGCGCAGGGAATCATCATAAAAGCAAATGTTGTTGCGGCGCAGATTGCGCGCGTTTTCCAGCGCGAACAGCACCTGCGTTAGCACGTTTTCCTTCTCGCCCGCTTCACGGGCAATGGCCACGCCGCAATACGTGAGCACCTGGAAATTGCTCTGATCGCCCATGGCCGTTTTGCTGATTTCCCGCATGACCTTTTCCAGGCGGACGCGGATGGCCTGCCGGTCTGTCTCGTTGAGACACAGGTAAAAGATATCCGCCGAATCACGACAGAAAAATTCGCCTGCGCGCAGGTTTTCATCCAGAACACCCTTTACAAAACACAGAAGCTGGTCGGCCTGCGCGCGGCCAAAGAGGCCATTGATAAACTTGAACTGACTGATGTTGAGCGCAGCCAGGCTGTAATCCGGCTCGCCATCCTGCCGCCTGGCCAACCGGCCTGAAAAGCGCACAAAATTATCCGCGCCGGTGAGCGTGTCGGCATAAGCCAGACGCATAGCCTCGCGGTTGCTTTTGCGCAGGAGGCTATAATAATATCCCAGCAGGATCATCAGCAGCGCCAGCGCCGCGCCCACACCCACCTGCAAAATGCTGGTCAGCGAGCGCATTGGGCTATTGACCGTCTCGGCATCGCTGACGCACAGCACATACCAGTCGTTGATGCCGACCGGAGCCATTTCAATGTAGTATTCTCTGCCCTGATTGGAAAAGGAAGTATGCGCAATTTCGCCGCCCTGCATCGCTCCGTAAAGCGCTGCCTCCTCCGCCTCGGAAAGGTAAGTGGTATCAAAAACATTCTCAATATGCTGACCGAGAATCCGAGTTTCTGAATACACCAGCACTCTGCCTTCGGAATCGACAATATGAAGAATATATCCCGGGTTGCCAGGCGCATTGCTGCCGCCTGCGGCGGTCAATACATGGGCGTCGTCGCTGGCGGCCAGAGCGGCCACGATTTGTCCATTGCTCTCAACAGGAACAGCGTAAAGTAGCCCTTCTTCCCCTTCGGGAAGCACCAGGCTCCCTTCGTAAATATCTGAAATCGCCCTTTCCCCCGCCCAGGCGCTCTGTACTGCCTGCTGCACTTCATCGGCCAGTGAAGAAAGCGGCAAGCCGATATAACTGCCGCCATCACGAGTAACAATGACGTTGCCCGCGTCATCCACGGGGAAATAGGCCATGGCCGCAAAATCATTGCGCTGATTGGCCTGCTTCAATTCCATAACAATCTCGTGCGTGTCCGCATTTTCCCACGGGCTAACAAAGCAGGACAATGTATCCAGCATTTGCACCGTGCGCTCCAGCATGTTCTCGACAGTCCTCTGATACTCCGCGACCCGCAAATCTATCTCCATGATAGCGCTTTCCGTCGCCATATCGCCTAAGAGGCCGTGCAAAACACCGCCCAGGAGCATAAATACAATACCTGTCAGGATCGTGACCACCGCCAGGCGATTGACACGTCTCCAAACAACCTTCTCGTCCACAATAACTGCTTTCCACGAGCGCGTACCCCCCCCCCACCGAAAAATGCGCTCGAAGCTTAATGGAGGCGCACAGCCACGGATTTTGCCTGAATAAAAAAACAAAATACCGGCGCCGCTAGGGGATACACTTACATTATATATCTATTTGTTAAATCAACAACCGCTTTGGCCTGCTGTGCATCAAAATTCATTTAGCCACCCAAAAACCGTGCAATTGCCGTGCGTTTTACCTTCATTGCTCCCTTAGGGCAAAACTCCTGACAGCAGAAACAGCCGATGCAGACATGCCGGTTGATGTGCGGTACGCCACGGCGCATGCGAATGGCATGTGCCGGGCAAAGACGGGCGCACTGTTCACAGCCCACGCACGAGTCCATCTCCACCGCCGGCCGGGCGCGCATGAAACGCCGCATGGCCTTGCCAGCCAACGTACCCAACGGGCCGGGAAAGGGCTGCGTAAATTCCAACGAGCTGCGCCGTGTTACCAATTCATAGCCAGGCACAGAGAACAACGCCCCGGCCAAATCCAACTCTGCGGCCGTAGCGGGAATATCGCCCCGCCTTTGCGCGGCGGCGAGGGTAGGCACGTCATCAGGGCGGATGCCAATGATGTGCGCACAGGCCAGATCCAGCGCGTGCGGGCTGCGCGCGGCCAGTACCGCGCCCACCATGCGCGGCGTACCGGCGGTGGGGCCGTTGCCCTCCATGCCGACAATCGCGTCGCATACGCTCAGACGCGGGTGCACAAAATCATCAAGGTCAAGAATCATACCCGCAAAGTCCTCGGGCCGGGAATGCCGGAAATGATACTCCGGCTTGAGCGTACCGGGTACGACGCCAAAAAGATTTTTGGCAGCGCAAGACATGCCCATCATGCCATGCGTTTTGAGCTTGCATACGTTGATGACCGCGTCGGCCCAATCCAGCCATGCGGTATACTGGAAGGAGCGCAGCGTTTTGCCCTCCGGAAAGACGGCCTCGCGCTGGGAAAAATCTCGATTGAGCTGTGCGCCTGTCTCCTCCACCGCTTCCATGCCGGAAGCCGCGTAAATGCGCCCCACAAAGGCGGCCGTATACAAACCGCCAGGGCTGTCGCCCACACGCACTTCCGCGCCACGGGCGATGAGCAGACGCGCAAGCGCCGCCACAAACAGGGGATGCGTGGTCACGGCGCTGTCCGGCTTGCCCGCGGCCACCAGATTGACCTTGAGGGCAATTTTCATCCCCGGCCGCACCCAGTCCAGGCCTCCGGCAAGCTCTATGGCCTGCCGCAAGGCCCCTTCCACAGCCGTGTAATCTTCGCAACGCACGATTGCCACATCCGCCATACATAAACCCCCTCTAAAAAACCGCGGCCCCGCCAAAAGCCCCAAGTGATTTTCCAAGCCCAGCAGCGGGACGGGCCGCGCTTGGCATTCCCCTACCCCCACAGCGTGCCTGTTCAAATCATCCCGGCCAAGCGCCACAGCGCCCAGCAAGCAGGACGCGCCGCCACAGTATTCCTGCCTCAGCGGAACAGGGCAACGCCAACTGCCCACCCAGGCGGCCTCCCAGCGCGTTCAGGCAGCGTTCCTCTCCCTATCATCTTCCAGAAACCACAAAGAATCCGCCCCATACCGGAGCGGATTCCCAGCAAAAGCCCTTGCTTACTTGATTTCGACAGTCGCGCCGACCTCGGCGAACTTCTTCTTGATTTCCTCGGCGGCTTCCTTGGAGACAGCCTCCTTGATGGGCTTCGGGCAGTTGTCCACCAGATCCTTGGCTTCCTTCAGGCCCAGGCCGGAGCACACTTCGCGGACGACCTTGATGACCTTGATCTTCTCGGAGCCGACATCCTTGAGGATGACGTCGAACTCGGTCTTCTCCTCTTCGGGAGCGGCAGCAGCGGCGGCGGCGGGGGCGGCAGCCACGGCGACGGGAGCAGCGGCGGAAACGCCGAACTTCTCCTCAAGTTCCTTTACCAGGTCAGCAAGCTCCAGAACAGTCATGGACTCAATAGCGGAAATGATCTCTTCGCGGTTCATGATGATACCTCCATCTTAATTTCGTAATCAAAAAATCCTGTCAACCAGCCAGCGGGAAGCTTATTCCCCGGCCTTCTGCTTGCGAACAGCCTCCACCGCGTACACAAAGGAACGCAGCACACCGGAAAGCACACCCACAAAGCCGCTGATCGGCGAATTGAGGCTGCCCATCAACTTGGCGATGAGTACCTCCTTCGGCGGCAGCTCGGCCAGCGCGGTAACGGCGTTGACGTCGATCACCTTCTGATCGACCATACCGCACTTGACGCTGATCTTCTTGTTCTTCTTGATGAACTCGGTGATGATCTTGGCCGGAGCCACCGGATCCTCGTAGCCAAACGCCACGGCGGTCGGGCCCTTGAGGTGCTCCTCGAGGCCCTCGATCTGCAGATCGCGCGCCGCGAGGGTGAGCATGGTGTTTTTCAACACCGCGTACTCAACGCCCGCCTTGCGGAACTGATTGCGCAGGTCGGTCACTTCCTCCACGGTGAGGCCGCGGTAGTCGATCAGTACGACGGACTGCGCGCGGGTCATCTTATCCTTGATATCCGCAACGATAGTCTTTTTGATCTCAAAATTTTTGGACATTGCATTGACACCTCCTGTCCCGTCCCAAATGACGGCTGATGGGATGTCCCATAAAAAAGCCCCTGCGCATGGCGCAAGGGCGTTGCAAACACAATTTCCTTTGCGCCTCGGCGAGCGGCCCGAAGGCCATTGAGCATACGCGCTCGCTGTCTATGGCGAAGCGGCTTTCCAGCCAAGGGATATTATAGCAAAGGATGTGTTCCGTGTCAAGAAATTTGTGTTAAACCTTCTTCTTGCGTTCCGAGCCGGACACCACCGCGCGCTGGAGCAAGATGAAAAGCAGCAGCAGAGCGCCCGTGGCGATCTTGCCCCACCAGGAGGACAGCGTGCCGTTGAACGTAATCAGAGCCGGGATAGTGCCCTTGAGCAACACACCGCAAAGCGTGCCGAACATATAGCCGACGCCGCCGGTCAGCAGCGTGCCGCCGATGACAGTGGCGGAGATGACGTCCAGCTCGCCGCCTTGCAAAGCGAGATTCCAGCCAGACTTGACGTAGAGCACATAGGCCACGCCCGCCAGCACGGAGCACAAGCCGTTGAAGCCATAAACGAGCACCTTCGTGCGCGCCACAGGCAGGCCCATCAGCTTGGCCGACTGCTCGTTCCCGCCAATCGCGTAGACGTTGCGGCCAAAGCGCGTCTTTTGCAAGATAATGGCGCCGATGACGATCATGACGAGGAACAGTATGACGCTGAAATTGATGGTGGCCACGGGTTTGATCTTCTCCCATTGGCCGTCCACCAGATGGTAGAACGTGAGCTTCCAGCTCGCCAGCGCGTCGATAGCCTCGTTGGAAATGGGAATCGACTCACGGCTGATCAACGAGCACACGCCGCGCGCCAGGAACATACCCGTCAGCGTGGTGATAAACGGCGGCACATTCAGGTAGTGGATGGTCGCGCCCATCAAAAGGCCAAGGCCTACGCCGACGATCAGCGCAAAGCCGATGCAGATGAACGGGTTAATGCCCAGGATGGTATTGCCATAGGCAATGAACATGCCCGTGAGCGAGGCCACCGCCGCCACCGACAGGTCGATGCCGCCGGTGATGAGCACCATCGTCATGCCTACGGCGCTGATGCCGATATAGGCATTGTCCGTAAAGAGCAGCAGGAACGTGCGCAGCGTTGTGAAGCCCTTGTCGCCGTATGCAATGGCGCCGACCAGATAGATGACCAGGAACACGGCCACCGTGGAGTATACCATGATGTACTTGGGGTTGAGTATGCGCGAGATGAGACTTCTGCGCTTTGGCTGCGTATTAAGCATGTACTTCCCCCCTTACAACGCTTTTGCGGGCCTTGGAACGCTTCGCCATCCAGTTGCGCACCGGCTCGGACTGCAACACGATGACCACGGCAATGATCATGGCCTTGAACGCCATCGTCGATTCGGACGTGATGCCGAAGTAAAGCACGAAGGTAACGATGGTGCGGATAATAATGGAGCCGATCACCGTGCCGGCGATGGAGAATTTACCGCCAGACATGCTAGTGCCGCCGATGACTACGGCCAGTATGGCATCCATCTCATAGTTGAGGCCGGCATTGTTGGAGTCGCATGATGAGATGCGGCTGGAATAGATCAGGCCCGAAATGCCCGCCAGGAATCCGGTGAGCATATAGACGATGAGGATAATGCGATCCGAGCGTAGGCCGGATACGCGGCTGGCGCTGCGGTTGACGCCCACAGACTCGACGAACATGCCAAACGCCGTCTTGCGGGTGAACAGTGCCACCGCCGCCACCACCACAATGGAGATGACGACCGGCATCGGCATGCCCAAGACGCTGCCGCCGCCGATGAACTGGAACGGCGCGTAGCCAGTTGTGTACTGCTTACCGTCGGTGACGATCTGCGCAATGCCGCGCCCCGCCACCATAAGAATCAACGTGGCAATGATAGGCTGGATGTTCAGTTTTGCCACCAGGGTGCCGTTGAACAGGCCCATCAGCAGACAGACGGCCAGAGGTACCACAATGACCCAGACGAAGGGCTGCACGGTGTAGTCGCCCGGCGTGGTGTACACGTCGATATCCCAACGCAGGAACTTGAGCGCCAACGCGCCGGACACGGCCACCAGAGCGCCGACGGAAATATCCGTGCCGCCCAGAGCGATGACCAGCGTCATGCCCATGGCGATAATGGTAATCTCGGCCGAACGGTTGAGGATCGTGATCAGCGAACCGATCAGCATGCCGGAACTCGGCTCATAGCGGATGGAGAAGAAGTCCGGCCGAATCCACAGGCAAACCATGAGGATGGCCAGTTCCGCGACCACCGCGTAGGTTAATTTGGAATGCAGGAGGTTTTCCGGCACGCGCATCTTCTTGCCCATAATCATCAGGGCAAAGACGAAGGCCGCCCCCAGAAGGATACCCGTAATCAGAAGCGGAAAGCGCTTGAGATACGCGAAAGACTGCAACCCGCTACGCTCGGCAAGGTGCTCCGCGATGGCCGATTCCTGCAGGCTGACCGTCGAATCCTCGACAACCTCTGCCAATTCTTCCCCGGCAGCGGCGTCCTCCGCCGTATCCGCGGCGGCTTCTTCGATTGCGGCGGCCGCGTCCTCCACGGGCGCTTCTGTGGCAACCGGAGCCGCCATCTCGGCCGCGCTCAGCGTAACGGTGCCGCCCAGCGCAAAGCCCCATATGCCCATGGCGACCATGGCAACGCACAATACCGCCAGCAGGGCAAGACCGAGCCGGTTTTTACTGTTGTTCACGCGCTCGCCCCCTCTCCGGCAATGATCTTGAGAATATCGTTCTGCGTATCCGTGCCAAACTCGCCGCCCAGTTCGCCGGCCTTCTTGCCGTCGCGCATGATGAGTATGCGGTTGGAACAGCGGATGACTTCCTCCAGCTCGCTGGAGATAAACACCACAGATACGCCGCGTTCGCACATTTCCAGCATCAAGCGCTGGATCTCGGCCTTTGCGCCCACGTCGATGCCGCGGGTCGGCTCATCGAGGATCAGCAGATCCGGCTCCGTGGCCATCCAGCGGGCAAGGATCACCTTTTGCTGGTTGCCGCCGGAAAGCTCGCCAATCTTCTTTTCGGCGTCTGGCGTAGCGATGGAAAGCATCTTGATGTACTTGTCGGCAATCTCGTTCTGCTCCTTACGGCTGATGGGATGCAAAAAGCCGCGCTTGGCCTGCATGGCGAGGATGATGTTTTCACGGATAGACAGATCGCCGATGATGCCGTCGCGCTTCCGGTCCTCGGGACAGAAGGCCATCTTACGGTTGATCGAATCCAGCGGGTTGCGGGCCTTGAGCGGCTCGCCGCCCATTTCCAGGCTGCCCTTTGTGGGTTTGGCCACGCAGAAGATCAGTTCCGCGGTTTCGGTGCGGCCGGAGCCGAGCAGGCCGGCAAAACCGATCATCTCGCCCTTGCGGATTTCCAGGGACACATCGTCCACCTTGCCCGGCGCGCCGAGGTGTTCGGCCTTGAGCATGATGGGCGCGTCCTCGGCCACATGCGCGCGCTTCAGGTTGAAGATCTCGTTCATATCCTTGCCGATCATCTCCGTGACCAGCTCCAGCTTGCTGATCTGGTTGATGTCGTACACGCCAACCAGATGGCCGTTGCGCAAAATCGTCAGGCGGTCGGACATTTCAAACACCTGATCGAGGAAGTGCGTGATGAAAATGATGCCGATGCCCTGCTCCTTGAGCGAACGCATAACCGCGAAAAGCTGCTTGACCTCGTTCTCATCCAGAGAAGATGTCGGCTCGTCTAGGATCAGCACCTTGGCATCAATATCCACCGCGCGGGCAATGGACACCATCTGCTGAATGGCGGTGGAATAATAGGAGAGCGGCCGCGTGACGTCGATATGGACGTTGAAACGCTCCATCAATTCAGCGGCGCGGCGGTTGATTTCCTTCCAATTAATTTGATGATGCTTCATCGGCTGGCGGCCGACGAATATATTTTCGGCCACGGTGAGGTTCGGGCAGAGGTTGATTTCCTGAAACACCGTGGAGATGCCCAGCTCTATGGCGGCCTGCGGCGAAGTGGGGCGGATGGGCTTGCCTTCCAGCAGAATTTCGCCCGCATCCATGCGGTTTACGCCGGTCAGGCACTTGATCAGCGTGGATTTGCCCGCGCCGTTTTCACCCAACAGGGCGTGTACCTCGCCGGCGCGCAGGGTAAAGTCCACCTTATCCAGCGCCTTGACGCCGGGGAACTGAATTTCAATCCCCCTCATTTCCAACAGTTCCGACAAATGGATCCCTCCTTGCAAACAGGATTCGGAGGCAGATTCAGCGGCGGGGCTGCCGCACCCGGCAGCCCCGCCATGGCTGATCGCTCAGCGTTTTGTCTTAGTAGAGACGCTCGTCGATGACGTCCGCAGCCTTGATGGACAGGGTTTCGCCGTCCTCGGTGTAGGGGATGCCGCCCTCGGCGTCATAGCAGTACTCTTCGGGATGGATGATGTCGCGGCCGTAAGTCTCGCCAGCCTCAAGGCCCTTGATGGTGGGGATGAGGAAGTCGGAGTACAGGGGCGTGCACTCGACGGTGCAGTTCATCTCGCCGGCGACGATGGCTTCGAAAGCAGCCTTGACGGAGTCGCAGCCGATGATGATGATGTCCTCGCCGGGCTTCAGGCCGGCGGCCTTGATGGCCTCGATGGCGCCCAGCGCCATGTCGTCGTTCTGGGCAAGGAGGACGTCGATATCATCAATAGAGTTCAGGAAGGTCTCCATGACCTGCTGGCCTTCGGCGCGGGTGAAGTTGCCGGTCTGGGACTCAACCAGGGTCATATTCGGATGATTCTCCAGCTCGGCGAGAATACCCTCGGAGCGGCCGACCTGCGCGTCAGCGCCAGTGGTGCCTTCCAGCATGACGATGTTGATCTCTTCCTCGCCGCGGCCTTCCTTCTCAAGGTAGTTGGCCAGCCAGCGCACCATGCGCTTGCCTTCCTCGACGAAGTCTCCGCCGAACGCGGCGGCGTACTCGATGTCATCCACGCAGGAGGGGATGCGGTCGAGCAGGATCAGCGGGATCTCAGCCTCGTTGACCTCTTTGAGCACCTCGTCCCAACCAGTGGAAACAACGCCGGTGAAGAGGATGTAGTCAACGCCCTGGGTGATGAAGTTGCGCAGCGCCTGCACCTGGTTTTCCTGCTTCTGCTGGCCGTCAGAGTAGACGAGTTCCCAGCCTTCCGCCTCGATGGCGTTGCAGACGTTGTCGGTGTTGGCGGTACGCCAGTCGGACTCCTGACCAATCTGGGAGAAGCCGATGGTCAGCGCGAACGCGCTGGAGGCGCTCAGAACCAGGGTCAGAGCCAATACCAAAGCAATCAGTTTTTTCATTGGAACATACCCTCCGTTTCCATATTTGAGCGGAATCCGCCCGATGTATATATTGTAACGTCAATTTAACGGACACACAATTCATGATTATCCGAAAATTGTATGGGATTTTTTTGTCTTTTGCCGTAATTACACAAAACGTTTTCGATAGAGGTTTGCTATATTTCCCTGAAAGTGGAATTTTTTGTCTTTTTGATGGCAAAAGATTTCAAAGTACATGAACGCCGCGATTTTACAAAACCACGCACGCCATTTTTCCGTCCTTTGTAAAGAAAATCGGACTTTTGTCGTAGGAAAGTCATAAGAATATACTTGACGCGGCCCCTTGGGAGCCGTATCATGTAAGATACAATAGGTATGCCATGTAAAAGTCATGGCGGCAAGGAGGGCATTGCATGTTTTGCTCCAAATGTGGAAAAACGCTGAAACCGGGCGTTGAGGTCTGCTCCTGTGGGCAGGCGGTCGGCGACAGCCGGTTTGAGGGCGTTCCCTATACATCGGCGCAGCCGCGCATCGCACCGGATGCGGACGCCCTCCAGGACGCCCTGCCCTATACCCGCACCACCTATACCGGCAAGGACGAACAAATGCAGGCCGACGCGGACGACGACGCACGCACAACCTACCGTCCCGTATATGAAGGCGCGTCCGTGCCGGAGGAGATCCGTGGCGACGTGCGCCGGGCCGTGGGCGGCGGGGAGGATGTGGACGAAGAAGCCGCGCCCCCCATGGAGGAAGACCCGTTGGTGCGCGAAATGTTTGACGAAGACGAAGGCGCCATTGATGATTTCGACCTTTCCCAGCTCCGCTCCCGCCCGATTACCTCGGACGGCCGCGCCGGCATCAGCCGCGATGTGAGCGAATATGTGGAACAGCTCGAGGCCGCCGGTCGTAGCCGCCGCGGCCGCCGCCGCAAGGTATACGGCGAAGAACCGGAAGATTACGCAAACGCGCCCGCCTACGAAGCGCAGGAGGGCGACGACGTATTTGCCGACATCCCCGAGGAATACGAGGCCGCCCCGCGCGGCAACACGCGCATGATCGTGCGCATCATTGGCGCGCTGGCCATCGTAGCGGTGGTGGCCGTGGGCATATGGTATTTTGTGCGCAATGTAAACAACGTACAGGAGGCGAACTCGCCCATCGCCGGCGTGTCCAACGAGCTTTACGATCAGGGCCTGGCGTTGATCAACGCGCACGCGGATAATACCTATGTGCAAACGCTGCTTACCCAATCGCAGACCGACGGCCTGCTGGGCATTGTCAGCACACTGGAGAGCGACGCCCAGGCCATCAACGCGCTCTTGCCCGCCGAGGCCAGCGAAGCTGACCAGCAGTTTGTGAACGCGCTGTCGTCCATCCAAAACAACATCAGCAACGCCGTCACTATCGACGCGCTGGCCCTGAGCGACACCACTACCACCGACGCGGAAAAGGAAGCGCGTTCCAGCGAAAACTGGAATATCGTGCGCAATGCCATCACGGAACTAAGCAGCGCTACCAGCGTGGCGGAACTTTCGGCCATCATCGGCGGCGAAGTGATTGACGTCAGCCAGCCCACCGCCGAGGTCACGCCCTCACCCACGCCGGTTCCCTATACTACGCTCAGCCGTGGCGACAAGAATAACGACGTCATTACCCTGCAACAGCGCCTGACGGAGCTGGGCTACTTGAACGACAGCATCGACGGCAACTTCGGTACCAATACGCAAACCGCCGTGGAACTGTTCCAGGCCGCGGTGGGGCTGGAGGAAACGGGTATTGCCGACGCGGCCACCCAGGCCGCCCTCTATGCGGACGACGCGCCTTACCACCCCAGCGCCCAGCCCACGCCCACCCCGACCGCCGCGGCTACGCCCACGCCGGAGCCGGAAGCGGCCAACAATACGGGCGCACAGGCCTGATTTACAACCGCATGCGCGGGGGATCTCCCCCGCGCGTTTTTTCCTCCGGAGGTGAAAGGCATGCAAACCCCCATCGTCGCCCTGATCTACGATTTTGACAAAACGCTCTCGCCCAAGGACATGCAGGAATACAGCTTCATCCCCGGCCTGAGCATGGAACCGGCTGCCTTCTGGGGCCTGTGCCGTGAATTATCGCTCAAGACCAACATGGACGGCATCCTTGCCTATATGTACATGATGAAAAAGCTGGCGGAGGGCACGATGGAGTTGTCCCGCGAGGCGCTCTCGCGTCTGGGCGAAAAAGTGGAGTTCTTCCCCGGGGTGGAAACCTGGTTCGACCGTGTTGGCGAAATTGGCCGTCAAAACGGCGTGACCGTAGAGCATTACATCATCTCCTCGGGTTTGCAGGAAATCATCCAGGGATCCCGCATCGGCAACCGCTTCAAGGCGGTGTTTGCCGCCTCGTTTTGCTACGACAAAGACGGGCGCGCCGAATGGCCGGCTTCAGCGGTCAACTACACTTCCAAAACGCAGTACCTTTTCCGCATCAACAAGGGCATACTTGACGTCACCAACGACCGCGACCTCAACGCCTACACCCCCGAATACAAGCGCCGTGTGCCTTTTTCCAATATGATCTATATCGGCGACGGCCTTACCGACGTGCCCTGCATGAAAATGACCAAGCAGAAGGGCGGCTTTTCCATTGCCGTACATGCCCCGGGCGACACGGACATTGCCGACGGACTGCTTTTGCAGGGCCGGGCGGACTTCGCCATGGAAGCCGATTATTCGGCGGGCAGCGAACTGGAAAGCGTCGTGACCGATTTGATCCGCCGCATCCGCGCCTCGCACGACCTGTCCGTGCGTCACGCGCGGCAGGTGCGCCGCGCCTACGAACGCAGCGGCGAGCCGGCCCCGCCGGACATTGCCATGCGCGGCGGCCTGGTAGAAGAAGACAGCATAGAATAAAAGCCATCTGATGATAATCTGGCCGGACGGGCGCGGGATGCAAATTGGCAGCCGTGCCCGCCCGTTTTTATGCCGTTTTCAGCCCGCCAAGCGAAGCGTTTCTCAAAAGCGCGCCAATTGCGCCGTGCTACACCAGCGCCAGGGACAGATGTATTGATCGTTTCCTGACCTGTCTCGACCGCGTGTCTCCCAACAGGCTTGGCGGCACGCAGACGCATAGCGCGCGCAAACTGCTTTGATAAAAACTATATCTGTCTTTCCAGGGTCATGTTGTATACAGCCGGCCGGGCCGGTCAAGAAGCATTCTCGCCTGCACTTTGGGTTCAAAATAACCCTTTCCGAATTCAGTTGTAACATATCCATGCAAATCCATTTATTTGTAGAAAGCCGCTGTTTTTCGGCATGATTTGCCATTATGGAACACGTTCGTTAAACACGCGCCTCCACATGTCGCGGTTCCAGGATGGAAGATATGGATAAACATGTAAAAGGTATAGTTCAATTCTGCATAATCATGAAAGTTCAGCACGTTAAATTTGCCCAATTTGGCAGCCACATAAGTTAAATATTTCAAATACCATTGATTTATGCCTGGATTTATGCGATAATTGTGAAAAATACAACATTGACAGATTCAAAATTTCTAGGTCAAAAATCGAACTTATATAATTGATATAATTCAAATTATTAAATTTGATCGGAGATGAGCAGCCAGTGGATCCCGTGAAAAACATACTTACTTTTTCCGATTTTTGCCTGGACCTGCACGATGACGACGGTCAAGCATACAATCTGCTCGACCACATTTCCTTTGCGGTTCCCGATGGCCGCGCGCTGGGCGTGGTCGGGGAATCTGGCTGCGGAAAGAGTATGACGAGTTTGGCGGCGATGCGTCTTTTGCCTCCCGCCGCGCATATTTCCAGCGGCAAAATTATGCTTGGAGACATGGATATCACCGCCAAATCGGAAAAGGAAATGTATGAAATCCGCGGAAAAGAGATGTCCATGATCTTCCAGGAACCGATGACATCGCTCAACCCCGTTTTAACCATAGGTTTCCAGATCGAAGAAATGCTCATTCGGCATGAAAGCAGCCTCACCAAAGCGGAAAGGCGCGAACGAGTGATCGACTTGCTTGCAAAAGTAGGGATCCCGAACCCAGAAAAGCGGCTCAAGAGCTATCCGCATGAATTCTCGGGCGGTATGCGCCAACGGACAATGATCGCCATCGCCATAGCATGTTCGCCCCAGCTTCTGATCGCCGATGAGCCAACCACCGCCTTGGATGTGACCATTTAAGCCCAGGTGTTGGATCTAATGATGCGCCTCAAGCAAGGCGGCTCGCTGATGCTTATCACCCACAACCTCGGCGTGGTTGCGGAAGTGTGTGAAGACGTGGCGGTCATGTATGCAGGCCAAATCATTGAAAGCGGGCCGGTAAAAGAAGTATTCCTGCATCCCGCGCATCCTTACACGCAAGGCCTGCTGCGCGCGATCCCCATGTTGAACACAACCGCCAAAACGCTGGAAAGCATTCCAGGCGTCGTGCCCACAGTACAGAATTTCCCCAAAGGTTGCCGCTATGCACCCCGGTGCGCCTACGCGAAAAAGGAGTGCAGCCAGGAGCGGCCCTCGCGGCGGGATCTTGGCAACGGGCACGATGTAGCGTGCTATCTGATAGAGGAGGAGAGCGTAACATGCAGGGAAACGAACCAATTCTGCAAGTAGAGGGCTTAACCAAGT
The DNA here is from genome assembly GCA_018712945.1 of Candidatus Pullichristensenella stercorigallinarum. Classification (GTDB taxonomy): domain Bacteria; phylum Bacillota; class Clostridia; order Christensenellales; family Aristaeellaceae; genus Pullichristensenella; species Pullichristensenella stercorigallinarum. The sequence goes on along the minus strand of DVFZ01000100.1, from coordinate 16,438 downwards.
ATTTCCCTATCCGCGGAAAACTGTTTGAGCGCACAGCGCAACTCCATGCCGTGGAGGATATGAGCTTTAACGTCTATAAAGGAAAAACCATTGGCATCGTAGGCGAAAGCGGCTCTGGGAAATCCACGGTCGCGCGGTTGATTCTCAAGCTGATCCCTGCCACGGCCGGCCGTGTGATCTACGAAGGGCGCGACATACTGCCTCTGCGGGAACACCAAAGCAAATTTGTCCGCCAGCAGATGCAGATGATTTTTCAGGATCCCTATGCTTCGCTCGATCCCCGCTTCAAAATCGGCAGCTCGCTGGAAGAACCCTTGCGGGAGCATAAGATCATTCCCCATTCGCAAATGCGGGAAATGATCGGGGACATGCTGGAAAAGGTTGGCCTGCAACGGGAAATGGTTTCGCGCTTTCCGCATGAATTCTCGGGCGGCCAGCGGCAGCGCATCAATATTGCCCGGGCGCTTCTGATGAATCCCAGCATTATCATATGCGACGAGGCGGTCAGCGCCTTGGACGTTTCCGTACAGGCACAGGTTTTGAATCTGTTTAACCAATTAAAATGGGAATTTGACCTGACGTATTTGTTTATCAGTCATGATCTATCCGTGGTAAAGTTTGTCAGCGATACGATTATCGTCATGTACATGGGAGAGATGATGGAAATGGCCTCGACAAACGAGCTTTTCCAAACACCGGCGCATCCCTACACCCAGGCGCTGATCTCCGCCATCCCCGATCCCAACCCGCTGGCGAAAAAGCAGCGCATCCTGCTGGAAGGGGATATTCCCAGCCCTGTGGATCCACCGATCGGCTGCCGCTTTGCCTCGCGTTGCCAAAAAGCGCGCCAGCGCTGTCACGAAGAGCATCCACAGTTGACGGAATTGTGCCCCGGGCACGCCGTGCGATGCCTCTTCGCAAACGAATGACGATGGATCGGAGGTTGGAATAATGGGAAGATTCCTGCTCAAGCGCCTGGCTCGCGGATTGTTGACGATATTCTTCTCCGTGACCATTACATTTTTCCTGCTGCGGTTGATGCCCGCGGATCCGGTATCCATGATGATCGACCCGCAGATGTCGCAAGAGACGATTGACGCGATCACTGCGCAATACGGTTTGGATAAGCCGCTTCTGGTGCAGTATGGGGCGTACCTGCTCCAACTGCTGCAAGGCAACCTGGGCACTTCGTTCCGCAACCGCACGCCGGTTTCGGAAATGCTGATGCAAAAGCTGCCGTGGACGCTGCTTTTGTTGGGGATCAGCGTTTCCCTGGCGCTGTTGATCGGCATCCCAATCGGCCTGAAGGCCGCCAAGAAGCGCAACGGCGCCTTCGATAAATTCGTGAATGTGTTCACAATGATCTGCGTGTCCATATTCGTGCCGTTTTTGTCGTTTGGTCTTTTGTATATCTTCAGCTACACGCTCAAATGGCTGCCGACAGGCGGAGCCTATAACCCACCGCCGGCGCAGGGCTTTGCCTACATTCTGGACGTAGCGAAACACGCGATCCTGCCGGCGCTGGCATTGATGCTCAGCAACTGTACGTCGATCATCCTCTACACCCGAAACAGCATGCTCGACGTTTCCAAGGAAGACTATATCCGCACCGCCCGCATGAAGGGTTGGGACGATCGCTACATTACGCGCAAACACGCCATGCGCAACGCCATGATTCCCACCGTCACCGCTACGAGCCTGATGGTGACAAAAATGGTCGGCGGCGCCATTATGACAGAGACGATCTTTTCCTGGCCTGGGGTTGGGCGAATGATCTATGACAGCGTTTCTTCGCTGGACTACCCCGTATTGCAGGGTACTTTCCTACTGCTTGCAATCACAGCCGTGATCGTCAATATTATTACGGATATCATCCTTGCCTGGATCGACCCGAGAATCAAGCTGGGAGGGAAGAGAGCATGAACCAGCGCACTTTTCTTCAATCGTTTGTCCGTAACAAACTGGGCATGGTGGGGCTGTTTGTCGTGCTCGTCATCGTACTGGTTGGCATCTGCGCGCCGCTGATCACGCCAAAGCCGACGGGTTATGGTTCGGAAATCCTCATGCCGCCCAGCAGGGAACATCCCTTTGGCACAGACAATCTGGGCCTGGATATTTTCGGCGAAATCGTTTGGGGCGCCCGCGCGAGCGTATATGTTTCCGCCATTGCCGTTTGCTTTGCCGCCGCCCTTGGGCTTCCGCTCGGTTTGATCAGCGGATACTTTGGCGGCCGCATCGGCGGTGTGATTGATTCCCTGATCGAAATCTTTATGACGTTGCCGATGATGGCGCTGACGATCGTCATCGCCGCGGTGGCCGGCTCCTCCGTGACGAACGTGGCCATTGCCATCGGCGTGACAAGCTGGCCCTCTCTGGCCCGTGTGACGCGGAACGCGACCATGCGCGTGGCGGAAATGCCCTTTATCGAGGTTTCCCGCTGCCTGGGGCTTTCCCGGCGCACCATTCTGGGCAAGCATGTGCTCATCAACGTCATCGGCCCGGTGATGGTCAACCTTACGCTGGTCATGGCTACGGCGGTACTGAGCGAATCCGGCCTGAGCTTTCTCGGCCTCGGCGACCCCAACACATGGAGCTGGGGCTTGATCCTGAAAAAAGCCTGGGACACAGGCGCGCTGGTGAAATCCCCCAACCCCATTTGGTGGTGGACGTTCCCAAGCCTGGCGATCATGCTCTATGTGGTCTGCTTCAACATCCTTGGAAACGCCATAAACGATACGCTCAACCCCAAAGCCCGTTAAACCCATCGCTATATGCGGTTCCTTGAACCGTCATATAAAAAAATCTGAAGGAGAGAAGAACATGAAAAGAATCCTGGCTATCTTCGTGTGCATGCTTCTGGCGCTGCCTGTCCTTGGCATAGCGGAAGAGACCGCTTCCGGCGGCGATCTGATCGTCGGCATGGTCGGCGAGCCGTACAGCCTGAACTCGTGGACGAGCAACGACCTGAACTCAGGCATGATCGCCAACTTGCTCTATCCGGGCCAAGTTACCTTTAACGAAAACGCCGAGAAGGTTCCCTACATGCTCGAAAGCTATGCGTGGGACGACGACACCCTGATGTCCGCCACGCTCAAGCTCCGTGAAGGTTTCTACTGGCATGATGGCGAGCCGCTCACCGGCGAGGATCTTGCCTTTACCATCAATACCTGCGTCAACAAGACCGTGAACTTCGGCTCCGACTATTATTCCAATGTCGATCATGCCGAGGTGCTCGAGGATGGCTATACCGTCAAGGTCTATATGAAGACCCCGCAGGTCAATATGCTGACCAAGGCCGGATACTGGGTAGACATCATGCCGGAGCACCTGCTCCGCGACGTCGAGGATTTCGCCACCTGCGAATATCCCACGATCGGCTACGGCCCCTTCAAACTTGAAGACTACTCCCAGGGCGAATACTACACCTTCTCTGCGGTCAAGGGCTGGGGCGAGCCGTTCGGACTGGAAGGCCCCTACCTGGATACGCTGACCGTCCGCATCTATGCCGACGCGAACTCCGCCGTGCTGGCGCTGCTCTCCGGCGAAATTGAGGCGATCACCTCCACGCTGGCGGTTTCCCTGCAGAACCAGGTGACGAATGCGGGCGAGCCCTACGCGGTCGCTACCGTGCCCTCCCTCGGTTTCGGCTACTTCGGCTTCAGCTATGCCAACGAACTGCTTGCCGACAACGTGGTGCGCAAGGCCATCGCGCAGTGCATTGACCGCGACGCGCTGATCAATATCGCCATTGAAGGCGGCGGTGTGAAGATGGAAACCCCCATTTCCCCCGTGTATTCCACCCTTGTCGAAGGAGCCGCGACCTTCCCGGCGCTGGATGTCGAGGCGGCGAATGCCGAACTTGAAGCGGCCGGCTACATCGACCGCGACGGAGACGGCATACGCGAAAGCGAGAGCGGCGATCCGCTTTCCTTTGCGCTCACCTGCCGCAACAATACCAGCAATATTGACGCCATTTCCAACATCTTCAAGGCCAACTGCGCGGAGATCGGTGTGAATATCGACATCAACATCGTCGACCCGGCAACCTATACCGATCTCGTTACCAAGCAGAAGACCTTCGATATCAACTACATTGAGTGGGGCGTGATCGAGGACTGCGATATGGGCATGACCTCCATCTATCACTCCACTGCCACGATGAACTTCATGCAGTATCAGAACGACGAAATCGACGCGCTGCTTGACGAGATCTCCGCTACTGCGGATGCCGACACGCGCCTGGAACTCACCTACAAATTCCAGGAAGCGTTTGTGGAAGAACTGCCGGTTGTGAGCGTATTGGTGCGCACCAATGCCTACGCCTATTCCAACGCCAATTACACCGGTTGGAGCCTCAAGCCCGGCCTGTATGGCGTTTGCGATGCCGAGAGCCTGCTGAATGTGCATGCAGTACAGTAACCATTAAAGCGGCATTCTCTGGCGGCCGGCACGCGCCGGTTGCCAGAGAGCCTTTTTTTGCAAGGAGGGCGGCATGAAGATCGTCTATATCGTTCCGGGAAAGATGGAAGCCGACGAGGCCGCGCGCCGGGAAAGGATACTCAGATCCTGGGCCGATGCGCAGACGTATGTAGAGCTCGCCGTGGCCGCGAATGGCCCGCGGTCAATCGAATGTATGTACGAGGAATATCTTTCCATTCCCGGCGCAGTCGAGGTCGCAATGCGCAAAGAGGAAGAGGGCTTTGACGCCGCTATTCTGGGTTGTGGCGGCGATCCCGGGCTTGACGCCATCCGCGAGCTGACCACGCGCATGCTGGTGCTCGGCCCGGGAGAGACGTCCTTCCACATCGCCGCAATGCTCGGCCACCGCTTCGGCGTGCTCAAGACCAACGGCGATCGCTTCTTTTCCAGCGTTGAGCTGGCTTTCCGCGCCGGCGTATCTGAAAAGCTGGCAGAAGTGATCGGCGTGGACATACCTGTGCTGGAAATGCAAAAAAGCCGTGGGAAAATAATTGAAACAGTCGTTCAGGCCGCCGGGCGCGCAATCCGCGAAAAACATGTGGACGCTCTGGCGATTGGCTGCATGACGATGGCCTTCATGGAAGTGGATCGTGAGCTTGGGAATGCGCTGGGGATTCCGGTGGTCAACCCGGCCAAAGCGGCGCTGAAGTTGGCGGAGGCGCTGCTTAACTGCGGACTGATGCATTCCAAGCGCGCCTTTCCACAGCCGGTCAAGCTGCGAACCGGGCTGGCTTCCAGCTATAGGGAGCTGTATGTTCACGAATAGCAAAGGAGAGAATGAGCGTGGAACGCTTTGATACCAAGATCATCAACGGCTTTGTAATTGATGGAACAGGCAACCCTGGAATTTTCGCGGAACTTGGCATCCGCGATGGAAAGATCGCGCGGATCGCCACGCATGTAGACGGCGAGGCCGGCGTGGTGATTGACGCGGGCGGCAAAGCCGTCTGCCCCGGGTTCATTGATCCGCATGTTCATGAAGAATTGGCCGCCCTGGGTGGGGATACCCTTGAAAGCTATCTGCGCCAGGGCGTGACGACCACGGTCAACGGCAACTGTGGCCATTCGCTGACGGGCGGAGATTCAGAGCAGATCTACACATATATGTATGAAAACGGCTTGGCGTCCGCGGAAGCAAAGCGTCGCTTCATCGCGGAAAACCCCGCATGGACCGGCCTGAAAGGATATGCAAAGGTTCTGCGCGACCGGGGCGGCGTGAATATCAATATGTCCTTTTTGCTGGGGCACGGCACCATCCGCTGGTGCGTTATGGGAGGCTCCAAAGACCGCAAGCCCAGCGAAGCGGAACTGGCGCGCATGAAGGAGCTCATTGCCGCCGGTATGGATGAGGGCGCGATGGGCATTTCAACAGGCCTTTCCTATATCCCCGGCCGCTACGCGGATACGGAAGAGCTGATCGAGTGCGCAAAAATGGTCGCGGAAAAGGATGGCGTATACGCATCCCACCTGCGCATGCAGGACGGGTTTGAAAAGTCCATTGCCGAGGCCATTGAAATCGGCGAAAGATCCGGCGCGCGCGTACAGGTATCGCACTATGCGCCCCGCGCCGTTGAAGGCTATCGCATGGCCATGGACGCACGCGCGCGCGGCCTGGAAATCGCCATTGACACCATTCCCAAAAGCAGCGGTCATCTCAAGCGCAAAGACCGCCTGATCCAGTTTATCATATCCGCCTCCAACGTCCTGTTTGGCAAAGACCGGGCCGCATTCGAGGCGGCGCTCAAAACGCCTGAGGGGCGTGCAGAGATACTGCGCAGCACGCGCTTTAAGGACGAAATGCTGATCATCAATACGGGCGACCCGGCCCTGGAAGGCCGCGCCCTGCGCGATATTGCCGCCGAGCGCGGTACAACGCTGGACGAGCTGCTCCTGGAGCTGCTGGAGAAAGCGCCAGATACGCTGACTTTCTGGCAGGGCGGCATGAGCCGTGTGGATTTTCCGGGCACTCCCTACAACGAAACCGTCGCCGGTTGCCCCATCGTCGGGCCTGGATCAGATCGAATATTCGGAGAGGTTTTCGACCGCACCGCCTGGTACGAGTTGTTCCGCAAAGGCGCCATGCCGATTTTCTACCGCAATATGTTGGCCGCCGGCGTGCGGCGTGAGGAAATTATCCGGCGCATGACCAGCCTGCCCGCGCAGCAATTCCGCATGAGCGACCGCGGTATGCTGGCCGAGGGCCGGGCCGCCGATGTGGCCATTGTGGATCTGGACAAGTTCAGCTATCCCGATGCCTCGCAGGTTTCCTGCACGGATCCGAACATCATGGCAAGCGGAGTCAGCACAGTATTGGTCAACGGCGAAGCGGCAATGCTGGATGGCAAATTGACCGGCAAGCGTTCCGGTCAGCTGATCAGCATGTACGGAAAACGAATCCTATAACAGCGCACGCACTCTATAAGCAACAGGAGGAAGGAAAAGACATATGGGACTGAATAAGCAATACGACGGCTACTATGCGTATTCCTACGTAGACAATTCTGAATTTGACACGGTGGAACTTATTGATCCCAGCGGCCAGTGGATCCCCATGGAGCTGGTGCCGCTCACTGAGGAGCAGGAAGCGCGCGCAAAGCGGCTGATGGAGGAAAGTATCGTCATTTCGCTCCACGAGCATGCTTGCCTTTTCCCCAAGGACATGCACAACAACGTTGCCTATAAGCACTCTGGCCGCCAATTCATGGCCTACCAGGCCTTGGCAAATTCGTGTCTGGACGCCGTGTTTGACAATATGATGGACGGCACGTGTGTCATTACCTCCAAAAACGGCTGGAAGTGGACGGATATCATACACGATCTGGGCATGCGCCTTTGCGACGTTGCGCAGCAGAAGTTTGTCATTCGCGGCGCTACGGTGGACGACATCGTGCGCGCCCACAACGAGGGCAAGCTCGCCTTCGTTCCCGCGCTTGAAGGCCCGGGCCCGATCGAAAACGAGGTGGAGCGCATCGACGTGCTCTACGGCCTGGGCGTGCGGCAGATGGGCATTTCCTACAGCCAGTCCAGTCTGCTGGGAGGCGGCATCCAGGAGGAGCGCGATGGCGGCCTGACCATGCTCGGCCGCAAAGCGATCCGCCGCATGAACGAGGTCGGCATGCTTATCGACTGCTCCCATGCGGGCGACCTGACGACCATGGAAACCATTCAGGAAAGCAAAAAGCCCATCATGCTTACCCATGTGGGCGCCCGTGCGCTCTGGGACAGCAAGCGCCTGAAGGGCGACGAGGTAATTCGCATGCTCGCGGACAAAGGCGGCGTGGTCGGCGTTGAAGCGGCGCCGCACACCACCATCACGCGCAACAACCGCGTGCATAGCATTGATTCGGTCATGGAGCACTTTGAATACCTGGTCAATCTGGTGGGCATTGACCATGTCGCCTTCGGCCCGGATACACTGTATGGCGACCATGTGGGCCTCCACAAAGCGTTTTCCTCACACCTGGCCGTGAAAAACACGCAGTCCAAGGATAGCTTTACGCATGTCGAATACGTGCGCGGCATGGAAAATCCCACAGAGGCATCCTTGAACATCGTTCGTTGGCTCGTCAAACATGACTATTCGGATGCGGACATTCAAAAAGTCATCGGCGGCAACGCCCTGCGCGTGCTGAAAGAGGTCTGGCATTAAACTTTATCTGATCAGGGAGGGAAACTGGAGAGATGGCAAAGTACTTTGACGAAACGGAAAGGGCTATTCTGGAATCTATCAGCAGGGAAAACCTGGATATGGTCCTGAAAAAATTTGACACCATCGACCGCCTTTCCGGCAGCGCCGGAGAGCTGGAAGCATTGCAGTATCTTCTCGGAAAGCTCGATGAATACGGCGTCCCCTATCGGGAATACGTTTTTGATTCGTATTTGAGCGATCCCAAGAAGGCGTCTTTGAGCGTGCTGCAGCCGGATGGCGCCACGCTGGAAATTCCCGCGAAAACGCGCGCCTTCTCAGCCAATTGCCCGGACGGCGTGACCGGCGAACTGGTGTATGCCACGGGAAAAGGCGGCATTGATTTCGACACGGCGGCGCAGATCAACTGGACGCGCGAGCAGGTCGAAGGAAAGATCATCGTCAGCGAGGGCGGCGGCCCGCAGCATATGGATAAAGCGATAGAGCTTGGCGCAATCGCCCTGATCCACGTCTGGCCATCAAAGGAAGACGTAATCCACGAAATGACGGCATCGCCCGTTTGGGGCGCGCCCACGCCGGAAACGCATCGCCTACTGCCCACCATCCCAGAGGTTTCCGTCAAGAATTCCGATGGCGAAATGCTCATCGAAATGGCGAAGAAAGGCAATGCCCGCGTGCGCTTGACCGCCTGCACGGATTCCGGCGTGCGCAAACTGCACCTGGCCGTCGCGGAAATTCCCGGCCAGAGCGACGACTACGTGCTCCTTTCCGGCCATCTCGATTCCTGGTATGTCGGCATTACCGACAATGCCGTGGGCAACGCCCTCTGCCTGGAAATGGCGCGCCTGTTCCACGAGCATCGCGCGGAACTCAAGCGAGGCATTCGCATCGCCTGGTGGCCCGGGCATTCCAACGGCCGCTATGCGGGCTCCACATATTATTGCGACCGCGAATTTGAAAGCCTGCGCAAGCATTGCGTGGCCTATATCAACGCTGATTCGCCCGGAAGCCGCTTTGGCGTTATTCCGCTGGTGCGCTCGACACTCAGCGAAAAGCCGGGCTATTTCGAGGATGCCGTCCGCGATGTTGCCGGGGCCGAGCCAGTCTGGGATTTCCCGATCCGGGCGGGAGACAACTCCATGTGGGGCGCGTTCGTGCCCTTCCACCTGATGCTGCGCGACAGGCCCGACGCGGAACACGCCGGCGCGAAGGTCGGCGGCTCTGGCGGCGGCTGGTGGTGGCATTCGAAACAGGATACCTATGATAAGGCCGACCTTGATATCCTCGTGCGCGATAGCCGCATATTTGCATCGTTTGCCCTGCGCATCATGCAAAGCAAAGTGCTTCCGGTGGACCTTGTGGCGATGGCGGAAAAGATGCTGGAGATTCTGCGCGGCTACGAAACAGACCTGTGCGACGCCTTTGACCTTTCCAGCGTCATCTCCAAGGCGGAGGAACTGCGGCAGGCCGCTGAGCAAGTCGCCTTGAAAGGCGCCGCGGACAGCGAGGCGCTCAATGCCCTGTATAAAACCGCGGCCGGCCGGCTGAACGCCCTGATGTATACAACGGTGAGCCCCTATTATCAGGATGTGGCTTATGATCTAAAGGCCTTCCATGGCTTCTATCGCGTATGCGGCATCACGCGGGAGAACACCAGCCCCGAATGGATCGTATTCCATCAGACAGATTTCCTCCGGCAGGTAAACCGCTTCCGCACAGAGGTAGATCAGGTTATTGAAGATATAAACCGCTACCTAGAGAAAGCAATCTGACGGCCGTTTGCCCGCGTAGGGAGCAACCCTTCGCGGGTATTTTTGGCATCTGCGCGAATTCCGGGTGACTTTCGCAACGAGCTATGGTAGAATATGTGTAGGAATAGATATACAGAGACGGCGTGCCAATCCGTTCGGCAAAAGGTGGATTTGAAAAGGGGTATCGCATGAAATTGACATTGGATAAAAGCAGCGATGTGCCCATTTATCTGCAGATCGTTGACCAGGTATTGGAGATGATCCGCAGCGGGGAACTTGTCAGCGGCGAAAAGCTGCCCACAGAGCGGGAACTCAAGCAGGAATACAGCATTTCTGTGGGCACTGCAAAAGCGGCTTACAAGAAACTCGTTCAGATGAACAAGGTGATCTCCGTGCAAGGCAGCGGAACATATGTCATGCGCATGGAAACGGAGCTTGAGATGGCACACCTGCGCGCCGAAATCGACCAGGCGCTGAACCGGGCATTTTCAGCCGAAATTACAGAAGAGCAGATCCGGGATATACTCGAACAGGAAATCGCGCGTTTCAAGCGCAGAACGCCCAATGTGCATATCGCGTGGGTATGTGCCTGCGAGGAGCTTTTGGAAACGACCGTTGCGGAATTGGCCAGCATGCCGCTTGTAAAGCTGGACAGTTTTACGATTGCGCAAGTCCAAAGGAATCCTTCTCTTCTGCAAGATCATTTCGATTTGGTTATCACTACGGAGCGTTATTACACACAGGTATGCAGGCTTCTGTCAAATCAGCGCGACCGCGTTTATCAGATTTCACTGACGATGAAAAGGGAATCCGTGTACGAAATCGCGCAGATCAAAGAAGATACGCCGATATTGTTCTGGTGTATCGAGGATATTTTTGAAAAAACGGTAAAAAACCGTTTTTTGCCGCATCACAATGCTGGGCGGTTGTTTTCGGTTACGGGTAAGGAACCCAGTGCCGAAGCGTTAATCTCCTGCCCTGTACTGGTTGTCCCGCCCAAGACGACGATGCAACGCCATCCGGGGATGTTCGAAAAAGTGCTGGCTGCTACGCAAAGCGGCGTTCAAGTTCTCTATATCAACTACGAGCTGGATCGTGGCAGCCTCTTGTTCCTTCGTTCAACGGTGCGCAATGTATGGAGCAACAACTGCAAAAATGGCTTTACTGAAATGGATAGTAACCTCGACTTTCACCGCCTGGAACTGCCGGAAAAATGCGAACTTGAGCTTTAGGCGCACGTACCAACGGCCATGGTAACGCCGCCCACCCCAAAGGGCTTGCCGCCGGCACATCGCCGCAGGCGGCAAGCCCTTTGAAATTGCGCCCTTTCCCATGCCGCCAAATGAGCAGGGCTGGGCGGCCCCACATTCCAGCGCCTCAGGTAGCATCCTGCGCTCATTCCTCGCCCCTCAAAGCACACGGCCAGGCCGCTTTGCCGCGCTTCCACCCGTTGAATAACGCCAGTACCGGGGTTGCGCGTCCTCGCCTATTCTCCCAGGGCGTTCCGCAACTTCTCCAGCGCTTTTTTCTCAATGCGCGATACATACGAACGCGAAATGCCCAACGCTCGGGCGACTTCATGCTGCGGGCGCGGCTGGCCGTCGCGCAGGCCGTAGCGCATTTCGACCACCCGCCGTTCGCGTTCCTCCAACAACGGCGTCTGCAACAGGCGCAGGGCGCGGGCGGATTCAATGGAAGTCTCCGCCGCGTCGCTGACGACATTTTTGTCCGTGCCCATCAGGTCAGTCAGGCGAATTTCGTTGCCCTCCTTGTCCGTGCCGATCGGCTCCTCCAGCTGCACGGTGCCGCGCGTCTTGCGCCCGGCGCGAAGCTGCATGAGAATCTCGTTTTCAATGCAGCGCGAAGCGTAGGTCGTCAACTTTCCCGCCTCTGGGCGGAAGGTGTTTACCGCTTTAATCAGGCCGATCGCGCCGATGGAAACCATATCGTCCGCATCCAAGGCGCCGCCCTGGTATTTTTTGGCGATGTGCGCCACCAGGCGCAAATTGTGTTCGATCAGAGCGTCACGCGCGGCCGTGTCCCCCTCCCCCATGCGCCGGATCAGCTCGGCTTCCTCTGTGGCGGAAAGGGGCTTGGGAAATGAGCTTCGCCCGGTGATATGTAAGATCAATGCCCAAAGGTTTTCCGCCGCCCATAAAAGCGCTTCCCCCAGAAACAGCATGCCACTCTCCCCTTCCGGCGCACCGCGAAACGGCCGCGCCTGAGCATAGGGCATCCTATGCGCCGGCGCGGCCTGTTCAGAACGCAGCAGGGCTTGTTTTCGCCGCCTTTCGCTGGAATTCAACCCTCGGGCGGCGTGCTTTCCGCCTTTTTCGCGGCGCGGTTTTCCAGCGCGGTTTTGATCTGTGCCATGAGCTGCGGAACCATTTCGATGATCCTGTCCACAGGCGCGTAAGCCTGCGCCGGCAGCAGGCGCACCTGCCCCTCGCTGACGACGATAAAGCCCACAGGCTGTACGCTCACGCCCGCGCCGGTGCCCCCGGCAAAGGACGGCGCTTCCGCAGCCTGCTTGGCGCACTTGTACTCTCCGCCGCCTGCCACAAAGCCGAAAGCCACCCGGGAAACGGGGATGACGGTGGAGCCATCGCCGGTGACGATCGCCTCTCCGACGACGGTATTGACGTCCACCATGTCGCGTATGTTCTCCATTGTCGTGGTCATAATGCTTTCAATCGGATGCTTTTCCATATCGGCGCCTCCTGCTATTTTCAATGACGCCCGCCAGGGCCGCGAGAATAATATGCCCCACGCGCATGGATACGATTCCTGAAATCTCGCCGCGCAAGCATTGTGCCTGGAACTGTGGTTGTACGCGCCAAACCACTTGCGCGCCCGTCGCCGCGCCTACGGCGCGCAACAGCGCTTGCAAGCATCCCACAGCCATCGCGGTGGCGGCGGCGTCCGACAGGCCCATTTCTCCCTGCGCGCGCAACTCCTCCAAACGCACATGGGCGAGCAAACGGCGGCCTATCGCCCACAAAAGTCCCAGATTTGGCTTTTTCTTTCGCCTCTTCTTTGGTTTTTTCTTTGACTTGCCATTTTCCAACCGCATCCGCGCGGCCTGCATGGCAGAATATCCCGCAAATGGCCGCACACCCAGCGTTGCGCCCACGCGCTCATCCGCCCGCACGCAAAACGCCACTTTGAGCGGAATTTGCAACATGCAAAATCCCGCCGCCAGCGCCGCAACGATAAAGAGCACGCGCGTTCACCTCCGCTTTTGAGCATACACGCACAGTATTCCCCAAACGCGGCGCAAAATGCCAAGAGCTTCCAGAAACCGGCGGCAAGAGTACATTTCATTTTTTCTTTACAAAACATCGCCACGGCGTTATAATTGAAGAAAACGGAAGGGAGGCTTGCGCGTGGCTGGGAAACCCTCTCGCAAAAACGAACTGCCTGTACTCGCCGCCATCTTCCTGTTCTGGTTTTCGATGTACACCTACCCGTCTTTCTTTTCCACCTATGTATCCGACCGCCTGCTGGCGCCGGAGGTGATGACCGGGCTGATTGTGGGCGCGTATGGCTTTGCGCAAATGATCTTGCCGATCCCGCTGGGCATCGCGTCTGACCTGACCCGGCGGCGCAAACCCTTTGTGACGCTTGGTTTCTGCGCCTCGATACTGGCTTGCGGCGGGCTTATACTGACCGATCTGTTGGCCGCAAGCGGCGTGCCGCTGACGCTCACGCACATCACGGCGCTGGTTGCGCGCGGCCTGTCCGGCGTGACGGCGGCGACGTGGGTCTCCTTTTCTGTGCTCTATTCCGCTTCCTATGAGGCGGATGAAATCGCCCCGGCGGTGAGCCGCCTGATGGTTCCCCAATACGGTTCGCAGATCGTGGCGATGTTGTTGGGCGCGCAGCTCGCCCAGCGCGTTGACGAAACGGCTGCTTTTGGCCTGGCGCTGGCCGCGGCGTTGGCGGGGCTTTTGCTCATGCGCCGCGTCCCCGACCGGCCCCCGGAGGGCGAGCGGCTTTCACTGCGCAGCTTTAAGGCCGTGCTTTCCAACCGCGGGCTGCGGGTGGGCACGCTGCTGGGCACGCTGTTCCGGCTGGTGTGTTGGGGCACGATACTGGGGTTCGTGCCAAACTGGGCGCGGGATGTAGCGGGGTTGACAGTTTCCCAGCTCGGCTATCTTTCGGTCATGTATCTTTTGCCCAATACGATCATGGCACGCCTGAGCGGCGCTTATTTGGCCCCGCGCTTTGGCTTCCGCGCCGTGCTGTCGGCAGGCTTTGCCCTGGTGGGGCTGGCCTGTTTCCTTTATCCGCGCGCCATGGGGCTTTGGCCCATGATGGGCACACAGGCGCTGTTCGGCGTGGGCATGGGGCTGATTCTGCCGCTGACGCTTTCCCTCTCGATCCGCGATATCCCCGACGAGCGGCGCGGCGCGGCCATGGGCGTGTACCAGGCCGTGTACGGCGTGGGCGTGTTCATCGGCCCGGTGGTGGCGGGGTGGATCATCTCCGCGCTGCCTACGCAGCTTGAGGGCATGACCGTGAACTTCTATGCCAACGGCGCGCTTTCGCTTTTATGCCTGGCGCTTACGCTGCTGCTCGTGCGCCGCGAGCGTTAGTTGTGGCGGCATCTAGACAAGATTCGCTCAATGCGTTTAGAACCTGGTTAATTCACCTTCCCATGCTTTACGAAGCGCCGAAAAATGTGTAATATTGAACATGAACATGCAACCAACGCGCGGGTTTTCGCGTCAAAGTGCTGTAACAAACGCAATATGCAACGAGGTGTTTTACAAATGGGAAAAATGTTTCGTGCCACGCTTGCAGCGCTGTTGGCCATCGTGCTGACGTTAGGCGCCGCCTCCGCCGTAATGGTGGATGAAGAGGGCTATCTGGAGGAGATCCTGCTTGAGGACGGCGACCAGATCGAGTTTCACGACGCGGAGATGAGCGAATCCCTGGAAGCGTCCATCGCCAAGGTCAACGAGCTTCGCCACATACTGCTGCTGGGCATTGATGCCCGTCCGGGGCAGACCACAGGGCGTACGGATACCATGATTATCCTCACTGTGGATACAGATAACCAGAAGATCAAGCTGATGAGCCTGATGCGCGATATCATCGTCGCCATCCCCGGCCATGAAAACAACCGGCTCAACGCGGCCTACGTATTTGGCGGCGCGGATCTGCTTTTGCAGACGATTGAGAATAACTTCGGCATTCAAATCGACCATTATGTGGGCGTCAACTTTTCCATGTTGGCCGACTTGATCGACCAAATTGGCGGATTGACCCTGACGGTGGAAAGCGAGTACTATATGGACCGCATCAACGCCGTCATCAAAGAGGACAACAAGGTATTGGGCATTGATGAAAACGACGGCCTGCTCACCGAGCCGGGCGAACAGCTCATGACCGGCAAACAGGCGCAAGCCTACGCCCGCTACCGCTATGGCACCTCCGACGGCGATTTCGGCCGCACCGCCCGCCAGCGCGAGGTCATCACCAAAATCTTCTACAAGCTGGTGGACATGTCCATGGTGGAACTTTCAGCGCTGGCCATGGCCAACATAGACAATGTTGTAACCAACCTCACTTTGCAGGACATCATGCTGCTGGCTCCGGCCATGCTCTCGCTCAAGGACGCGGAGTTTGAGGAGCTGCGCATTCCCGTGGACAACGGCTACAGCTTCCAGACCGTGCGCGGCATGTCGGTCATCGTGCCCGACCGCACCAAGACCATGGAAGCCATCGCCGCCTTCCTGACGGAGGAATAAAGGCCGGTATGACGAAAAAAGCGCGCCTGCTGCGCGCCGTGGCTCTGCTCGCGCTTGTAGGAGTGGTGATGTTTATGGCGCTTTTCGGCGCGGTATGCTGGCGCTCCGGGGTTGCGCGCACGCCTGTTGCTTCCGATTGCATCATCGTATTGGGCGCGCGCGTGCGGCCGGACGGCACGCTCTCCGACAGCCTGCGCTATCGCTGCGAAGCGGCGCTGGAGGCATGGCAACAGGGCTTGGCGGCCCAGGTCATCGTCTGCGGCGCGCAGGGCAGGGACGAACCTGTTTCCGAAGCTGAAGCCATGCGCGCTTGGCTGGTGGAACAGGGCGTGCCGGAGGGAAACATCGTCCTGGAGGACGGCTCCTACAACACCGAACAGAACCTGCAAAACGCGCAGGCCCTGATGCGCGAACGCGGTTGGGAAAGCGCTATCGTTGTCACCAGCGATTACCACTTGGAGCGTGCTCTGTGGATTGCCCGCGATGTGGGCATTGAGGCTAGCGGCATCGCCGCCGAATCGCCCCATCCCTTGGGAATATGGCTGAAAAACCGCATGCGTGAGGCATGCAGTTGGATTGTCTATGTGCTCAAAAAGGTGTTTTGACAAAAAAGCGGCCCGGCGCGAGGTCACGGAACCTCCGCCGGGCCGCTTTTTACAGATCAATGGCCGGGGCTTCCACGCCCAGGTGGCCGGCCAAACAATCGACCAGGAAGCCGTGATCCTTTATATCCGGCAATCCAGAGGCCAGCGCCACAGCCACCAGCTCGCCCGTTTGCAGGCGGATGGGAAAGCCCCCGCCGCAAA
>DVFZ01000099.1 GCA_018712945.1 Candidatus Pullichristensenella stercorigallinarum | reverse complement strand
CCCTCCCCTGTCCAATATGTATTGTAGCTCTACACTACAGCAGTATGAAAAACCGCATGTACTGTGGATTTTTTTCGGGTTTTGTGGTAGGATGAAAATACATCCGGCGCTTGGCGCAAAGGAGGGGGTTGAAAAATGGCAGTTGCTTCTTTGGTCTTGGGAATTCTTTCCCTGGTTTTCAGTTTTTTCTCCGTGTGGGTCAGTCTCGTCTTGGGCATTGTTGGGATTATTCTGGGCGTGCAGGGGCGCAGGGAACCTGACAAGCAGGGGATTGGCACGGCGGGATTGGTTTGCTCGATAATCGGCACGGTGATCAGCCTGCTGCCCCTGGTGCTGTTATGCACTGCATGTAACGTATTTACGACGGTGTATGGCGCGTGACGGATAACGCCACGAATCATGCGTTTCCCGGCGAAAAAGGACGAAGGAGACAGAAACAATGGAAGGGAAGTTGAGCAACCTGATCGAGAGCAACTTCGGCAAGGCGGCGTTTTATACGCCGGAGGAAAACGCGCGCTATGGCGGCGTGAACCTGAATTGCTGCGAGCGCATACTGCGCGGAGCAAACATTGCCTATGGACTTGGTATGCGCGAAGAGGATCTGCGCGTGAGCGCGGCCTTTGGCGGGGGCATGGGCATTGGCATCACATGCGGCGCGCTTGTTGGGGCGCTGATGGTGCTTTCCATGAAGTATTCCGGCCCGGCGGAAAAGACCACCGCGCTCAAGGAAGAAATCACCGCTCCGTTCTTGATGCGGATGCGCGAGGAGCTGGGCGGGCTGGACTGTAGTTTCCTGAAGCCGCGCGTACCGCAGCAGCAGCCATTTGATTCTACGCCCATTGTACTTGCCGTGGCCAAGGCGTTGGACGAGACGGTTGAACGCCTGGACGCTCAGAAATAGCGCAATCACGTGCGATGAAAGCACCGCCCCTGCGTAGTGCAGGGGCGGTGTCCTATTGTGCTTTACAGGTAGCCGAGCATGTCCGCCGTCAGCTTTTCCTCCAGATGAATCAAGCGCTTGGCCACATCCTTGGAATGCTCGTCTGCGGCCTCATATTCGTTCAGATATTGATTCAGGGATTTGACACCCATATTGCAACCGTCTGTAACCAAGGCGGCAGCGGTGCTGTCAGAGGGCTTTATGCGCAATTCCGCGTTGGTCTTCAGCCATGACATGCCCTTGGCAATGGGATTTGGCTCCTTACCATCATCTCCATAGCGATCCAGGGATTGGCGGATCTGCGTGCCGAGTTCTTCATGTTCCCGTTTACAGGCAGAGAGACGGGTGCGCATATCATCCGAGCGTACAAATTGCAGTACCTCGTCAATCGCTGAAACGCCCATTTGTACGCCCGCGTCGCATTCGCGCAACAAGCGGATGGTATCCTGTTCAATCATGGTGTATCGACATCCTTTCCAGGAATAAGGATGTCCGGAAAAGGCCGCAAAAATGCTTTTTCGAAAAATGGGACGGGGATAGGGAGAGAAGAGCAATGTGCTGGCAACGACGGCTGTCCATCTTATTTTCTCTGGCCTGCTGGGAGTGTATTCCAAATTATCTTGCATCGTTTGTCTATAAACCGTGTTTATCTATTTTTGCGTAGTTTATTGCGTTCCATCCGTACAATACTTTTTATCTATCCTTCGGTTATGTTGCAAACCACTCGCTTGAATTTACTTTTATTTCCCTGCGCCGCAAAAACCGCGCGCCGGTATACAGCGCGCGGAAAATGGGGGAGGGGCGCGATCTTCGCGCCCTCTGCAGGATTATGTCAGATTTCCTTGGCGTTGGCCAGCAGGTATTTCTCCGCCTCGGCGCTCCACAGGCCGTTGTGACGGTCGCAGATTTCGGCGAGTTTGGCAAACATCGGCTCGGTCTTGCCCTTCTCGGCAAAATCGGCGATGGCTGTCAGCGGCAGGTCGATCTGGGTGTAGATCAGCTTTTTGCCGCCGCGGATCTTGGGCAGGTTCAGCGTGGTATCGACCACGGCGTTCAGGCCGCCGATGTGCGTCACCATCGCCGCCGGGTTGATCTTGCCGGAGGTCATCATATTGATGGCTTCCTTCATATCGCTGGTGTTGCCGCCGGAGGTGCCCACCAGATGGGTGTAAAGATAATGCACGTTATAGAAGTTGAACTCCGCCTTGAATTGGTTGTCCGTCGGGCCGGCAAAGAAATTGAGGCAACCGTCAAAGCCGAGGATGGCGTCCGCCTGCTCGACGACGCTCTTTACCGGCGCAAAGCAGATCACGTCATTGTAGCCCGTGCCACCGGTCAGGGAGCGCAGATACTCCGTGCCATATTCTGGCTTGGAGGTGTTGACGTAGTGCAGCTCAATGCCCAGGGACTTTGCGTGCTCCACGGTATAGATGCTCTCGGCGCGCGCCAGGCGCTCGTCGTCGATATCGGTGACGACCAGCAGGCTGGGACGGCGGTCGCAGTGCAGCGCGTAGTCGATAGCGCCGAGGCCCATGGGGCCGACGGAGGCCAGCAGAGCCATTTTGCCGCCTTCGACGATGCCCATATCGTGCTCATAGGAGCCGGGCTTGGTATGATACATGGCGTGGAAGGTGCCGATGATGCAGCTCATCGGCTCCGACAGCGAGCCGTAAAAGTAGGTGTCGGAATCATACGTCAGCAGGTTGTCGGTCAGCAGCGTTTCAATCGGCACCAGGCCATACTGCGCGTCACCGCCGCAATACTGATAGGAATAGCCAGGAGCCAGCTGCGAGCCTTTGTAGAAGTGCGCCGGCTGAATGGCAAAGCCCTGGCCCGCTTTGTACTTGTGCTGCCAATTTTTGCCCACCGCGTCAATTACGCCGCAGAACTCATGGCCCACGATGGTGGGATGCTCGGCCACGTCGTCCGGCACGCGCTTATGCGCCGCGCCCTCGACAGAAGCCTTATAAGTGCTCATGCAGATCGAATCGGAGATAATTTTGACCCGCACGTCGTCGTCCCCGACTTCGGGGAGCTCAATCTCTTCCAAGCGCAGATCCATCTTGCCGTGGATGCGCACCGCCTTGGTCATCATAGCCGTGTTCCTCCTTTGGATTGCATCGTGTTATTGGTAGGGCGCGCCTTCGCGCCTCAGGGCTGCATTTGCTGGCCACCAGTAACGTTGATGGCCTGGCCGGTCATGTAGCTGGATTCGTCGCTGAGCAGGAAAACCATGACGTTGGCGATGTCGTCATACTGACAACCGCGGCGCATGGGTACCTGGTTGATGTATTTTTCGCGGATCTTTTCCTTCGTGGTGCCCTGATTGCGGGCATACTGCTCATAGAGGGAATTGACCCACAGCGGAGAATCGAGCAGGTTGCCGGGGCAGATGGAATTGACGCGGATATTCTCCTGCGCCAGCTCCAGCGCCAGCGATTCGGTCAGGCCGATGCCACCAAACTTGCTGGCCGCGTAAGCGCAGTTCTTGGCAGAACCCTTTTTGCCGGATTTGGAGTTGATCTGCACAATCACGCCGCCGCCACCCTGCTTGCGGAACTGGGCCACTGCGGCCTTGGCGGTGTTAAAGTAGCCGTTCAGGTTGATGTTGACAACAAAGGAAAACTCCTCGTAGGTCATGTCCTCAATGGCGTCGGAGCGCACCACGCCCGCATTGGCCACCACCATGTCCAGCCGGCCATATTTGTCTACGGCGGTCTGTACGGCGGCGACGCAGGATTCGTAGTCGCATACGTTGAGCGGCGTAGAGATGCCGTCCTCAAGCTGGGCAGCCACGTTCTTCGCGCCTTCGACGTTCATGTCGCCGACGACGACCTTCGCGCCTTCCTCGCTCAGGCGGATGGCCAGCGCCTCTCCCAGGCCCTGTGCCGCGCCGGTAATGAGAACGACCTTGTCCTTCAGACGGGGAAACTCACGCTTTTGCATTCCAACCGACTCTCCTTCCAGCCAAATTGTCTATACATATTATACCACACGAGGCGCAGGGTGTGAACAGGCTTTACAAAAATCCGCCATACCCTGCGCCAAAAAGCAACATTTCAATTATCTGCCGCGCCCGGCGCCGCCGCCACGCGAGCCACCGCCGCCGCCGGAACGGCCGCCGCCAAATCCGCCGCCTCGGGAACCGCCGCCGAAACCGCCGCGGCCGCCACCAAAGCCGCCGCCGCGCGAACCACCGCCGAAGCCGCCGCGATTGCCGCCAAATCCGCCGCTATGCGGACGAGGCGGATGCGGATGCTGTCCGGGGCGCGGTCCGCCCCAGAACGGCCCCCAACGGCGCGGAGGGCGCGGATACACCGGAGGATGGAAGCGGCGATAGCGCCGGTAGCCAAAACCGCCGCCGATGCCGGCCAACAACAAAAGCACAATGAGCAAAAGCAGGCCAAAGCCGCCGCAAGTGCAGCCGATGCAATCAAAACCAATCAATGTACAGCCTCCCCGCGGCGGCGCATACTGTTCCTGCGCCACCCTCCGCTCCTCGTATTCCTGCGCGCCGTCGTCTGTCGCCAAATAGGCTTCAAAGCGCGCGTCGCCCTCCGCGAGCGTGACGTTTGCATCGCAGATTTCGGCAATGCGCTCAAACAGGGCGTCAAACAGCTTGCGCGCCCCGGCGTCGTAATCCTTATCGGCAAAGTCCGGCTCCAGATGTTCGTCCAGATATTGTTTGATTACGCCAGCGCTCAATTCAAGATCCAGCCCCGTGCCGGGAAGGGCGTAATAATTGTCGTCGTCGATGGCCATGAGCACCAGAAATCCATTTTGTTTTTGCGCATCGCCGATGTTCCAGGCGTTGAAAAGTTCCAAAGCGTAATCATCAATGGAAGCGCTGCCGACCGTGTCCACCGTGACAAACACGATTTGTGCGCCGCAGGCTTCAGCAAGCACGTCGTTGCAAAAGACGATATGTCCTTCCGTCTCGTAGTCGATGACGTTCGCGCCGTC
>DVFZ01000005.1 GCA_018712945.1 Candidatus Pullichristensenella stercorigallinarum | reverse complement strand
TGCTCGTCGTCGCCGATCAAGAGGCGCTTGGGGTCGGTGGAGAGGGTGGTCTTGCCGGTGCCGGACAGGCCGAAGAAGATGGCGGTGTTCTCGCCGTTCATATCGGTGTTGGCGGAGCAGTGCATGGAAGCAATGCCCTTGAGCGGCAGGTAGTAGTTCATCATCGAGAACATGCCCTTCTTCATCTCGCCGCCGTACCAGGTGTTGAGGATGACCTGCTGGCGGTCGGTGAGGTTGAACACGACGGCCGTCTCGGAGTTGAGGCCCAGTTCCTTGTAGTTTTCCACCTTGGCCTTGGAGGCGTTGAACACCACGAAGTCCGGCTCAAAGTTCTCAAGCTCTTCCTCGGTGGGACGGATGAACATGTTCTTTACGAAATGGGCCTGCCAGGCAACTTCCATGATGAAGCGGATGGCCATGCGGGTGTCCTTATTGGTGCCGCAGAAAGCATCCATGACGAACAGACGCTTGTTGGAAAGCTCCTTGATAGCGATGTCCTTGCAAGCCGCCCAGGTTTCCTTGGAAGCGGGGTGGTTGTCGTTCTTATAACCCTCGGAAGTCCACCACACGGTGTCCTTGGAGGTTTCGTCCATAACGATGAACTTGTCCTTGGGGGAGCGGCCGGTGTAGATGCCGGTCATGACGTTGACGGCTCCCAGCTCGCTGACCTGGCCCTTTTCATAACCTTCCAGGCCGGGCTTGGTCTCCTCCTCGAACAGCATTTCGAAGGAAGGATTATATACGATCTCGGTCGTGCCAGTGATCCCGTATTTGCTTAAATCAATGTTTTTCATCCTGAATACCTCCTCACTTTGCTCTATGAGTATTATAGCAGTTTATGTGCCTTTGTGCTGTTAAGATTTCAGCAAATAGAGGCTAAAACTTGCGCCCTTTTCCATACCTGGAGCGCCCTCAGGGAGCCCTTTGCTTACAATCGTGGCGGCGCTGTTGAGACGGGAAGGAAAATGCGTAAAAACGTGCGCGGGGCGCTTTTTTACCCCTGCGCCGGGCTTCGGCAAAATTTTTGCCGCAACTTCAAAAATCCAGAAAAACCGTCATAATTTCCCGGGACTGTGAATAGATTTAGAAATATAGGCAATTATTTCAAATCTATTACAAAATGCTTGAAAAGTATTACGAACTGCGCTATAATGCCGGAGAAGGGAGGGTGACGCGCATGAGGAAGGCGGCGGTGTGTGTGGCGCTGCTGTTTTTGGCGATGGTCTTGCCCTCCCTGACGTTTACGGAAGATCAGGAAACGGTGCTGCTGGCGCGCGCGGTGTACGCCGTGGCGCGCGATGAAAGTTACGAGGCCAAGCTGGCCGTAGCCAGCGCCGCGCTTAACCGCGTAGACGATCCCTGGCACCCGAATACGCTTGAAGGCGTGCTGAATGAAAAACACCAGTTTCCCATCGGCAACTATTATGACGCCGACAGCCTGCGCGCCGCGCATGAGGCGCTGGCCGGGCGGCGCACGCTCCCATCCGGCGTGATGTACTTTCAAGCCGTTGATGCGCAGGAGCGCTGGGAGAATGACTACCTTTACAAGACCGTGGGCGGGATTGCTTTCTACACCCGCGACGGCAACCGCTAAAAGAAGCGCCCCGGCCCTGCCGGGGCGATTTTGCGATCAATAGTAAGGAGGCCGCAATGAGCTGGCTGGAAGATGTACAGGCGCGGGCAAAGCGCAAGAATAAGGTGCTGTTTATGCCCGGCGACAGCTTGTTTGACGGGCTTGCCATGCTCGCGGAACAGGCGAGCCGCCGCGCGCTGGTTTTGTGGGCGCTTTCCCTGGCCGGAGAAGCGGTTCTGCGGCTGGAAGAACTGTTGCCAGAGGAACCGCGGCCAGGGGAAGCGCTGCGCCTTGCCCGGCTGTGGGCGCGCGGGGAAGTAAAGATGCCCATCGCCAAGCGCGCCATACTGGATTGCCATGCGGTGGCAAAAGAAAGCGTTTCCCCGGAGGCTGCGGCGCTTTGCCACGCCGTCGGGCAGGCATGCGCGGTCGTTCACGCGCGCGGGCACGCGCTGGGCTTTGCCTTTTACGAATTGACGGCCATCGCCCGCCGCTACGGAGTGGAAAACTGCGCCGCGCGCGTGCAAGGGCGCGTGCAGGAATATATATCCCGGCTTTTACAGGCGCAGTCGGACGCGCCGCAGGCGCCTGGCCCATGGGCAAAGTTTTTGGAAGAATAGCAAGCGGCCCGGATGTTATGGCCGTGCCGCCCTGGCTGTCAAAAAATCCCAAGAGAGCGGGAGAAGGCTGAAGCCCTTTCGCGCTTCAATCGTACCCGGCGGCAGGTTGAAAACCAACAGGGTTTTCAACCTGCCCGGTTTTGACGATTTGGAAAAGCGGCAAAATCGCCTTGTGTACGCCGGGGGAGCTTGCTTCCCCGGCCGCCGCTCATTCCACTGCCCGCGCCCGTCCATCGCGCAACTGCGTTACGCGCGTTCCCAGCGTTACAAGGCCGGAAACCAGCAGCGGCAGATAATAGGAAATGCCGCGCGTGAGGATGACGGCGGGATAAAGGTACTGCGCGCCGAAGATGGCGTCGTAAAGCACGAGGGAGACGGTTTCGCTGATGCCGACCGCGCCGGGCAAGGGCATCATTTCCACCGAAACGGACAATAAAAGCTGCAATCCCATCATTTGCCAAACTGTAACGCCCTCCAGCCCCATGGCCTCGTAGACACACCAGGGGATCAGCAGGTATAGCACGCGCTGGAACAGCACGATAAAAAAGCTCTTAACCACCGGCCCGGGATGCGTGCGCATGAATCCTGCACAGTCGTGGAAGCCATGCAGCCAGTTGTCGAGTTTTTCTTGGGCCGATTCTGGCCGTTTGACAATGCGCATGCGCGTCAGAAGGCGCAAACACCAAGCGCACAGGCGGCGGATGGTCTTTTGCGCATACAGAGCCATGACGATTACCGCGATGACGATTATGTTCAGAAGCAGTCCCAGCAGAAACAGGAACCACATGCCCATGATTTGCGCATGCAAAAAGGCGAAGTTCAGAAAATACAGGCTGAAAAACAACACCAGCATGGCGATTTTGTAGAGCACCGCCACCACCAGCAATACCACCGTCGATTCGGTTACCTTGTAACCGTCAAAGCGCATAAAGACAACCTCAAAGGGTTGGCCGCCGCTGGAGGAGGGCGTGATGGCGCTGAAAAAGAATTCAATCAGGTGGTATTTCAGGCGGCGCAGCGGCCCCATTGGCTGCCCCATGCCTTGGAACAGCACCGCCGCCGAGCTGCCGCCACAGAAGATGTACAGCCCCATGCATAAAAGCCCCAGGCCGATCAGCCAGAGGTTTGCGCCTTTGAGCGTGGAAAGCATGGTTTCCACATCGCAATCGCGCAATAGCCACCAGAAAGTCACACCGATCAGGGCGGCGAGCAGGAGAAGCTGCAAAATGATATTGCGGCGGGTTTTATCAGGCATTTTGTTCATAGCAAACCATATTATACCACGCCTGCCTGTCGCTTACAACGGAAACCGGCACCCTGGAGTATTTTTAATCTTATGGAAACACCGCGCAATTTGGCGGCGGTTTTTGCGCCGTCCGCAACATTTGCCGGCATTGCCAATACTTTCCATAACTTTTCCGGTATGAAGATTTGCATGCGGGCCATACTATGCCCATCCGGTCGGTGTGAACAAACGCCGCAAACCTCCCCTCGCAGGATGGGCGCGCGGCAGTTGTCCGCGCGTCCCGTCAAAGCGGGAGATCGGTGAAAGGGAGCGGGCCCGATGGGTTCGTTCCCGATTTCATTTGTGCCGAAAGAAAGGCTTTTCCGCGCGCAAACATACGGATTTAACCTGCATATGCTAAAATGACCGCAATCTACAAAGAAAGGAGGGTTTTGCATGCGGGAACTTCTTCGCGCTGAGCGCCTGTTTGATATGAACAGGAGCATTGCCGCCGCCATTTTTGAAGGCAAGGGCTATCCTTGGGAAGTATTGCCGGAGATCGGCGAATTTGTCGTGCGGCTGGGCCAATCGCTCAGCGAAGACGAGTATGAGCGCGCGGGCAAAGACATATGGATTGCCAGAGACGCGGCC
This sequence comes from Candidatus Pullichristensenella stercorigallinarum, assembly GCA_018712945.1. Lineage (GTDB taxonomy): Bacteria > Bacillota > Clostridia > Christensenellales > Aristaeellaceae > Pullichristensenella > Pullichristensenella stercorigallinarum. The sequence continues at coordinate 34,191 of DVFZ01000005.1, read as the reverse complement.
GTCGCCCCGACGGTTTCGATTACCGGTCCGGTCATCATCGACCATGAGGCGGAGCTGCGCCATTGTGCCTTCATCCGCGGAAAAGCCGTGATCGGCAAAAACTGCGTGGTAGGCAACTCGGTAGAGATCAAAAACGCCATATTGTTCGACAACGCCCAAGTGCCGCATTTCAACTATGTGGGCGACAGCGTGCTCGGTTACCGGGCGCACATGGGCGCGGGTGCGGTTACATCCAACGTCAAAAGCGATAAGTCGCTGGTGACGGTGCGCACGGACGACCGCATCATCGCCACCAACCTGCGCAAGTTCGGCGCCATGTTGGGCGATTATGTGGAAATCGGCTGCAACAGCGTGCTTTGCCCGGGCGCGGTCATCGGCCGGGGGACGACGGTTTATCCCACAAGCTGTGTGCGCGGTTTTGTGCCCGAGCACAGCGTTTACAAGCGGGCCGACCGCATCGTGCCCAAGTGGGACGAAACCAAGAAGGACGGAAAATAGGGGAGGTTTTATGGGAAGACTGTTTGGAACCGACGGCGTGCGCGGCATTGCCAATGAAAAGCTCAATATCGAGCTGGCCATGCGCCTTGGCAGCGCGGCGGCGGCGGTGCTTTCCGGCAACAGCCGCAGGCGGCCGGTGTTTGTAATCGGCATGGACAGCCGCATGTCCTCGGATATGCTGGCCATGGCCTGCGCAGCCGGCCTGTGCTCCGTCGGCGCGGACGTGATCATGCTCGGCCTTGTGCCGACGCCGGCGGTGGCCTACCTGGTGGGGAAGTACAAGGCCGACGCGGGCGTCATGATTTCCGCCTCGCACAATCCGGCGGAATTCAACGGCATCAAGATCTTCGGCGGCGAGGGCAGGAAGCTGCCAGACGAGCTGGAGGAGCGCATTGAAAACTACGCCCTGGGCGAGATCGCGCCGCCCAAGCCCGCCGCGCCGGAAGCGATCGGCAAGGTTACATACATGGGCGACCAGGTGGTCAAGGACTATGTCGATCATCTTGTGAGCACGGTTTCCTATTCGCTGGAGGGCCTGAAGATCGCCGTAGATTGCGCCAACGGCTCTGCCAGCCGCACTGCGGGCAAGCTGTTTGAGGCGCTGGGCGCGCAGACGCACATGCTCTTTGACCAGCCCGACGGCTTTAACATCAATCAGGATTGCGGCTCCACCCATCTGGAAAACCTCAAGGCTTATGTGCGCGAAAACGGTCTGGACGCGGGCGTGGCTTTCGACGGCGACGCCGACCGCTGCCTGATGGTGGACGAAAACGGCAACGAGATTGATGGCGATATGATTATGGCCATCTGCGCGCTGGATATGAAAACGCGCGGCAAGCTCAACAAGAATACCGTCGTGGGCACCATCATGACCAATCTGGGCTTTATCAAGTTCTGCGAGCGCGAGGGCATTCGCTTTATCGCCACCAAGGTGGGCGACCGATTTGTGATGGAAGAAATGCTGCTTGAGGAGTACAGCTTTGGCGGCGAACAGTCCGGCCACCTCATTTTCGGCGATTTCGCCACCACCGGCGACGGCGAGCTGACCGCCATACAGGTACTCAGCCTGATGCGGCGCGAAGGCCGCAAGCTCTCGGAGTTGGCCTGCGTAATGACCCGCTACCCGCAGGTGATGATCAACGTGCGCGTGTCCGCGGATGGAAAGCTGCTGTTTTACACCGATCCCGAGGTAAAACATGCCGTGGATGAGGCCAAGCGCGAACTGGGCAAGGAAGGCCGCATCGTGGCCCGTATTTCCGGCACGGAGCCGCTCATCCGCGTGATGGTCGAGGGCATGGACGATGCGCGCATCCGCGCCGTTGCGCAGCGCGTGGCCGATGTGGTTCGGGAACGCCTTGGGGAGTAATTCCCCATTCGCAAGCGCCAGAGCCGCGCCAGGAGCGCGGCGGACGAGGAGAGGGGAGTATCGAACCTTCGGCGGATGCCCCTCCGGCGGGTTTTCCCCGTCGTCAGGCAGCCTACAAATATGCGGGCAACCGCAAAACAAAGCGGCTGTTAAAACCCATTATAGAAAGAGCGCGCCCATTGCGGCGGTTCGCCCCCGCTGGGTACGCGGGAGATAAAAGTATATGTGTGGAATCACTGGATATACCGGGAAAAGCGACGCCGTCGCCCGCCTGCTCTCCGGCCTGCGGGCTTTGGAGTACCGGGGCTATGATTCGGCGGGCGTCGCCGTTATGGACGCGCAGGGCGCCGTTCACGTCGTCAAAACCAAGGGGCGGCTGCGGGCGCTGGAGGAGCGGCTGGAAAAGTGCCCCGTGCACGGGCGGTGCGGCATTGGCCACACGCGCTGGGCTACGCACGGCGCGCCCTCGGATGTAAACGCGCATCCGCATGGCACTGACAGGCTCTATGTGGTGCATAACGGCATTATCGAAAACGACCGGGAACTGCGCGCCGAATTGAGCGCGCGTGGTTACAATTTTCTCTCCGAAACCGACACCGAGGCCGCGGCCTGTACGATTGACAGCGCCTACGCCGAAACTGGCGACCCCGTCGCCGCCCTGTGTGCGGCGGCAAAGCGATTGCGCGGCTCCTACGCGCTGGGCGTGATTTTCCTCGACCATCCCAACGAGATCTACGCCGTGCGCGAAGGCAACCCACTCATCGTTGCCGAGGGCGGAGATGGCTGCATGATCGCCTCAGATATCCCCGCCGTATTGCGCTTTGCGCGCGACTGCTATGTGATGGAAGATGGCGAGATCGCCTGCGTGCGCGAGGATGGCGCGGAATTTTTCGACTGCCAGGGCAAGCCCATTTCCAAGCGGGCTGCGGCGATCGAATGGAACATGGAAGCGGCAGAGCGCGGCGGCTTTGCGCACTTCATGCTCAAGGAAATTCACGAGGAGCCGCTTGTGGCCCGTCAGACGCTGGGCCGCTATGTCAAGGACGGCTTGCCCGATCTGCGCGGCGCTTTTGACAATGGCTGCGAGCGGTTGACCATCGTTGCCTGCGGCACGGCCATGCACGCCGGGCTGGTGGGCAAGTGGCTGATTGAACGCATCGCCCGCGTGCCTGTGGAGGTGTGTATCGCCTCGGAATTCCGCTATAACGAGCCTGTCCTTTCCCCAAACCATTGCGTAATTGCCATTTCCCAGTCTGGTGAAACGGCGGATACGCTGGCGGCGGTGCGGCTGGCAAAGTCTCTGGGTGTGCGCACGGTGGGCGTGGTCAATGTGCCCGGTTCCAGCGTAGCGCGCGAGGTAGACCAGGCATTGATCACCTGCGCCGGGCCGGAAATTTCCGTTGCCAGCACCAAAGCCTACGCCGTGCAGCTCTTGATGATGTATCTGACGGCCGTACAGCTTGGCTTGGGGCGCGGTACGCTTTCCATGGAACGGGCGCGTCAGATCGTTTCCGGCCTGATGGCGTTGCCGGCTGCCATGGAGGAAGTCATCCGCGAAGATGCGCAAATCAGGCGCATGGCGGCTTGCCTGGATGAGACGGAAAACTGCTTTTTCATCGGCCGCGGTTTGGACTATCCCGGCGCGATGGAAGGCTCGCTCAAACTCAAGGAGATCACCTACATACACTCGGAAGCCTATGCCGCGGGCGAACTCAAACACGGTGCCATTTCCCTGATTACGCGGGGCATGCCGGTGGTGGCGCTCTCCACGCAGGCGGCGCTGAAGGAAAAGATGCTTTCCAACATGCGCGAGGTGGCTTCGCGCGGCGCGCGCGTGCTTCTGTTGGCCACGCCGGAGACGAAAGAGCTGGCGAGCGATGCGGACGAGACGTTTGTCCTCCCCGCTACCGACGAATTGCTCACCCCGGCGACGGCAGCCGTTGCCATGCAGCTCCTGGCCTATTACGCCGCCGTCCGGCGCGGCTGCGATGTGGATAAGCCGCGCAACTTGGCAAAGTCCGTCACAGTGGAGTGACGGCGCGACATTCCGCCCGATGGGGAAAACCCCGCCGGGCGTTTTTGCGTGACAAATACGTAAATATCGTGTATAATATGATGGACGGGCGCGTTTGCGCACGGCGTTTCCCTGATGATCGCTGAAAGGAGAGGAACAATATGGCCAAGAAGGTATTGCTGGCGGGCGAATCGTGGTCGAGCTACACGACGCACGTCAAGGGTTTTGACGCTTTTTATACCTCCGTATATGAAGAAGGCGGCAAATGGCTGATCGAGGCGCTTAAATCCTCTGGCTACGATGTCGATTACCTGCCCAACCATAAAATTCCCACCGACTTTCCCTCTACGATGGAGGAGATTTCCGCCTACGCCTGCGTGATCCTCTCGGATACCGGCTCCAACACGCTGCTTTTGCACCCGGATACGTTTTCCAAATCCCTGCGCACGCCCAACCGCTGCATGCTCATCCGCGACTATGTACGTCAGGGCGGCGCGCTTTTGATGGTGGGCGGCTATATGGCTTTTTCCGGCGTGGACGCCAAGGCCAAATACGGCCATACGGCCATCGCCGAGGTGCTGCCCGTCAAGTGCCTAGAGGTGGACGACCTGATGGAGCATCCCGAAGGGATCTATCCCACCGTCGCCCAAAAACACCCGGCACTGCAAGACGTGCCGCAAAACTGGCCGCATTTCCTCGGCTACAATAAGACGCTGCCCGTCGAGGGCTGCGACGTGGTCATGACCATCGAGGGCGATCCCTTCCTGGCTTTCGGCGATTTCGGCCAGGGCCGCGCCGCCGCTTTCACCAGCGATTGCGCGCCCCACTGGGGCCCGCCGGAGTTTGTAAACTGGGAGGGCTACCGGCCGCTGTGGAAAGGCATTGTCGATTACATCACCCGCTCGTAACGCCAAAGAAGGCCCCGGCATGAAGCACGGGGCCTTTCTGTGGTTTATGCGTGGTTGAACTGCATGACGCCCACCAGACGGTGCGGCACATAGGGCTGCTCCAGATAGGCGCATTCTGCGGCTGTGAGCGATACCTCTACGGCGGCGGCCGCTTCCTCGAGATGCGCGGCCTTGGTCGCGCCCACGACGGGGCTGGTCACTTTGGAAAGCAGCCATCCCAGTGCGACCTGCGTGCGTGTCAGGCCCTTTTTCTCTGCCAATTCCGCGACGCGCTCTATAATGGCGGCGTCCTGCGCGGCGGTGGCATCGTATTTGCCCTTTGCCACCAGATCCGTGTCCAGCCGCGCCGAACGCTCTGTACGCGGCTTGGCCAGCCTGCCCGATGCCAGCGGGCTGTAAGGCGTGAGGGCGATGCCGTCCTCTCTGCACAGGGGAACCATTTCCCGCTCCTCCTCGCGGAACAGCAAATTGTAGTGTCCCTGCACCGATATAAATTTCTGCCAGCCGTTGCGCTCCGCGATTGCGTTCGCTTTTGCCAGTTGCCAGGCATAGCAGTTGGATATGCCGATGGCGCGCGCTTTTCCCGCTTCAACGGCGCGATGAAGCCCAAACAGCAGTTCCTCTATGGGCGTATGATAATCCCACATGTGGCAAATATACAAATCCACATAGTCCATACCCAGCCGCTTCAGGCTCTTGTTCAGACAATCGTTCACGTGCTGCGCGCCGCTTATGCCCGCCGCGATTTCTTCCGCGGTGCGCGGCGAAAACTTGGTGGCGACAATCACCTGATCCCGTGGCGCGAAATCGTGAAGTGCCCGGCCGAGGATTCGTTCGCTTTCGCCGCCGCCATAGCTCATGGCCGTGTCAAAGAAATTTATGCCCATTTCCAGCGCGCGGCGGATGATCTCCCGGGAAGGGGCTTCTTCCAATGCCCAACCCGCGTGATGGTCGCCTGCGACCCTTCCAAAGCCCATGCAGCCCAGGCAGATGCGTGATACTTCCAGTTCCGATTTTCCCAGTTTTACATAACGCATAGATCCGCTTCCCTTCAAAAACCATTGGCATCATGTTGATTTGCCGGACCTTTTCCAGTATAGGCAGATTTATGGCTATGTCAAATACCTATAATCGATATATATAAATACCCCAAAGGCATATAAAAACGAGCGGCTCTGTCGCGCGATATATGCCCAAAACACATGGGTAATCCATCCAACATAAGCATTTTACACGCGGATTGTTTTGACTTATACTGAATGTGCCGGCAAAAATGCGCACAAGCGCATCCATGAAGGGAGGAATCCGACGTGAAACGCATACTGGCGCTGCTCCTGTCCGCCATGCTCTGCGCTGTCAACGCGGCCTGGGCGGAGGAAGCGCCGTCGCAAACTGTTCTGATCGCGTATTTCAGCCTGGAAGAAAACGCCGCCTATGCCGATGATGTGGACGCATCCGCTTCGGCGAGCATCGTTGCGACGGACGAGGGGCGCGTTGGCACGACAGAGTATATTGCCCGCCTCATTCAGAACCACACCGGCGGCGATATCCATTCAATTCAAACCGAGGAATCGTATCCCGCCGACTTTGACGCTGTTGTCGATCAAAACCATCAGGAGCGCGATGCGGGGACAATGCCCGCGCTTTCGAGCCGCGTAGAGAATATGGATGGCTATGACGTGGTATTTCTGGGCTATCCGGTCTGGGCCGGTTCCGCGCCCCGCGCGATCCTTTCGTTTTTAAGCGATTATGCGTTTGCGGGCAAGACCATCGTACCTTTCTGCACCCATGATGGCTACGGCGCGGGCGGCAGCTTCAGCGCCATTCAAAGCGCCGCGGCCGAGGCCGAAGTCTTGGAAGGCTTCGCCATCCCCGCCGGCGAAATTGAGCAGGCCGGCGCGCAGGTGACCGCCTGGCTGGAATCGCTGGGGATGCCTGCTGCCGCGGAAACGCCCATTGTAATCTCGTTTGCTGGAATCGAACTTTCCGCTGTGCTTTACGATACGCCCGAGGCGCGCCAGTTTCTGGAAATGCTTCCCATGACCGTCGCCATGCGGCAATTCGGCGGGCGTGAGTTTTACGGCGGAATCTCGGGAGACATCGCGCCCGAAAGCGAAGGGCAGCTCTACTTTGCCGATGGCGATATCACCTATTGCGACCAGAACAATACCGTAGCCATTTTCTACGCGCAAACGGATCGCCCTGATTTGACGATGCGTATTGTTTCCATGGGGCGTGTGACCGGCGGCTTGAGCGCATTGGCCGGACACGAAGGCGGCGCGGAGATGACCTTTGCCCTGGCGGAGTAACCGCCGTGACCATCCTGTTCAAGAAAGGGAGGAACTGCCATGAAAAAGACGATTGCCATGCTGCTTGTTCTCTGTCTGTTGTGCGCCGGTGCGGCGCTGGCCGAAGTGGAGGCCGTCTCGCAAACGCCGCAGCCGGGGGAAGGTGCGTCGAACATTCTCGTCGCCTATTTCTCCTGCACGGGCAACACCCGCCCGCTGGCGGAGTACGTCGCGGAGAGCACGGGCGCGGATCTCTATGAAATTATCCCCGCCGAGCCTTATACAGACGAGGACCTTGATTACGGCGACGACAACAGCCGCACCTCCATTGAAATGAACGACCCGGATGCCCGTCCCGCCATTGCCGAACCGGAGAGCGAAGAAGGCGCCCTGACCGATCTCGGACAGTATGATATCATTTTTCTCGGTTATCCGATTTGGTGGGGCGAAGCGCCCCGAATCATCAGCACTTTCCTGGAAAGTTATGACTTTTCCGGCAAGACCGTGGTGCCATTTTGCACCTCGGGCGGCAGCGGCATCGGCTCCAGCGCTGAAAACCTGCATGCCCTGACGGGCGAAGAAACGACCTGGCTGGAGGGCGCGCGCTTTGCCGCCGGTACTTCGCGCGAGGAAATGGCCGAATGGGTCAATGGCCTTGGCCTGGGAATTGCGGTGGAATAGGCGAAGCCCTGCCGTTGAATGTACCCGCCTTGCCTGCGCAGGGCGGGTATGCTATAATTTCAACAAATATTATTCTCCGGGGAGGGAAGCGCATGGAGATCCGTGTGTTGCGCTATTTCCTGGCCGTGGTGCGCGAGGAAAGCATCAGCCGCGCGGCGGAGGTGCTGCACATCACGCAACCCACACTCAGCCGTCAGATTGCGCAGATGGAAGAGGAAATGGGCGTAAAGCTGTTTGACCGCAGCGCCCGGCGCATCGCCCTGACCCCGGAGGGCGTGCTGCTGCGCCGCCGGGCGCGGGAAATTCTCTCGCTGGTGGATAAGACGGAGGAAGAATTGAGCCATCTGGATCAGTTTGTAGAGGGAAAGATCGCCATCGGCTGTGGGGAGATTGCTGGCGTGGAACTGCTGTCGCGGCTGTTGGAGGCCTTTCACGAGGCATATCCGCTGGTGCGCTTCGACCTGCAAACGGCCAACGCCGATCTGGTGCGCGAGCAGATGGAGCGCGGCCTGATGGACGTGGGGTTGTTGCTGGAGCCGGTGGATGTGGAAAAATATCAGTTTATCCGCCTCAATGTGCGGGAGCGCTGGGTTTTGCTGATGCGCCCGGACGACCCGTTTACGGCAAAGGAAGCCATTACCGCCGCGGAGCTGGCGCAGTTGCCGCTGATTCTGCCCCGGCGCGCCACTGTCCGCAGCGAGTTGGCCAGCTGGTTCGGAAAGGACTACGACGCCCTCAACGTCCTGTTTACCAGCAACCTGAGCACCAACGCCGCCCTGATGGTGCGGCAGGGGCTGGGGTATGCGGTCGTTATCGAAGGCTCAGTGCCCCTTTGGGATCGAGAAAAGATCGCCTGCCGCCCCCTGTCCCCGGCCCTGACGGCCACAAGCGTGTTGGCCTGGAGACGCGCGCAGCCCTTCAGCGTTGCGGCGACAAGGTTTATCGAGTTTGCGGCGGCGTTTTTGCGCGTGGAAGCGCCGGACACCTAGCGCTTACCGGTTTTCTCTGTTCTCGCTTAGTTTGTATAAACGCTGATTGCTTTCCTCGCCACCCAGCAGCACATAGGGGGCCTGTTCCTCCGGGGGGCAGAAGCTGTCCAACGTCCGTTCGCCGGTATAGACGAAGTCCGCCTCGCCGTTGCGGATGACGCGCCGCCATTCCTCTTTCATTTCCGGAATGGAGACGTTCAGGCGGCAAAAATAGCGTGTTATGGGCTGGAAATTTCCAGCGGTATAGAGTCCATTGTCCAGAAAGCCGACGTCCAGCAGCGTATCGCCGGGCTCGGCGTCTATCGCCTCCACGACGCGATAGGCGAAAACGTCCGCGCGCTTCTGGCTGAAGTTCCGCCCCCAGAGCGGGAAGGAAAGCCCCGCGCACAACAGCAGGCAAACCGTGCAAAGCGCCGCCCTTTGACGGTGGGGATGTAGGCATGCAAGCAGCGCCCACAGGCCGGCCGCGCCTACGACCGACAGCACGGACAGGGGCAGCAGGGAATAGGCATAAATGCGCCCGCCCATCAAAAAGCTCAGGAATACCGCGGCTACGATGCAGAGCAGGTGCCAGGCCTCTGCGGTTCGCTTCTGGCGCAGCATGTAAATCCATCCGCCCAGCGCAAACAGCACAAACCCGAAATTGTGAAGAGCGTGGCGAGCCGTCCGTCCCACGGCGTATCGCAGCCTTTCAAGCAGACCGCCTTCAAACGAATAGGCGAATATGTTGTTGTAAAAATAGGCTTCCCACAAGGCGTCAAAAGCCTTGTGAACGCCGAAATAGACCGCCACGGGAATGGAAGCGGTGAGCACGCCCAGGGTTACAAACGCCGCCGCGCGGCCAAGCAGCCGCCCGTTGCGCTCGCGTATGGCCACAGCCAGGGGCACGGCCATCGCGCCCAGAGCAAAAAACAGGCAGGTATACTTGATCCAGAACACGCAGCCGCACAAAAAACCGATGCCAAAAAGCGCACTGCGCGAAAGTTCGTGCCGCTCGCCGCACAGCATGCGCAGCGTCGCGTAGAGCACATACGCGGCCATGGGCAGGGCAAATTCCTCGGCGCTGTCCCCGACGACAAAGGCGCTGCTGCAATACACCAGCACAACCAAAAGCGGCAGGCAGGCCAGCGCACGCCGCCTTTTCCCCGTGTACAGCATCAGCGTTTTCATCAGGAAAAACAGCGTCGCTGCGGCGCAGAGTACTTCCAATATGTAAATTTCCAGAAAGGGATTTGCGCTTTCAAAGGGCAACCAGTCCACGCAGGCATGCAAAAAATACAGAAGCGGCCCCTTTTGCTCGTAGATATCCCGATAGAGCACTTTGCCGCTGGAAATGGTTCTACCCACGGTAAAGAAGCATTGGGCGTCGTTCCAATCGTTGATGGGATAGAGGAAGGAACATTCGCTCATCAGCGTGACGGCGACAAAGGCCGCCAGCAAACATAGACCGAAAAGTTTTCCTGCCCGCAAGGGGCCTTTTGCAGAAACGCGCATTTTCATAACACCTTTCGCCGGCAAAACGCCACACATATTATATTTTTAAAAGGAAAATTTGTCAAGGATGTGTCGATATGCATTTACCCGTTTCCGGCTTGACAATTTAACGCGCGGGCCGTAAGATAGAGAGGGGGCCGTGCGGCCCTTTAAAAGTCTGACTACAAAAGCTCTCCCCGCGCGGCGGGAGAAAGGAGAACGCGATGGACGCGCAAAAGGCCCGGCGGGTACTCGATGCGCTGACCGCCCTCTATCCCGAGGCGCGGGCAGAGCTGCATTTTTCCAACCCCTATGAAACGCTGGTGGCGACCATCCTTTCCGCCCAGTGCACCGATAAGCGCGTCAATCAGGTGACCGAACGCCTGTTCCCTCGCTATCCCACCGTGGAAAGCATGGCGGCGCTCACGCCTGAGGAGCTGGAACCGCAGATCCGCGAATGCGGCCTGTATCGCAACAAGGCAAAAAACATCATCGCCGCCTGCCGCGCCATCACTGAAAACCATGGCGGCAAAGTGCCTTCCACGCGCGCGGAGCTGATGGCCCTGCCCGGTGTGGGGCAGAAGACGGCGGGCGTGGTGCTGCTGGCCGCCTTTGGAGACGACCAGATTCCCGTGGACACGCACGTGTTCCGCGTTTCCCACCGCATCGGCCTGGCGGACGCCACCACGCCGGACGGCGTGGAAAAGCAGTTGCGGGACATACTACCCCGCGAGGAGTGGTCGCACGCGCACCACTTGCTCATCTGGCACGGCCGCCGCGTCTGTCACGCGCGCGGGCCGGAATGCGACCGCTGCCCGCTCAAGGCGGAGCTTTGCGAAAACGGAGCGTAAGACATGTCGTTGTTTGTAGATATCGTCAAGATCACGGTTAAGGCGGGGGATGGCGGCAATGGCTGCGTGTCGTTCCACCGCGAAAAATATGTGCAGGCCGGAGGCCCGGACGGCGGCGATGGCGGCCGCGGCGGGGATGTGAAGTTCCTTGCCACCGAGCGCATGCACACGTTGATGGACTTCCGCTTCAAGCGCAAGTTCTTCGCTGAAAACGGCATGGACGGCCTTGCCAACCGCCGCACCGGCAAATCCGGCGCGGACGCGGTGGTGGAGGTGCCCGTGGGCACGGTGGTCAAGGAACGCGCCACCGGCCGCGTACTGCTGGACATGCGCGAGGCGAACGTCGAGCGCACGCTGGTGCGCGGCGGCAACGGCGGCTTCGGCAACCAGCACTTTGCCACCCCCACCCGGCAGGCCCCGCAGTTTGCCAAGCCCGGCGAAAAGCGCGAGCCCATCGAATTGACGCTGGAGCTTAAGTCCATCGCCGATGTGGGGCTGGTGGGCTTTCCCAACGTGGGCAAATCCACGATTCTCTCGACGGTGACGGCGGCGCGGCCCAAGATTGCCAATTATCACTTTACCACCTTGCAGCCGAACCTGGGCATTGTGCGCCTGGGCGAGCGCAGCTTCGTTATGGCCGATATTCCCGGCCTGGTGGAAGGCGCCAGCGAGGGCGTGGGCCTCGGGCACGACTTTTTGCGCCACGTGGAGCGCACGCGCGTGCTCATCCATGTGCTCGACATCGCCGGCAGCGAGGGGCGCGACCCGGTGGAGGATTACCACGCCATCATGCGCGAGCTGGAGGCCTACGGCGATTTGAAGGATCGCCCCATGCTGATCGCCGCCAACAAGACCGACCTGCCCGGCGCGCAGGAAAACCTCGAACGGTTGCGCGCGGCGCTGCCCGGGGCGCGCATTTTCCCGGTGTCCGCGGCTACGCGCAAGGGCTTTGAGCCGCTTCTGCACGCCGCCGCCGACCTGCTCGACCGCTTGCCCGCGCCCGAGCCGTTCTACGAGGAAGAATTGGAGATTGCTTCCGCCGCGGAAGGCTTCTCCATCGAAAAGGACGGCGCGGCCTATGTGGTTACAGGCGCTTCCATGGACCATCTTATCCGCTCGGTGAACTTCGACAACGAGGATTCGCTCAACTACTTCCACCGCATGCTGCGCAAGTGGGGCGTAATCGACGCCCTGCGCGAAGCCGGGGCAAAAGAAGGCGATTCGGTCGTCATCGGCGAAATGGAATTTGACTTTGTGGACTGACGCACAAGGAGGAACAAACATATGACCACCAGACAGCGGGCCGCCCTGCGCGCCATGGCCAATACCATCGACCCGGTTTTGCATATCGGCAAGGACGGCATAAGCGACAACCTCGTCAAACAGGCCTGGGACGCGCTCGAAGCGCGCGAACTGATCAAAGCCACCGTGCAGAAAAACGCGCCCATGGACGCGCGCGAGGCCTGCGCCGAGTTGTGCGAGCGCGTACATGCCGAACCTGTGCAGGTCATCGGCAGCCGCTTTGTCATCTACCGCCAGGCGCGGGAGAACTCCAAAATCCGCCTGGAAGACCTGTAAAGGGTTTCATTCGAACAGCCGCCTGGGAACGGGCGGCTTTTTCCATCCCAGCGCCGCCAGAAGAAGCGTCAGAAGCGACGCGCCCAGATACAGGGGATTGCCCAGCAAGAGATACATAAGCAGCAGCAACAGGCCGAACAGCAGCCGCCTCGGGGCGCGCTCGCGGCTAACGGCGATGCGCAAGCGGCGGCGCGGCGGCGGCGCTTCCGATGCGGCGGGCGGGAATTTGCTTAAAAGCGCGCACAGCCGTTCGGCGTCGACCAGGCACACGGCGGGATGCGTCAGCTTCGCGGCGCAGGCGCGCGCGGCGGGGTCGGCGCGGGCGGTGGCCACGACGATGAGCCGCCCGTCCGCCCGCCCGCGCCACAAATCGAGCAAAGCGCTTATGTCCAGCGGCGGCCCCTGCGGATGGCGCAGCGCCATGACGATTTCCGCGCCCTCGGTTTGGCCGGGATATGCCTTTTCGAGCAGGGCACGCGCCTCTTTTTCCGCCGCCTGCATATCCAGCAGCGCCCAGCGCTCCACTTCCGCCAGGACGCGCGCGCGCCGCTTTTCCCGTTGCGGCAGCCGCCCTGTCAGCCCCGAAAGCGCGTGGCGCAGGCACAGCATGGCGCACAGGGCGCACGCTGCCGCCGCCCAGATGTTGCGAAACGCCGCCGCAAAAAACAGGTATAACGCCAGCGCTGCCACCACGTGCAGCGCCGCGCGGTCAATCCGTTTACCCATATACATCCCTCCAAGGAAATTTTTCCCCAAAAAGCGCCATCCATGCCACGCTTGCGCGGGAAAAATGCTTTTCACCCGCCGCGACATGGTGTATAATAAGGGTATGGAACGCAAGAAAATTGGCATTCTCGGCGGCACGCTCGATCCCGTCCATCTTGGGCACACGGCGCTTCTGCGCATGGCAAAGGAGCAGCTTTTCCTTTCCGAAGCAATCCTCCTGCCCGCGGGCGACCCGCCGCACAAGCATTGCCACGCCATGGCGGAGGACCGTCTGGCAATGGCGCGCCTGGCGGCGGACGGCGAATTTACCGTATCCGATCTGGAAGTGCACCGCAAGGGCGCGACCTATACCGTGGATACGCTGCGCCGCCTGCATGCGCGCGAAAAAGACAGCGAACTGATCTACATCATCGGCGCGGACACGCTCGGCAACCTCGTTACCTGGCGCGAATACCGGGAGGTATTCAAACTGTGCAGCTTCGCGGCGGCGCGGCGGGGCGGACGGGCCGAAAAAATCCCGGAGGGCGCGCGCGTCCTTTGGCTGGATGGCGACCCGCCGGACGTGTCCTCCACGCGGGTGCGCGAAATCGCATCTGTGCGCGGCGATTTGCGCGGCATGGTGGGGGACAGGGTGGCCGCGTATATCCGCGAAAAGGGCCTGTATCTGATGAACGTGCCCGAAGCGGAGGCGGAAAATATGTTGCGCGGCATGCTCACCAAGCATCGCTTCCGCCATACGTTGGGCGTGCGCGACGAAAGTGAGCGCCTGGCGCGCATCCACGGCCTGGACGCGGCGGCGGCGCGCGTGGCGGGGCTTCTGCACGACGCGGCCAAGTGCCTGCCGGAAGCGGAACAACGCCGCCTCGCGGAAGGCGTTGCCGACGCGGGGGAAATGGCCAATCCACAGCTTCTGCACGCGCCCGCAGGCATGGCGGTGGCGCGGGAAACCTTTGGCGTGCGCGACGCGGAGATTCTCGAGGCCATCCGCTGCCACACGCTGGGCGGGCCGGAGATGACGGGGCTGATGCTGGCGGTGTTTGTGGCCGACTTTACCGAGCCCGGGCGCGAGGACTTCCCCGGCCTTTCCGAGGCCCGGGCGCTGGCGGGAACCGATTTGCGCGCGGCGGCGTCCAAGTGTGCGGAACTGACCAAAAAACATCTTCAGGAAACGGGCTGCGCGGTGCATCCGCGCGTGGAAACGATGCTCTACCATTAGGAGGGAATAGCTGGCATGATGAAATCCAGGGAACTGGCGCTGAAAATCGCGGAGGTACTCGACAAAAAGGGCGCGACCGACATCACCATTCTCCAGGTTGACCACCTTACTTCCATCACGGACTTCTTCGTCATCGCCACCGGCCGCAACGTGCAGGCGGTGCGCACGCTGGCCGAGGACGTCGAGGAAAAGCTCGACGCCGAGGGCGTGCCGGTGCGCCGCCACGAGGGCATGAACGAATCGCGCTGGGTGGTGCTGGACTATGCGCACGTCATTGTGCATGTGTTCCATCCCGAGGAGCGCGCCTATTACAATATCGAGCGCTTGTGGATGGACGGCTCAAACCAGATTACCTTTGAAGCGGCGCAGGCCGACGCCTGAACGCAGCAAGACCGCCTGCAGATCCCGGCGCATACGCGCCGGGCAGTCTGTTGACTTTGCCAACAGACTACCAGAGTGATGAGAAAGCCTCCAAGACAAGGAAGCAGGCTTGCAGACAAGGGAGCTTACACGGACGTAAGCGACCGGGAACTGCAAGTTTGCTGACGCAGTAAGCGGAATTTGCCTCTGATTTCTATATTCTTCAGGGCAATTTTCGCATTTGCAGGTTTTGTCAGCGCTTTGTCCCGGCGCATACGCGCCGGGAAACGCCGCATGCGGCGGAGGGGCCATGCGCATATGCCGGGCCGCTCCGCCGTTTGTTTATAATTTCTTGAAAATTCTCCCGTATGCTGGGCGGGGAGGGATCGGCATGCGCCATTCCATATTGATTGTAGACGATGAAAAAGATTTGGTCGCCCTGTTGCGCGACAACTTTGCCATGCTTGGCTATCTGGTGTTCACGGCGGGCAATTACGATGAAGCCGTAGAAAAGGCCGCCCATGCGCCGGACATCATCCTGCTGGATGTGAACATGCCGGGGCGGGACGGCCTGAGCGTGTGCCGCGCCATCCGCGAATTCGTGCGCTGCCCGATTATCTTTCTCACCGCCCGCGTGACCGACGCGGACAAGATTGAGGGTTTTGCCGCCGGCGGCGACGATTATGTGACCAAGCCCTTTTCGCTGGACGAACTGAACGCCCGCGTGGCCGCGCACCTGCGCCGCGAGGAGCGCCCCCGCCGCGCGGCAAGGGTCTACTTCGAGGGCGATGTGGCCGTGGACTATCTGGAAAGGGCCGTCTATGTGCGCGGGACGCGCGTGCCGCTGGCAAAGAAGGAATTTGATATTGTGGAATTGCTCACGCAAAACCGCGGCCAGGTGTTTGACAAGGAGCGCATTTACGAGCGCGTCTGGGGCTGGGATGGCGAGGGCTCCAGCAACGTCGTGGCCGAGCACATCAAGCGCATCCGCTCCAAGCTCGCCCAGGCAGGCGCGCAGGGGCAGATTGAAACCGTCTGGGGAGTGGGCTATAAATGGGTAAAGTAAAGGCGCGCAAGCGGCGCCTGCGGCGGTTATCGCTCAAGTGGAGCTTTGTGATGTATGAAATCGTCTGCGTGCTGGTGGCGCTTGCAATCGCACTGGCGCTCACAGCCGTATGCGCGGAGCTGCAAAACAACCTTTACAACACCTGGGAACTGCGCTATGGCGACGAATACCGCCGGCCGGCGCAAATCGTCATTGATGGCGAAGTGGTGGACGAACAGATTTACTACTCCGCCGGCCTGCTCGACATCGTTCCCGCCGAAGAACACGACCGCTACAACCTCTACGGCGCGGTCACGCTGCTGTCCTATCCGGTGGTGTTCATCGTCTGTATGCTGATTACGGGCATACTGTTTTACCGCCGCAAACTGAAAGCGCCCCTGCGGGCCATCGAGCAGGCCGCGGGCCGCATTGCCCAGAGCGACCTCGATTTTTCCATTGTCGCTCTGGAAAACGGCAACGAGATGGACAGGGCCTTGGGTTCGATGGAAAAGATGCGCGCGGCGCTTTCGCGTTCCAGCCGGGAAATGTGGCGCATGCTGGAAGAACGGCGGCAGATGCAGGCCGCCTTTTCCCACGACTTGCGCACGCCGCTGACCATCCTGCGCGGATACAGCGATTTTCTCAGGAAGTATTTTCCCGACCGCCTGACGCGCGAGAAGGTGACGGAGACGCTCGAGGTAATGGACAACCACATCGCCCGCCTGGAGCGCTACGCCGCTACCATGGGCGAGGCGGCGCGGCTGGACGAGGTGGCCGTGACCCCGGCCAGGGTTTCCGTGGAAACGCTGCGCGCGCAGATGGCTGCCGAGGGGGAAGCCCTGTGCCGCGACCTGCATTTCTCGTTGGAAAGCGGCGGCGAAGGCGAGGTGGAGGCGGACGCGGCGCTGGTTTTGCGCGTGTTTGATAACCTCGTATCCAACGCCGCGCGCTATGCGAAAACAAACGTTGCGGTCACGCTTCTGCGCTTGGGCGACGCACTTTCCCTCACCGTGGAGGACGATGGCTCCGGCTTCTCGCCCGAGGGCCTGCGACGCGCCGTGGAGCCTTATTTCCGCGATAAGGCCGACGCCCGCGATGGCGAGCACTTTGGCCTTGGCCTCTACATCTGCCGCACGCTCGCCGAGCGGCACGGCGGTGCGCTGTTCGTAGAAAACGCCCCGGAGGGCGGCGCCCGCGTGCGCGCCACGTTCAAATTTCTGAAGGGATAGTTGCCCTGGGCAAAAGACGCCCGCAAAAGTGTGGCGGCGGATCAGCCCTGAAGGTTTTCGCGCCGGAGATCGTCGAACATTGCTTTGACCGCCGGCGCGTTTTTCGTCAGCTTTTTGATGCTCAAATCCTCGGCCTTGTTGTTGGCCAGGCGGAGGTTGTTTTCCGAGGAGAGCAGCGCGTCCTTGGTTTTTTGCAGGTGCAAAATGGTCTTGTCGATTTCGTCGATGGCCGTCTTGAAGCGCTCGCTGGCAAGCCTGTAATTGCGCGCGAAGCCTTCCTTGAAAGCGCTGATGTTCTCCTCGAAATTGCGCACGTCGATTTGCTGGTTTCTCGCCACTTCCAACTCCTGGCGGTACTTGAGGGAATTGAGCGCCGCGTTGCGCAAAAGCGTGATGATAGGGATAAAGAACTGCGGACGGATGACATACATCTTTTCGTATTTGTAGGATACGTCCACAATGCCGTTGTTGTATAGCTCGTTGTCAATCTCCAGCAGGGAGACGAGCACCGCGTATTCGCATTTCTTTTCGCGCCTGTCCTTGTCCAGCTCTTTGAAGAAATCCTCGTTTTTGTGCTTTGTGGCCGTTTCATCCATTTCGTTTTTCATTTCGAACATGATGGAGATAAACTCCACCCCGTCCCTGGCTTCCCGGAAGATGAAATCGCCCTTGCTGCCGCTGCGCGCGTCGTTGTCCTTTTCAAAATAGGCCTGCGGGAACGCCGTCATGCGCAGAGCATTGAACTGGTTCAAACAGTGCTGCTCCAGGCTTTCGCCAATCATTTTCGTGGATTGCCGGGCCTTGAAGTCCTTGTAATATTCAATCAATTCGTCCTTCTGCTTCAGTTTGCTCTCGTATTCCCTGTGCAGGGACTGCTGCTTCAGCGCGCTCTCCGTTTCCTGGCTGGAAAGGCGGTTTTTGAGGCTGGCGATTTCCGTCTCCTTTTCGGAAACTGCCTTTTCCTTTTCCCGCACCGCCTCGGAAACGGCCAACTGTTTTTCCGTTTCGCTGTTGTTCAGCCGGGCCTTCAGTGCTTCGATCGCACGGGTTTTTTCCGCCAACTCGTTGTTCTTTTGCGAAAGAGCCGCTTCCCGCTCCTGCTCCTTCTGGCTCACCGCCTGCGTGACCGCCAGCTGTTTTTCGGTTTCGGTTCCGGAAAGGCGGGCCTTCAATTGCTCGATCAGCCTTTCTTTTTCCGCCAGCTGCGCTTCCTGCGCGGAGAGCCTTTGCTCGAATTCTTCCTTCTGCTTCATCTGGACGATCTCGAGGTCTTTTGCCTTCATGTCCTCCAGAGCCTTTTCCCGTTGCTGAAGTTCCCGGTCGAATTCCTTATCTCGAACCTGCTGGACGATTTGCGCGTAGCCGGATTCGTCCACCAGGAAGGTCTTTCCGCAGTTGGGACATTTGATCTCTTGCATCTTTATTCGTCCTTCCAGCATTCGTATCCATGCGTGTTTTTGGTTCTGATTCTATCACAGCATCCGCGTTTTTTCAATGCTGGGCAGAGAATAGATAAAAAGTTTAGAATCGGGCGCTATGCTTCTTCCTGACATGAGAGGAGCAGTTTTTTATGGAAAACAGCATCGAATTGCGCGATTTGAGCAAGCGCTTTGGCGGCAAAACGGCGCTGGACGGCCTGACGATGCGCATGGAGGGCGGCGTATTCGGCCTGCTGGGGCGCAAGAGCGCGGGCAAGTCCACGCTTTTGCGCATCCTTGCCACGCTGCTGCGCGCGGACGCGGGCGAGGCGCTGGTGTGTGGCGTGCCGGTAAAAAGGGCCGGCGCGGTGCGGGCGGTGACCGGATATCTTCCTGAAGATTTCAGCATATATGGAAATATGCGCATGCGCGAGGCCATGGATTACCTGGGCGCGCTCTCGGGGCTGGACACGCGCACGCGCCAGGCGCGCACCGCCCAGCTTCTGGAGCGCGTGGGGTTGGAAGGGGAGATGGACGCGCGCGTGCGCAAGCTCTCCGGCGGCATGCTGCGCCGCCTTGGCGTGGCGCAGGCGCTGATGCACGACCCGTGCGTGTTGCTCATGGACGAGCCTACCGCCGGCCTTGCGCCCGAGGAACGCGGCTGCCTGCGCGGGCTGCTGGCCGAAACGGCGGTAGACCGGTTGGTCGTGTTGGCCTCGGAAACGGTGGACGATGTGGCGGCGATCTGCGAGCGCGTCGCCATCCTCGAATGCGGCCGCCTCCGTTACCTGGGCACGGCAAAGGAGCTGGTCAGGCGCGCCGAGGGCAAGGTGTTCCTGGCCGAGTTGCCCGAGGGCGCGCTGGCGGAGTTCAAACGCCGCTATCAGGTAGTGAGCGTGGTCGAGCACGGCGAACGCTGTGTGGCGCGGTTCCTTGACCCCGAGGGCGCGCCGGGTCTGGGCAGGGCCGACCGCCCCGGGCTGAAGGACGCTTATCTGCTCTGCGCGGGCGGGGGTGAGGCCGCGTGAGCCTGTGCTGGCTGGAGATAAAGCGCGTGTGTAAGTCGGCAAGCTACATTGCGGCGGTGGCTGTTTTGGTACTCTTTGCCTATTTTCAGGATGTGCTTCCCCCGCCGGAGCTGATTTCCGCCCCAGGCGTACAGGTGGAAAATGACCTAGCAAGGCATGTGGTGGCCGCGGAAGATTATGCGCTCATCCGCGATGTGGACCGCTTCTCCGGCGCGCATGCCCGGCTGTTTGCCAGCAGGATTGGCAGCGTGCTGGCGGTGCTGTGCGCGTTCCCGGCGGCGGCGCTGTTTTTGCACGACCGGCACGGCAGCCGCGTGGCGGTGTACGCGCGCCAGGCTTCCTCGTGGAAGCTGGCGTTGAGCCGTTATGCGGCGCTGGTGGTGGCGATGTTCCTGCCCGTCGCGGTTATGGCCCTGACGCTCACCTGCGTGGCGGCGATGGATTACGGTGTGGGGAATGTGGATTTGCTATCGTACAGCAAGTACGCGCTTTTCTGGCTGTTGCCCACCATCATGCTCTCTACAGGCGTGGGTATGCTGCCCGCGGCCCTTGGCTTGCCGCTTGGCCCGCTGCTGACGCTTCTCTGGGGCTGGATGGCGCGCTCCGCGCCCGCGTTTTCTTATGGTAGCCTGCTTGCGCCCCGCCACGAAGCGCTGGGAGAGACGGCGAGGTTTCTGGAAGGGCTTGGCGAATTGGCATGCGGGCGCGCCGCCGCTGCGCTGCTGGGGTTGGCCCTGCTGCTTTTGACGGCCCTGGCTGTGGAATGGAAAAGGAGGGGAAGGGGATATGTCCTGCTTTGCCGAAGCCATGCGGCTTGATCTGCGCCGCAACGCCCTGTGGATGGCGCTGGCGGCCCTGCTGATCTTTCTGCTGGCGCCGCTTGCCGGTATGTTTGCGCAGATGACGGCCCGCCAGACGGCGCGGGCGGTGGAGGCGGCGTCGGCGCTGGCAGGAGTGGCCGCGCTGTGCGGGTTATTTTTCCCAGAGCGCGAGCGCGGCGTGCGCGAAGCCGTCGCCGCCCAGGGCGTGCCGCTCTGGACGGTATGGGCCGCGCGTGCCGTCTGGTTACTGGTTGCCCTTTGGGTATCATCGTGCGCCGCCGCGCTGCTCCTGGAGGCGCAAGGAAGCGAAATTTCGCGCCGCATGGCCCTGGCGGGTTTTGCCAACGCCGCCTTTACCGGCGGGCTGGCTGCGCTGTGCGCCGCATTTTCGGGAAGCCTTGCCCTCGCTGCCGCCCTGCCTTCGCTTTGGTTTGCGGTAGACCTGTGCGGGCTGGTTCCACCGCGCCTGACGCTGTTTACAGACGCTTTCGGCCTGCCGGGAAACAAACTGCCGCTCTTTCTGGCCGGCCTTCTGCTGCTGGCGCTGGCTGTTTTTGTAAAGACACGCCGCCCATGGCGCGCCTGATTGCTTCACAGAAAAGGAAATTTTGAAGGGATTCCGTCATCTTCAACGGCGCTCCTCCTCGGGAGCGTCGCTTTTTTGTCGGGTTTCTGTCGAAATTTGAAAAAAGTATGAAATTGGTGTCAAAAGGTGGCATGAATTCCCGTTCTGTGGTAGAATGTGGGGGAACAGGCGATGGAAATGGGGGTGAGACCTTGGCGGCCAGTGAATTTTCGGGCAATTATACGCATACGATTGACCCAAAGGGCCGTGTCACCATCCCCTCGGCGTACCGGGAGGCATTGGGCGAGGGTTTCACCATCGGCCTGAACAACGAATTCAACGCCATCGCCCTCTATCCCGTAGAAAAATGGGAAGAGATTGGCAAGCGGCTGGAGCGCATTCCCGACAGCGACGCCCGCGGCATGGCCTATGTGCGCCTGATCAAGGCGTTTTCTTTCCCCGGTCAGAAGCTGGATGGCCAGGGCCGCGTGCTTTTACCCATGGGCCTGCGCCAGAAGGCGGGCATGGATAAGGCCATACGCTTTGTGGGCGTGGGCCGCTATCTGGAGATTTGGGACGAAGCCAAGTTCGCAGCCACCTGCGAGATGGCCGAAAACGACATCGAAAGCCTGCTTGCCTACGTCAACGACCGCTATTACGGGCCAGGCCAGGTCTAAAATGGAAAGCGAGGGAATACAAAATGAACACGCGCAGGAAAAACTTGAGCGCGCGCGAACGCCGGGGCCGCGTGGCAAAGCTCTTGCTGGCGAGCGTTTTGTTTGCCGGGCTTTTCATTCACATCGGCATGCTGGCCGGTATTTCCGGTCAGACCAAGGAAGCGGCCGCGCTCAAGGGCGAGCTTGTCGAATTGAACGCGCAGCGGGATAATCTGGAGGTATCCCTTTCGATGCTGAAAAACCCGCAGCGCATTGAACAGCTTGCCGCCGAAATGGGCATGGAACGCCCCACGGAAGATGCCATCCGAGTCGTGAGCCTGCCCGTTTCGCAGGACGACGCACAAACGCAAACCGCCGAATTGCCCGGCGGGGAAGGAGTGGTTCAATAAACACGGCATAGCGGGGAGGGATGCGGTTGGTTCTTACGGGCCCAGTCGTCCGTCGTCGCCTTGCGGTGTGTATGGCCGCCTTTTTTGCGCTGTTTTGCGTGCTCACGGCGCGGCTTTTTTATCTCCAGGTGGTTCAGGCTGAGGATTTGCAGCGCCGGGCGCAGGCGCAGTGGACGAGCGAATCGGTCATCGCGCCCACGCGCGGCAGTATCTACGACCGCAACGGCGCGGTATTGGCCATGAGCGCCACGGCCTACACCGCCTCGGCCAGCCCCCGGCAGGTGCAGGATGCCGAAGAATTCGCGCGCATCCTCGCCCCGGTGTTGGATATGGAGGAAAGCGAGATCGTCGAGCGCGTTTCCGACACCTCCAAGGGCGGGGTGACCATTAAGCGCCAGCTCACGCGCGAAACCGCGCAGCAGCTCAAGACGATGATGCTTTCCTACGAAAGCGCCGGCTCGAAGGCCCTGAGCGGCCTGTATCTGGAGGAAGAAAGCCGCCGCTACTACCCGATGGGCGCGTTTGCCACCCAGCTTCTGGGGCTGACCACCATCGACGGCGTGGGCCAGGCGGGGCTGGAATCCTCGCTGAACGACTACCTTTCCGGCAAGGCCGGAAGCATCCTCGAGGAAATCGACGGCAAGGGGCGCGAATTGAGTTACAGCGCCAGCGAATACGTGCCCGCCGTGGACGGGGGTAGCGTTACGCTGACCATCGACGCCTCCATCCAGGCCTTTGCCGAGCGCGCCGCGCGCGAGGCCATGTCGGTCAACAACGCCAAGAGCGTGCGCGTGCTAGTTATGCAGCCGCAGACCGGCGAGATTCTCGCCCTGGTGTGCAAGCCGGACTATGACTTAAACGACCCGCCCCGCGATGATGTGGCTACGCTCACCGAGCGCATGCGCAACACCGTCATCGCCGACGCCTACGAGCCGGGCTCGACTTTCAAGATTCTCACCGCCGCCGCCGCGCTGGACGCGGGAGTGACGAACGTGAACGAGGGCTTCTACTGCTCCGGTTCCGTCTATGTGGAGGGCGGGCGCATCCGCTGCTGGGGCAACCCGCACGGCGCGGAGACCATGGCCGAGGCGCTGGAAAATTCCTGCAACCCGGTGTTTGTGGAACTGGGCCTGCGGCTGGGCATCGAGCGGTTTTACGACTATATGGAACTGTTCGGCCTTGGCGAGCCCACGGGCGTGGATATTCCCGGCGAGGGCAGCGGCATCGTCATCGACGAAAGCGTGGTCAAGCGCGTGGATTTGGCGCGCATTGGCTTTGGCCAGTCGGTGGCGGTCACGCCCATCCAGCTTTTGACCGCCGCCTGCTCGGTGGTGAACGGCGGAAAGCTGCTTCAGCCCTACGTCGTCAAGGAGATTACCTCTGCGGATGGCGAGGTCATTGAACAGGGCGAAACCGTGGTGCGCGGCACCACCATTTCCGAGGAGACGTCCGCCACTATGCGCCAGTTGCTGGAAAACGTGGTCAGCGAGGGCGGCGGGCGCAACGCCTACATCGAGGGCTATCGCGTCGGCGGCAAAACCGGCACGGCGCAGGTGTATGTAAACGGCGTGGTTTCCTCAGATACGCACATCGGCTCGTTCCTCGGCTTTGCGCCCATGGACGACCCGCAAATCGCGGTGCTGTTCATCGTGGACGAAGCAGATGTGGCTGTGGACTTTGGCTCCACCACCGCCGCGCCGTTTGCCCGGGACATACTCGAACAGTCGCTGATCTACCTCGGCGTCGCGCCGGAAGCGGACGCGGAGCCGCAAGCCGAGGTGGAAGTGCCCGATCTAAGCGGGCTGGCGGTTTCTGACGCCATTGCGGCGCTGAAGGAAGCTGGGCTTGGCTATGTGCTTTCCGGCTCCGGCGCTACGGTGATCGGCCAGCTTCCCGCCGCCGGCGCGGGAATGACCGAAGGATCGCTGGTCATGCTATATGTCGAGGGCGATGCCGTGGCGGACGAAAACAACCGCGTCACCGTGCCGGACGTGACCGGCCTTTCCGTGGCCGAGGCAAATCGCCTCTTGCGCTCCTGCGGACTGACGATGCGCATCGAGGGCAGCGGCGTGGCCGTTTCCCAGTCGCCCGAGGCGCTTGCGCGCGTCACGCCGACGACGTCTGTTACCGTGACGTTCCAGCCGCCATAACGTTACAGGGGGTTATTGCAAATGAAGCTCAACGCGCTTGCGGGAGCAGTTCCCGGCGAGGTAAAAATAACCGGCGACGCGCAGACGGAAATCGTCTCGCTGTGCACAGATTCGCGCAAGGTCACCCCGGGAGCTCTGTTTTTCTGCATTCCCGGCATGCACACCGACGCGCACGACCTGGCGCCGCAGGCCATGGAAAGCGGCGCGGCGGCGCTGGTGGTGGAGCGGGAATTGCCGCTTGACTGCCCGCAGGTCAAGGTGCAAAGCGTGCGTCGGGCGCTTTCCTACATGGCGCAGGAGTTTTTCGGAAATCCCGCCCGCCGCATGAAGCTGATCGGCATTACCGGCACCAAGGGCAAGACGACTTCGAGTTTTCTGGTCAAATCCATTCTCGAGGCCGCCGGGCATAAGACGGGCATGATCGGCACGGTGTGCTCGATGATTGGCGAGGAGGTCATTCCCTCGCGCTTGACCACGCCCGACCCCATCGAAGTGCAGATGCTCCTAAAGAGCATGGCCGACGCGGGCGCGGAATATGTGGTGATGGAGGTTTCGGCCCACGCGCTGGCCATGCACCGCCTGAGCGGCATGCGCTTTGCGGTGGCGGCGTTTACGAATTTTTCCCAGGATCATCTGGACTATTTTGGCGATATGGACGCTTACTTCGCGGCAAAGATGCGCCTGCTTTATGAGGATATGTCCGAGGCCATCGTCTATAACTGCGATGATGAGCGCGTGGCTGAGGGCGTTGCCGCGCTGGGGCGCAAGGCGTTGCGCACGGGAATCCGTGAGTCGAGCGACGTTTACGCCAACGATATCGAAGTGGGCGAGCGCGGGCTGACGTTCCTGCTCACCAGCCACAAGCAGTTCCGGGTGATGGTCAACCTGCAACTTTCGGGCATCTTTAATGTGTACAATGCCCTGCTCGCCGCCGGCGTGGCTATCGTGCTGGGCATTGGCCCCGAAGCCATCCGCAACGGCCTGGAGGATGTGCGCGCCGTGCCGGGCCGCATAGAGCTTCTGGAAACCGAAACGCCCTATCGCGTTATCCTGGACTATGCGCATTCGCCCGACAGCCTGGAAAACATTCTCAAGTCCGTGCGCGAAACCACCAAGGGCCGCCTCATCGCCCTGTTCGGCTGCGGCGGCGACCGCGACCATGGCAAGCGGCCCATCATGGGCGAAATCGCCGGGGAGCTGGCGGATTTGGTCATCCTTACCAGCGACAATCCCCGCAACGAGGACCCTTTCGAAATTCTCAACCAAATTGAGGAAGGAATCCGCCATACGGGTTGCGAATATACCGTGATAGAGAATCGCCGCGAGGCGATTCGCCACGCGCTTTCCATCGCCAAGGTTTCCGACGTTATCGTGCTTGCCGGCAAGGGGCATGAAACCTATCAGGAGATCAGGGGCGTCAAGCACCCCTTCGACGAAAAGATCGTCGTAAAAGAGCTGCTGAAGGAAATGCGTGGAAAGTAGCGCCGGGGAGGGCAACAGAAGATGCAACGGTTGATTTTGACCATCATCGCCGCGTTTGTGATGGCCATCGTCTTTGGGCCAGTGGTGATTCCGTGGCTCAGACGCATGAAATTCGGGCAGACGATCTATGATCTCGGCCCGCAGTCGCATAAGAAAAAGCAGGGCATTCCCACTATGGGCGGCGTGATTTTTGCGGTTCCGGCGCTGATCGCGGCGCTCGTGTTCGCCCAGGGCGAAAGCCGCTGGGATTTTCTGTTGATTGCAATCGTCTGCGCCGTGGGCTTTGGGCTGGTCGGCTTTGTGGACGATTTTATCAAGGTCAAGCTGCACCGCTCGCTGGGCCTCACGCCCAAACAGAAGCTGGCGCCGCAAGCGGTCATCGCCCTGGGGCTGTCCATCTGGGCGTACAATCACCCCCTGATCGGCTCAAAGCTGATCGTGCCGTTTTTTGGCGTGGAATGGGATTTGGGCTGGTTCTACATCCCGGTGATGATGTTTATCCTCGTGGGTACGGTCAATTCCGCAAACCTGCTGGACGGGTTGGATGGCCTGCTGGGCGGATGCTCGCTGTTTGATTTTGCGACGATGGCGCTGATCTGCGTGCTGATGGCGGGCGCAGACCCGGCCAATGCCGATAACCTGATCAACACCGCCATTTTCGCCGGTGCGATGGCGGGCGGCCTGTTGGGCTTTCTGCGCTTCAACGCTTATCCGGCCAGCGTGTTCATGGGCGACGTCGGTTCGTTCTTCATTGGCGGCGCGTTGGTGGGCATTTGCCTGGTAACGCGGCTTTCGCTGCTTTTGCCGGTGATCGCCTTTGCGATGTTTGTCTCGAGCCTTTCGGACATCATCCAGGTGACGTACTTCAAGGCCACGCACGGCAAGCGCATTTTCCGCATGGCGCCGCTGCATCATCACTTTGAGTTGAGCGGCATGCCGGAAACGCGCGTGGTGGCGATGTACTATATCGTAACCGTGCTGTTGTGCCTGCTTGCGCTGTCGGGCTTCACGGCCTGACGAAAAGGAGGGGCTTATGCAAATCAAAAAAGCGCTCGTGCTCGGCATGGCGCGCAGCGGCGCGGCCGCGGCGCGGCTTTTGCTCGAGCACGGC
Source organism: Candidatus Pullichristensenella stercorigallinarum (assembly GCA_018712945.1). GTDB lineage: Bacteria > Bacillota > Clostridia > Christensenellales > Aristaeellaceae > Pullichristensenella > Pullichristensenella stercorigallinarum. The sequence goes on along the minus strand of DVFZ01000005.1, from coordinate 7,328 downwards.
TGCGAGGTAACCATTACCGACCTGAAAACCAAAGAAGAATTCGCGGGCGCGCTGGACGATTTGAACGTGCAGGGCGTCCATTGGCGTCTTGGGGAGAAAGACCCTCTGCCGCTTCTGGAGGGCATGGACGCATTGATCCTCAGCCCCGGCATTCCCGATACGCACCCGGCGGTGCTCCGTGCCTGGGAAATGGGCATAGAGGTGATGGGCGAGCTGGAATACGCCTACCGCGAATCCACCGGGCTTTTGTTGGCCGTGACCGGCACCAACGGCAAAACCACCACCTGCACGCTGCTGGGCGAGATTTTCAAAAACGCCGGCCGCCGCACCTGGGTGGTGGGCAACATCGGCGCGCCCTACGCACAGGCGGCGCTGAAAATGCGCGCCGGGGATGTGACGGTATGCGAAGTCTCCTCCTTCCAGCTGGAGACGGTTTCGCAGTTCCATCCGGCGGTGGCGGCGGTGCTCAACGTCACCGAAGACCACTTGAACCGCCATGGCACCATGGAAAAATACATAGCCCTCAAGGAGCGCATCTTTGAAAACTGCCGCGAGGGCGATTTTGTGGTGCTCAACTACGACAATGCCGTCACCCGCGCCATGGCCGCCCACGCGCGCGGCAAGGTGGTATGGTTTTCCCGCAGCGGCGAGGCGACTTCGGGCGCGCTTGTGCGCGATGGTAAAATCATCTTTGAAGACGAGGGTGGGGCGCGCGCAGTCTGCACGGTGGAGGAGATCGCCTTGCCCGGCCCGCACAACCTGGAAAACGCCCTGGCCGCCACGGCGATGGCGCTCTCGGCAGGCATTCCCGCGCCGGTGGTGCGCCACACGCTGCGCGCCTTCCAGGGCGTGGAACACCGCCTGGAGTTTGTGCGCGAGCTGGATAAAGTGCGCTATATCAACGATTCCAAGGGCACGAACGTCGATTCGACCCTCTGGGCTGTGCGCTCAATGACCGCGCCCACGGTCATCATTCTTGGCGGCAGCTATAAAAAGGCCGACTATCACCCGCTGGGGCGCGAGCTTTTGCGCGGCAATATCACCAACGCCGTGCTGATCGGCGACACTGCGGATTCCATTGAAGCCGCGCTCAAAGACGAAGGCTTTACAAACTGCGTGCGCGCCGGCCACGATTTTGAAAAGGCCATTGCCGTGGCGCGCGCACTGGCCGCTCCGGGCGGCAATGTGCTTTTGTCCCCGGCGTGCGCCAGTTTCGACATGTTTACCGATTATGAGGCGCGTGGGCGCGAATTCAAGCGGATCGTAAAGGATCTGGAGTCCAACATGTCTTGACCCGCCGCGTGGACAGGGGCGTGCTGTTTTCGTTCCTGCTGTTGTTGCTCACGGGGCTGGTCGTGCTCTACGCGGCCAGCTACTACAACGCCCAGGACGATGGCAACGCGCTTTCGGAGGTCGTCTCCCAGCTCGTGGGCATCGGCGTGGGCGCGGCGATGATGCTGGTCATCCTGCGCCTGGACTACCGCAAGCTGAACAACCCGGCTGTGACGCTTACCCTGGTGGGCGTCAGCATCGTGCTTTTGATTCTGGTGGCCATTCCCGGCGTGGGCAGGATGCTCAACGGCTCGCGCCGCTGGCTGCGCATAGGCCCTTTGAGCTTCCAGCCCTCGGAGCTGGCCAAGTATGCCATGATTCTCTTCCTGGCCCGCGCGCTGAGCGCCCCGGGCAGGGACGTGCGCAAGTTTTTTACCGGGCTGGTACCGCTGTTTATCATCCCGGGCGTGATGTTCATGCTCATTCTCCTGCAGCCGAACCTTTCCACCGCCGGCAGCCTCATCATCGTTGCGGCGGTGATGGTGCTCATGGCCGGGGCGCGGTGGCTGCATCTTGGCGTCGTCGGCGTGGCGGGTGCGGCGCTGGGGATGTTTTACGCGCTTTCGGAGGACTACCGCCGCGCGCGGCTGATGTCCTTCCGCGATCCCTTTGCCTACCTTACCAACGAGGGCTACCAGCTCTCCCAGTCGCTGATGGCCTTTGGCTCGGGCGGGTTGTTTGGCATGGGGCTGGGCAAGGGCCGGCAGAAGTATGCCTTTTTGCCCTACCCGGAAAGCGACTTCATCTTCGCCGTGGTGGGGGAGGATCTGGGCTTTTTCGGCTGCGTGCTGGTGCTTTGCATGTTCGCGGCGTTCGTGCTCTTTGGCCTGCGCGTGGCCATGCGCTGCCAGGACCGCTTTGGCAGCCTGCTGGCCGGGGGCATTACGGCCATGATCGGCGTGCAGTGCGTGCTCAACGCGGCCGTGGTCATTGGGCTGATGCCCACCACGGGATTGCCGCTGCCCTTCTTCAGCGCCGGTGGGACCTCCATTTCCATCATCATGGGCGCGGTGGGGCTGTTGCTCAATATTTCCCGCGACGCGGACCCAATCTGATGGGTGGACACGCACCTTTTCCCGCGCATTCCCATAGCATAGACAGGAGCGATGTTTTATCGCCCGGATGCTATGGAAGGCGGCGAGGATATATGTTTCTGGTGAAGGGCGGGAGGCGGCTTTGCGGGGAAATGGAGGTCGCCTGCGCAAAGAACGCGGTGCTGCCGATCCTGGCGGCGGCGATGCTGACCGACGAGCCGGTGACGATTGAGGATTGCCCGAACCTCGTAGACGCGCGCAACATGCTTTCCATTTTGGAAACGCTGGGTTGCCGCGTGGAGGCGCGCGGCAAAAACGTGGTTCTGGACGCCTCGCGCGCCGAGAGCCACGAAATGCCCGAGCAGCTTTCCAAGCGCCTGCGCTCGTCCATCTTCATGCTCGGCCCGCTCATCGGGCGCTTCCGGCGGGCGCGGGTGAGTTATCCCGGCGGCTGCGAAATCGGGCAAAGGCCGATTGACCTGCACCTGAAGGGACTGCGGGCGCTGGGCGTGACCATACGCGAGGCGCACGGCATGATCGAGTGCGACGGCGCGCGGCTGCGCGGCGCGGACGTATACCTGGATTTTCCCAGCGTTGGGGCCACGGAAAACGTGATGATGGCCGCGGTGCTGGCGCGGGGGAAAACCACCATACATAATGCCGCGCGCGAGCCAGAGATTCGGGATTTACAGAACTTCATCAATGCCCTGGGCGGCCGCGTGCATGGCGGCGGCAGCGACCGCGTGGTCATCGAGGGCGTAAAGGCGCTGGGCGGGGCGCGCTACCGGCCCCTGCCCGACCGCATTGTGGCCGGCACACTGCTGGCCGCGGCCGCGGCCACGCGCGGGGAGGTGCATCTTCGCCGCGCCTGCCCCGGCGACCTGGGCGCGGTGCTGGATAAACTGCGGCAGGCCGGTTGCGAGGTGGAAAGCGGCGAAACGGAAATTTTCCTGCGCGCGCGGACGCTGCGGCCCTTCGAAGTTTCCACCCAGCCGTTTCCCGGCTTTCCCACCGACCTGCAGGCCCAGTTCATGGCCCTGGCCTGCGCTGTGGAGGGCGCCAGCGTGATCGTCGAAAACGTGTTTGAAAACCGCTTTGCCCACGCGGCGCAGCTCAGGCGCATGGGCGCGGACATCTTTTTAAGCGGCCGCCTGGCCGTGGTGCGGGGCGGCAAGCTCTACGGCGCGGACGTGCAGGCGGGCGACCTGCGCGGCGGCGCGGCGCTGGTAATCGCGGCGCTGGCCGCCGAGGGTGAAAGCCGCGTGGAAAACGTGGAATTGATTGATCGCGGCTATGAATCGCTGGAAAACATGCTCGCCGCGCTGGGCGCGAGCGTGCAGAGGATTTGACGGAGGATACCAATGAGGCTGACCGCGCGGAAAAGGCGAAAAATACTGGCTTTGGCGGCGTTGCTTGCCGCGCTCGCCCTGGCCGTATATCTGCTGCTGGACAACGCCGTATTCATCGCGCGCGACGTGCGCGTGGAGGGCAACCAGACCATCGACGACCAGAGCATCATGCGCGCCGCCCGGCTGCCGCTGGGCGGGAAGATGCGCGATGTGGACGAAGAAACCGTGCGCCCCGCCCTTGAAAGCGGCGGCCTGGTGGAGCTGGTCAGCCTGGAAAAGAACTATCCCTCAGAAATTGTGCTCAACGTGCGCGAGCGCGTGTGTGAGGCGGTGGTGGCGCACGCGGGCGTGGTGCTCACGTTGGAACGCGACGGCACGGTGATCGAGCGGCTTTCCACCCTGCCGGACACCGATGCGGTCTATGTCACGGGGCTGGGCGTTACCTCCTACCGGCTGGGCGAGGTCGTGTCCGCCCCTTCGGCGCGGCTTTCCGCCATGACCGCTGTGCTCGACGCTTTGTATGACAACGGCGCCACCCAATACGTTTCCGAGCTGAACGTTTCGGATGCAAACAGCCTCTACATTTACACGCGCACGGGGATGCGCGTGGATTTGGGAAACAGCGAAAATATGAACAACAAGATTATCTGGATGGCGGGTACGCTCAAAGACCTGGAAGCCCGGGGCGAAACCAGCGGCACATTGGATGTTTCCAGCGGCAACAAGGCCGATTACAGCGCCCGTTGAGGGTGAAAGTTTTCCCTCCTGCCGCAGCTTCGCCGCGATTGTGTGACGGCTTCGCGCCAAGACTTTGAAAGTATTTTGACATATTGGAAAAATTGGTCTTTTTGCCCGATTCCCGTTTGCATATTGCCTGAAAAATATGTATAATAACATTAGTTTGGCGTCCTGGATGCAAGAGGGGACGCATACGAGGGGTAAACGGACGTTATGAAAACACAGGTCGCCGCCATTGACTTTGGCACTTCAAAGATCGTTACGCTGATCGCTCAGAGCGGCGGCGTGAACCGCTGTGATATCATCGGCTCGGGTACAGTGCCCTACGATGGATTTTCGCAGGGCGATTGGAATACGCCGGAGCAGCTTGCGCGCGTGGCGCGCGATTCCATCGCCGCGGCGGAGCTGGAGGCCAATTCCAAGGTACGCGAGATTTATATCGGCGTGCCCGGCGAGTTTACCCATGTGTGCACGGGCGAGGCGGAGATTACGCTGGAAACCCCGGGCGAGATTTCCGAGGACGACGTCAACCGCGTGCAGGACGCAGTGGCGGAAGAACTGAAAATCGCCGAATTGGGCGGCTATGTGATGCACCGTTCGCCGGCGTGGTTTATCGTTGACGACGGCAAAAAAACGATGATGCCCCTGGGCGCGCACGGCGAACGCCTCCGCGCGCAGGTTTCCTTTGTGGTGGCGGAGCCGATGTTTATTGAGGATATGAAGGGCCTGATGGGAAGCATGGGCGTTTCCATCCTCGGCTTTTTGTCGCCGACGCTGGGCGAAAGCCTGCTTCTGCTCTCGCTGGAGGAGCGCGACCGCGTGGCCATGCTCATCGACGTGGGCTATCTCAACAGCGAAATTTCCGTCATTGAGGGCGACGCGATTACGTATCACGCCATGTTGCCGCAGGGCGGCGGGCAGATTACCGCCGATCTGTGCGAGGAATTGCGTATACCGATGCGCGCCGCGGAGCAGATTAAGCGCAGATATGTGTTCAATCCCGACGAGTTCGACCAGGACGCCTATTCTGAAGTGACCGGCGCGAACGGGGAGCGCTTGTCGTTCCCGCGCGAATACGTCAAGCGCCCGGTGGAAAAGAGCATGGACGAATTGTGCGATATGATCGACCTTACGCTTAAAAACGACGCCGCGGGCCTACTTGGGCCGCGCTCGCAGGTGTTCCTCACCGGCGGCGGCATTTCCCTGATGCGCGGCGGCCGGGAATACCTGGCCTCGAAGCTGGGCCGGCCGGTGAAGGTGCCGGTGGCCAAGTCCGCAAAGCTGAACAGCCCCGTCTATGCGAGCGCGCTGGGCCTGGTGGATCTTATCTTTGATTCGATTGAGCAGCAGAGCCCCAAAGAGGGCGGCATTAAAAAGCTCAAGGGCTGGTTCAAATGAGAATAGAGATACAAATTTTGTCAACGAGGGGGATGCCTTGTGCTCGAGTTTGAAATGGAAAACAATAACTTCGCCTCCATCAAAGTCATCGGCGTGGGCGGCGCCGGCACCAATGCGGTCAACCGCATGATTGATTCCGGTTTGCAGGGCGTCGATTTTATCGCGGTCAATACCGATAAGCAGGCGCTGTCGCTGAGCAAGGCGCCCACAAAAGTGCAGATCGGCGACAAATTGACCAAGGGCCTTGGCGCGGGCGCAAACCCCGAGGTGGGTAAGCACGCCGCCGAGGAGAGCCGCGAGGAGATCTCCAATATTGTCAAGGGCGCCGACCTGGTGTTCGTCACCTGCGGTATGGGCGGCGGCACCGGCACCGGCGCGGCACCCGTTATCGCGGAGCTGGCGCGCGATATGGGCATCCTCACCATCGGCGTGGTGTCCAAGCCCTTCCTGTTCGAGGGCCGTCAGCGCATGAAGAACGCCGAATCCGGCATCGAGCGCCTCAAGGCAAATGTGGATACGCTCGTGGTCGTGCCCAACGACCGCCTGCTCTCGGTGGTCACCAAGGGCACCAGCGTTACGGAGGCTTTCCGCATTGCCGATGATACGCTGCGCCAGGGCATTCAGGGCATTTCCGACCTGATTGCCGTGCCGAACCTCATCAACCTGGACTTTGCCGATGTGCGCACCGTCATGGAAGCGCGCGGCCTGGCCCACATGGGCATCGGCGTCGGCAAGGGCGAAAACCGCATGGTGGACGCCGCGCGGCAGGCCATCTCCAGCCCGATGCTGGAAACGTCCATCGACGGCGCGCGCGCTGTGCTCATCAACATCACCGGCGGCCCGGATACCTCCATCATTGATATCAACGAGGCCGCGCAGATGATTACCCAGGCGGCTGACCCGGAGGCCAACATCATCTTCGGCGCCGGCATTGATGAAACCCTTGAAGACGAGGTGCATATCACCGTCATCGCCACGGGGTTTGAGACCAATCCCTTCGCTTCCTCCGCGCCCAAGGCCGAGCCGGAGAAGGAAAAGACCGTTGAACCGGTCGCTTCGGAGCCGGTTTCCACGCCGCGCCGCGAGCGCATGGTGGAGCTGGACGACGCTGAGGAAACGCCCGTTTCGCCCATCTTTGAGCGCCGTGCCGCCCGCACGCCGCGCCCCAGCCGCGAGGAGATGGAGCGCCGCGCCCAGCCCGCGCCGCGCCGCCCGCGCGTCTACCAGGATGGCGCGAACGACGATAACCGCACCCGCCGCGGCTTTACGCCCGATACCCCGAGCTTCCTGAAGCGCAATAACAACAAGTAGGCCAATGCGGCTTTGCAGACACGGGAAACCGTGTCTCAGACCATTGACAAACCCCTGCATTTGAGTGAAAATGCAGGGGATAATATATAGATACACACGCCGCAAAGAGGCCACGAGCCTCTTAATGTTTTGCACAGCCGCAGTCAGGAAGCATTGTTCCCGCATG
>DVFZ01000012.1 GCA_018712945.1 Candidatus Pullichristensenella stercorigallinarum | reverse complement strand
CGCAGCGGTTGTTGCCGGGATTGTCGGCGTGGCCGCGCACTTTCACCCATTCGACTGCGTGCGTACCCGTCAGTTTGAGAAGTTCCTGCCAAAGATCCTGGTTTTCCACCGGCTTTTTGGCGGCGGTGAGCCAGTTGCGCTTCTGCCAGCTTTGCAACCACTTTTTTTCAAAGGCATTGACCAGATATGTACTATCAGAATACAGGCGCACGGCGCACGGCTCCTTGAGCGCGCGCAGGCCGCAAATCGCCGCCATCAGTTCCATGCGGTTGTTGGTGGTATGCGCCTCATAACCGGAAAGCTCTGCGCGCTTGCCCTTATAAATCAGGATTGCCGCCCATCCGCCCGGCCCGGGATTGCCGGAACAGGCGCCGTCTGTGTAGATTTCTACCTGCTTCAATTCGTTTCCTCCGCCTGCGCAAAAGCCTCAGCAATGGCCTGCGCGTTTTCAAGCTGCGCTGTAAAATACGCTTCCGCGCCCTGGTCAGCGCGCAGCGTGGAAAGCACGTCAATCAGCGCCACGGTATATCCCGCCTCGCGCAACGTTTCTACGGTGGCGGCGGGAGCTTGCTTTTCGATGAGCACAACCTGCGCGTCCATGGCGGCAAGCGCGTCCAGGCAGTTATCCACATCGCCCTCATAAAGCGGTTCGCCGCTTTCACGGTCGTACTGCCCGGCGATCTCAAGGCTCAAATCCTCTGCCAGATACACCAGCGTCTCGTTCATCAGGATTGCCCGTTTGCCGGCGGCGTTGGCGGCAATGGAGCGCATTTCCGCGCCCAATTCGTCCAGACGCGCGTCCGCCGCGTCCATGTTGGAAAGTATTTGTTCGGAATACTGCGGGTAAAGCTGCGAGAGCGCCAAGGCAACGCCTTCGATGATGTACTTCGCGCCGTCAATGGACATATACAAGTGCGGATTTGCTCCCTCGAGATGGCTGCTCTCTTCGCTGATTTCCGTGTCGTCCTCCTGATTATACAATTCATAATTGTAACTCGTCAGGGCCACTGCCGGGCCACCGTCTCCGAGCGATTGCAGCGTGCTTTCAAAGCTTTCCAGGCCTCTGCCGCCCGCGACAACCAAGTCAGCGCCCATCAGCAGGTACAAATCCCACTCTGAGAGCGCATAATCCCGCAGGCAACCATCCTGCGGCTGGGTCAGGCAGGCAACGCGCAAGGGCTCTATGCCGTCTGCAACCAGCGCCGTAAGCGCGTAGAATGGATAAAAGGTAGCGTAGACCTGCTGCGCCTCCCCCGCCGTTTCTTCTACCAACGGCACGCAAGAAGAAAGCGCAACAGCCAGCGCCGCCAGCAAAAGAAAAAGCATGCCCAGTCTGCGCATCGCATCCTCCGTTACTTTATGCTGAAATGCCGCCCGGCATGCCGCCGGGCTTGGCGTTTATTATAGCACATTCCCGCAAAGACCGCAAGGGCGCGCAAAGGCAATCGCCCGCCCCTCATTCCCAGAGGCGGACGATGTCTACATTTTGAAAGTAATGGCGGATGATCTCCGCGGCCTCCGCGCCATCCTCGGCCATGCCGTAGGCGCCCCACTGCGACATGCCCACGCCGTGGCCGAAGCCGCGGCCCTGCATGGTCACGGAGCCGTCTTCGACCTCGACGCTGGTCAGCAGCGTGCTCTTCATTTCGCTTGCGCCCAGCTGAAGCCGCAGAGACGGCGCGCTGACCGCTTCACCGTTTACCAACAGTGTCTTGGCGCGTCCAGATTCACCGGTTTCGCCAATTTCTACCGTTTCCGGCAAGCCCGTGGAAAGGCCCGCGCCCGCACAGGCTTTTTGGAACGTTTCGCCGTCAAACGTGACCGTCCAGTTTTTGACGTTTTCCGGGGCGTCCTCCGAATCCGGCGAATCTGTTACGGATAAATAGGCGGGGTCCGCTTCCTTATACTCCAGCGCTACGCTGGGAAGCTCTGTGATGCCGCCTGCGTGGGCGTGGAACCATGCCTGTGGCAGCTCGCCTTCATAGCTCATGACCAGACCGCGCGTTTCTTCCACGGCCTCGCGCACGTTTTCATTGATATTAACCTCGCTGTATGCCTGCGCTTCGCTTATATCGGTGGAAATATCTGCGCCCTCGTATTGCGAATCCTTTGTCTCCACAAACTTAAGGACAAAGGTCCTGGCCAGGATCGCTTGTGCTTTGAGCGCCTCCTCCGGCCAATCGTTTTTCATTTCCCCGGCGAGCACGCCCATGACGTAGGTTTCCAGGTCCATTTCGGCGATGGATTCGCTCTCTACGTCGTATACCTTGAGGATGGGCACGCCTTCGTCGTTTGTGCGCAGGTTTTGCGGCACTTCCGGCTTGACGACTTCGGTTTGGATGGGTTGCCCGGCATCTGTGCGCATGCAGCCGGCCAGAGACACTGCCGCCAGCAGCACAAGCGCGAGCAAAAAGCATCGTTTGCGCATAAAATCGACCTCCAGCCCTAGTGTGCGCGTGCGATGCGGGCTTTATGCTGGAAATGCTCCTCGCGGGATTGCGGCATTGCGCCCTATGCAGATTTCGGGGTTAGCTCTTGGCAAACAGTCCCAGAGCGGCGATGGCGTCCAACACAGTATCGGCGGGATGGACGTTCATGCCCTCCGGCACGCGGATGCCGCGCAGGTTGCCTTTGGGCAGGACGACATTTTGGAAGCCCAGGCGCATGCACTCATTGAGCCGGCGTTCGGCCTGGGGTACGGCGCGCACCTCTCCCGCCAGCCCGACCTCCCCCATCACCGCAAAGGTGCCGCCGATGGGTTTGGCGCGCAGGGACGAGACAACCGCCGCGCACAGGGCCAGATCCGCCGCCGGTTCGGTCAAGGTCATGCCACCGGCGATATTGATATATACATCCTGATCAAACAGGCGCACACCGGCACGCTTTTCCAGCACCGCCAGCAGCAAAGACAGGCGCCCCTGATCCACGCCGCTGGCCATACGCCGCGGCGTGCCGAAGGGGGCGCGCGCCACAAGCGCCTGTACATCCGTGAGCAGCGGGCGCGTGCCCTCCAGCGCGCACATCACCACAGAACCGCTGGCGTCGTGGGCGCGCTCGGAAAGCAGGGCTTCGCTGGCGTTGGTCACTTCCCGCATGCCATCGCCGCTCATTTCAAACATGCCCAGCTCGTTGACGGAACCAAAGCGGTTTTTTACCGCGCGCAAAAGCCGGTAATGGTTCTGGCGGTCGCCTTCAAAGTAGAGCACCGCATCCACCATGTGTTCCAGCACGCGCGGCCCGGCCAGGGAGCCTTCCTTGGTGACATGGCCGACGAGGAACACGCAACATCCGGAAATTTTTGCCAGGCGGATCAACTGCGAGGCGCTTTCGCGCACCTGCGATACGCTGCCGGGCGCGGAGGCGATTTCCGGCAGATACATGGTCTGGATGGAGTCCACCACCATCACGCGCGGGGCGAGTTCTTCCATGCGCCGTTCCACGGTGGTCATATCGTTTTCGGAAAGCACGTACATGCCCGTGCCGGACGCGCCGAGGCGGTTGGCGCGCATTTTGATTTGACGCGCCGATTCCTCGCCGGATACATAGAGCACTTTTTCACCGGCGCGGGCCATGTTTGCGCACACCTGCGTAAGCAATGTGGATTTTCCTACGCCCGGGTCGCCGCCCACCAGTACCACCGAGCCATCCACGACGCCGCCGCCGAGCACGCGGTCCAGTTCGCCGATGCCGCAGGGCCGGCGCTGCATGGCGTCGTCGGGAATTTCGTCAATGCGCAGGGCCGGCGCGCTCGCGCCAGGGGCGCGCTTAATTTTCTTTTCCGGGCTCTTGGCCTCCGGCTGGCGCACTTCTTCCTGCAGCGTATTCCAGCTTTCGCACTCCGGGCAGCGGCCCAGCCAGCGCCCGGTTTCATAACCGCAAGCCGAGCAGACATATACCGTTTTGCTTTTTGCCACAAAATTGTCCTCCGTATGTTCGCTTGTTGTATTATATCACAACGCGGGGCGACTTGCCAGATGGGTAAATTCGATTTATAATAGAATGAGAAGTATATCTTCGATCAACAAAACGCGGCTTGCGTTTGTACAGAAGGAGCATTTTGCATGCGCGAGGAAGAAAAGCGGCCGGAGGTTCCGGATATCGGCGGCCGCGAGGACGACGAGCTTTCCCAGTACGGCGATGAGCAGGACGTGCCCGTTCGCAGACAGCGCTCTTCAAAACCGGCCGGGAAAAAGAAAACCGGGAAAAAAAAGCCCGCCGCGAAGAAAAAGAAAAAACGCGCGCGCAAAAAGCGGCGTTCGTTTTTTGAATGGCTGTTTGCGGGTACGCCCCAGCGCAAGCGCAAGCGAATGGGCGTATTCAGCCTGTTCGGGCGAGAAATTCACCTTTCCTTCTGGCCGGTGTTTTTGATCGTTGTGGCGTTACTTCTGATCATCATGGTGTTTATGCAGGGCAACAGCCTGCGTGTGGACGAACAGAATGTAACGCTTGTCGGCCTGCCCCAAAGCCTGGAGGGCTATCGCATACTGCATCTTTCCGACCTTGCCGGCCGTCGTTTTGGCGACGAGCAGGCGACCATCCTGCGTGAGATCAATACGCTGGATTACGACGCCGTGTTCATCACGGGGGATATGGTCGGTTCCAGCGGCGATCCGGAGCCGTTTTATGAGCTGCTCGAGGGCCTGCCTTCCAGCAAGCCTGTGTACTTTATTGCCGGGGATTCCGACCCAGAGCCGGTTCTGGACAGCGCGCGCGACATTACCGGCACGGTAGAGGAAATGGTGTTGGCAGACTGGGTGCTCGGAGCCATTGAGCGCGGCGCAACTTATGTGGACGCGCCGGTTGAGCTGACCGTGGGCGACAGCAGCATTTGGATCTCCCCCGCGGATCTGCTCAATCTGGAGGCTTCCGAATTGGTCGATACCTGCGAAGAGCAGATGTTGCAGGAGCAGGAGGGCACTGTGCTGGGGCTGCAAAGCGATTACAGCACGCTTCCGATTACGACCTACCGCTACCAGCGCGCTCAGCGCCTGTTGAGCGCCGTCAACAGCATGACGTCCACCGACGTGCATATCTCGCTTGCCCACGAGGTGCCGTCAGACGACTTCCTGGCCGCCTCCGCTTCACACAATTCCACAGAGGAAAGATACCTGACGCAGCCCGCGCTGGTGCTGGCAGGGCATTACTGCGGCGGCGTATGGCGGTTGCCGATTTTGGGGGCGTTCTACATTCCTTCCTCCACGGCGGATCGCCACGGCTGGTTCCCGGCGCAGGAGGATGTACAGGGATTGTCCACCGTAAGCGGCACGCAGGTGTATATCTCAGCGGGGCTGTCCACAACCGGGAGCGCGCCGGTGATGTTTTTCCGTTTCCTCAACCGGCCACAGATATCCATCATCGAGCTCACGGCAACGCTGCCGCAAAGCATGCTTGCCCAATAGCTCTTTCGCATCGTATAGCCGCCCCTTTTCGGGCGGCTACATTTTTTTGCCCGAATGCGCCATACTATTCAGAGTTTCCCCAATCGCTTGTGTGGAGGTGAACGCATGGCGGACATGCCCCATGCCGACCTGCTTCGCAGCGCGCTCACGGGCGTGCTCGAAACGGATGTTGGGCATTTAAAGACCATTTTCAATTTTCCGGAGAATGCGGACATCATTTTTCGCCCCATTGCCGCAGGCGGCTTTTCGCTGTGCGCCGTCTATACCGAGGGCATGGCGCGGGACGACAAAATCGCCGATTTTATCGTGCGCGCCTGTCAGTCGTTTGATACAAATGCGCAGGGCGTCGCCCCGGAGTCTCGCGCTGAGTTTTTGCTGAAAAACGCCGTGGCCATTCCGCAGGCAAGGCCAGAATACCGCCTTGGGGAACTGGTGCAGCAGATCCTTGGCGGCATGACCGCGCTGGTCATTGATGGCTGCAAGGATGGCTTGCTGATGGAAACGCGAGGCTTTGAAAAGCGCGCCGTGCAGCGCACCATCAGCGAAAGCGTGGTGGCTGGTTCGCAGGAAGGATTTGTGGAAAGCCTGCGCACCAATATTACCCTTATGCGGCGCTACGTGCAATCGCCCTGCTTGATTACGGAAATGACTACTGTGGGAACGCGCGTGCCGCTGCGCATCGCCATTCTGTACATGAAAGGCGTAACCCGTGAAGATACGCTTGCGGAAATGCGCCGGCGCATCAAAACCATTACCGCCGCGGTCGTACATGGTCTTGGACAGCTTGAGCAGCTCATCGAGGACAGTCCCTTCGCCCTGACGCCGCAGATGATGCTCACAGAGCGGCCCGATCGCGCCGCCTCCTGCGTGCTGGATGGGCAAATCATCGTCCTGGCTGACGGCGCTCCCTATGCGCTGGTGGCGCCGGTGACGCTGTTTCATCTGCTCCATGCTTCAGACGACACCTTCATGCGCTGGCAGTACGGCAGTTTTTTGCGCATGATCCGCATGCTCGGGATATTGTTTTCCCTGATCCTGCCTGGGGCATATGTGGCGCTGACGCTGTATCACCCACACCTGATCCCAATGGCGCTTTTGACTTCCATCGCTGAAACACGCGCGCAAGTGCCTTTTTCAGCGCTTACGGAGGTTTTATTGATGGAATTTTCCTTTTATCTTATCAATGAAGCCAGTACGCGCATTCCTTCGCAAATGGGTTCCGTCATCGGTATTGTCGGCGGTTTGATTCTCGGACAGGCGGCGGTGTCTGCCTCCATCATCAGCCCGATTGTTATCATCGTCGTGGCCCTGACGGGATTGGGCAATTTTGTAATCCCGGACTATGGGTTTACCGTAGGCACCACGATCCTGCGCATTGCCATTGTGCTGGTCAGCGCCATGCTGGGGCTGTATGGGCTGGTTCTGTCTGTATTTCTGATCTTGTGCCACTTGTGCTCGCTGCGCTCGCTCGGCGCGCCGTTCATGGCCCCGGTGGCCCCGTTTCGGCCGCATAATCCCGATATACTCCTACGCCTGCCCTTGTGGTTGCAGAAGAAGTTGCTGTTTTTGGCAAAGCGCCGGAGCTGGATGCGAAAGGAGGATTCCGAGTGAGGCTGACGTTGCCGCTCTCTGTGGCGCGGCCGCTTATCTTTGCGACAGTCAGCGCCCGTTTGATTATGGGTGTGTTTCTGGACATGCCTTGGCTCTATAACGCGGGTTGGATTTCTGCGCTCGCCGCCTTGGTGTTGTGCGTACCGTTGGGCATGCTGGCAGACAGCTTTACGCGCTTAAGTGGCCCTGGCGATATTGCCGGCGCGCTGGAAAGAGAGGCGGGCAAGGCGCCTACCCGCATTATCTGCGGCGCGCTTTGCCTGCTTGCGATTTACGAAACCGCTGTTACCGCCCGCGTTCTAAGCAATACAGTGCGACACGTGGCGCTTTCGGAGGCATCCGCCATTTCCCTGCTGTTGCCGCTGCTCATCGTGGCGATGCTCGCAGCGTATTTTAACGGGCTGGCCCTGGGCAGCGCGGCGCGCATCTGGGTAAAGATTATCCCATTCCTTTTGCTGATCGTCATTCTATTGCAAATGAAAAGTTATCACGCAGCCTGGTTGACGCCCGTGCTCGGGCCTGGCGCGGAGGTATTGGCGACCGGCGCGGTCAGCGCCTCCGGCTGGCTTTCCTTGACGGCCATGATCTGGCTATGCGCGGAAAAGGACGATCATGCCGCGTCCTTGCGTACACCGGTGCTGGGGCCGGTCCTGATTACCGGCATCTACTGCGCGCTGGTTCTCGCGCTGCTGGCAATGATGTCTCCGCCCAGCGTGCGCACAGACCTGACGCGAACCTACCAGCTCGATAAAATGCTTGCCAACGGACGGGCTTCGCAGGCGTCCCAGCTTCCGCTCATCATTCTGTGGTACAACAGCCTGATCTTTACCGTGAGCACGAACCTGTTTCTGGGCGCGAAGCTGATGCAACTTACAATTCCCAAGCTGGATGGCCGTCTGGCGGTGCTTCTTGCCGGCGTAGCCGCGGGTGCGACGGCCATGTTCGGGCTGGCGGAACAGGGCACGACCGTCGAACTCTCCCAATGGCTGTTCGCGCTTGTAGGCGCTCTGTTTGCCGTCTTATTGCTTCTGCCGGTTTTGAAAGGAGGCAAAAAGGCATGCGCGCGCTCAAAATAACGGCTTTATTGCTCCTGGCCGCGTTCTTGGGCGGCTGCACGCAGGCACGGCAGGTGGAGAGCATTGCTTTCGCAATTATCCTCGGCGCCGACCTGACAGAAGAGGGAAATATTGAGCTGACCGTACAGATTCCCAAAATTGGCGGAAAAAGCTCGGAATCCGGGCAAGACCAGGGTGGCGGCGGCAATTCCGATTATCTGATTGCCTCGGCACGCGGCGCTACGTTTACCGACGCGCTGATGGCACTGGAAATCACCGTGCCGCGCGATCTTTCGCTCACACAGGTCAAGTTGATGGTGGTTTCTGAAGAACTTGCGCGGCACGAAAAGTTTTTTAATTTTGCCGAATCGCTGGCCAAACTGGACCAGTCCTGCTCTTCTGCGTATCTGGCAGTCTGCCGCGACAGCGCCAAGGAGTTTGTCAGCAAGCAGGAGCCGGTAATCGGCATGCGCGTTTCGCTGGGCATCCTGGCCATGTTTGAGCATCACCGCACGCGCGGCTATATCACCGGCGCGAACTTCGCGGATTTTTACTATGATGGCGTGTCCGTCTTTTCTGATCCGGTGGCCATTCTCTGCGCCACAACGAAAGAAGGGCCGGACGAACCCACCTCGGAAAGCTCGCTGGAGGACATAATGCCCGAGAACGTTCCCGCCGAATCGGAAAATGAAAACGAATATGTGGGTACGGCGCTGTTCCGCGACGGCTTGATGGTCGGTGAACTGGATGGTCTGGAGACAAGCCTTGTCAACGCCGTGCGCGGCGCGCCGATATTTTTCGGGTACAGCCTGGACGGTTTCCCCATAAGCCTACAATCCCACGACATCAGCGGCCTGGAAATCTATGAGGATGAAAACGGCACCACACGTATAGGCTTTACGCTGCGCTTCAACGTCATTGCCGATCTGAAATCGCCGCCCGTAGAGGCGCTCAAGGAGACGCTGCATGCAGACCTTTTGCGCCTGCTGGAAAAGTGCCAGACCCTTGGGGTGGAACCGTTTGGCTTTGCCAGCCATGCCGCCACGCGCTTTGCTTCTCTGGCGGACTGGTTGGAATACGATTGGCCGGAACGCTTTGCAAACGCGGAATTTGACGTAGATATTGATATAACGGTAACAGACACTTGACAGTTGCTATGCACATCCGCTAAAATGTAAACGAAATAACGCTGAACGCGGCGCATTGTCGCCGCGTTTGTATAAAAATGACCGGAAAACGTTTACGAAGGCGAGCGTGTGGCGGCGATGTACGCACTGATTGTCAACCCCATATCGGGAAACGGACGCGCAAGGCGCGAATTGCCCCGAATTGAAGCGTTGTTGCGGGCGGAAAGCGTGCCATACCGCCTCTATGAAGCCGCAACGGCGGCACAGGCGCGCACTTTCGCGCGGCAGGCCGCGCAGGAAGGCAAAACCGGCGTCGTCGCCGTCGGCGGCGACGGCACACTGTTTGAAATCGTCAATGGCATGGCGGGCAGCGGGCTTACGTTGCTGTTTGCCTGCTGCGGCACGGGCAATGATTTTATCAAGGCCGTCCATTTGCCGCCAGATCCCGTGGAGGCCCTGCGCGTGCAGTTACATGCCCCGCTTTCGCGTATCGACCTGGGGCGCATGAACGATATCTATTTTCTCAATGTTTCCGGAACTGGTTTTGATGTGGAAGTATTGCGGCAGGCGGAAAAGTATAAGCAAAGCCACAAGGGATTGGGCGTATATCTGCGCGGCGTGCGCGACGCCATCCGTCACTTTCGGGCGCTGAAGGCGCGCATTGGCTTCGACGGAGAAGAACCAATCCCGCAAAGCTTTACCATTATTTCCATCGGCAACGGCCAATATATCGGCGGCGGCATGCGCTGCGTGCCCACCGCGCAGGTCAACGACGGTTTGTTCGATGTGGTTATCACGCGCCCCATTCCCGGCTGGGCGATTGCTATCCTGATGGCAATCTACGTGCCGGGCTGGTATGCTAAAACGCCGTTCGTCACCCGCAAGCGTTGCAGGAGCGTGCGGATTCTGTGCCCGGGCATGACCGTCAATCTGGACGGAGAACTGGTCGACTGCGACGAGGCGGCGTTTGAGTTGTTGCCCGCCGCGCTGCTCGTGCGCCTGCCCGGTCTGCCGCCACGCGGGGACGGTCTGGCGTAAGACGCCCTGCTTTTCGAAATGCTGCCGGTTAAGGCAAGCAATACATAATCCGGCGCGGCGCTCCTTTTGCGAAACGCCGCGCCGGTCTGTTTTATCAAAAGCTCCCCCATGTCCTGTTATTTGGCCCGCTCGCGCTCCTTGCGCGCGCGGCGGTTGGCAAGGGCGATGATTCCCGCCACCACTGCGTAGGCCACGGTAAAGCTGATGAGCATATCCCAATAGGCGGTACGCGCGTTATGCTGCAAAAGCCCGGCCAAATAAATCAAGAGCCAAGCGCAGGCAAGGGAAATGACATAATGCAAAACGAGCATCAGTAAGCCCTTTGTCCACTTGCGCTCTGTGCCAAAGCCAAACAGATAGTAGGTTACAATCGGTACCAGGCAGGCCAATGCCCGGGCAAGGGCGTTGATGTTTGTATCCGTCGCCATGCCGTTGCAAAGCTGGGCGATGGCGCTGACCACCGTCAGCACGGCATAGCCCGCAGCCCAAAGCTGAAAACCGCCGATAACTTTGCGCTTCATGTCACTGTTCCCCTTTCTGTGGCTCCAGGCGCAGCTCCGCCGCCGCGCCCATCAGGGCCGCTTCGTCCGCGTCGTGCGTGACCAGAACCACCGTCGCCTCCGCGCATGCACGGCAAAGGAAAGATGCCGTGCGGGCGCGCATGTCCTCATCCAGTCCCTTAAAAGGCTCGTCCAACAGCAAGATTTGCGGCCTGTAAAGCGCCGCGCGAGCCACGGCCACGCGCCTGCGCATGCCGCCGCTGAACTGCGATACGCGTTTGTCGCCCTCCTCCAGCCCCAACGCCGCAAGCGCGTCGTGGATTTGCGCATCTGTTACGGTTGCGGGCGCGGTCAGGCGCACATTGCGTGCCGCCGAAAAGTGTTCAATCAGCCTATCTTCCTGAAACACCGCTGCCACGCGCACCCCTGTGGGCAGAAGCACCTCGCCCGCGTCCGGCGCGAGCAGGCCGAGAATGATATTGACCAGCGTAGTCTTGCCGCAGCCGGAGGGCCCGCGCAACGCCGTCACCGCGCGCTCGGGAAAATTAAAGGAAATGTCCCGCAGCACGGTTTTACCGTCAAAGGATTTGCTGATATTTCTCAATGAGAGCAAGGCGTTCCCTCCATCCTGCGCTGAAGCGCCGTAATCAAGAGAACCACCAGTTTTTCCAAAGCCACGCTCAAAAGGATAATGGCCAGCGTCCAGGCAAACATTTCCGGCGTGGCAAAAAACAGCTTTGCCTGCTGAAGCGCTGAGCCGATGGAATTGCGCGGCTGAGCGATGACTTCCGCGGCAATGCCTGCTTTCCAGCACATGCCCAAAGACAGCCGCACGGCTGTGAGCAGCATTGGAAAGGCCGCCGGCGCGTATATGGCGCGCACACGCCCGCCAAACGGTATGCGAAACACGCGCGCCATTTCCAGAAGTTTGGGATCGGCGCTGTCAAATCCCTCAAGCACGTTTTCGTAGGCAATGGGCAGCACCATCAAAAACGATATGAAGATCGACAAATTCGTAGAACGAATCCAGATCAGCGCCAGGATCACGATGGAAGCCACGGGCGTGGCCTTGATGGTGGACAAGAGCGGGCGCAACAGGATTCGAACCACGGAAAAGGCGCGGGAAAGCGCCGCCAGCAGGATGCCCAGCAGCGTGCTGAGGACAAAGCCGGCCAATATGCGCCCAAAGGAGCCAAACACCGCCTGATAGAAGGCGCTTTCCCCCATCATGCGGATGAGCGTCGCGCATGCGGAAACAGGAGATACCAGAAGTATCTCCTGATTGAGCAGCATGCTGCCGATTTGCCAGAGCAGCAGCCAGAATACAACCGCGCCCAGGCGCAGCAGTTTATCCTTCGCTTTCGGCGACGTAGAAGTACGTTTCATTCGCCGGCTGTCCTCCCACGGATTCGGGGTTCTGATCGTAGAGCGCATCGATATAACCGCTGGCCTTGGTGATCATTTCCTCGCCAGTGATGCAGACGATGTTGCACTCGGGAATAGCGGCCTCGGCGATTTTCGCATTGCCGACGATGCCCAGCTCGGCAATCCACTCCGCAGCCTCAGCGGGATTGGCGTTGACGTATTCCGTAGAGGCGGCGTATTCCTTCAGGAAGGCGTTCACGGCTTCGGGGTGCTCCTCGGCAAATTCCTTGCGCACCACGCACACGCCGGTAATCATGGCGCTGCCGTCGCCCACCTTGTCCCATTCGTCCGTAAGGCTCAGAGCCACGCGCACGTTTTCATTCTGCATCAGCACCGAAGTCACGTAGGGCTGCGGCAGAACAGCGATGGAAGCCGCGTCGTTGAGCATGGCGGAAGCCACTTCGGTGGCCTCGGAACGGAACTCTACGGTCACATCCGTGTCAGGGTCAATGCCGTTTTTGGAAAGCACGTAGTCCAGCGCATATTCCGGCGTAGTGCCCTGGCCGGTAGAGAAGATCGTCTTGCCGCGCAGGTCTTCCACGGACTGGACGGTGTCGCCGTTCTCCACCACATAGAGGACGCCCAGCGTATTGATAGCGGCGATTTCCAGCGCGCCTTCGGTGCGGTTAATCAACACCGCCGCCAAGTTGCAGGGAACCATGGCCGCGTCCAATTCGCCCTGAATCAGCAGCGGCGAAATCGCGTCCGCCGTGCCTTCCATGGCAAAGGTGTAGTCGTTGGCCGTCAGGCCGGCCTCGGCGTCCTGCATGAGCTTGACAAGGCCCATGGTCGTTGGCCCCTGTAAAGAGGCGATGCGCATGGTGACGCCGGTTTTTTCCACCGTCTCCTCCGCGAACGCGGGGGCAAGGCAGACAAGCGCCAGGGAAAGCGCTACAAGCAAGGCAAATATACGTTTCATAAACAATCACTCCTCTGATTTTTTTATACCCATCCCTTTCAGCGGGCAAACAGCGCCCAGAGGACAAAAATGATCTCCGCCGCGCTCAAAACCGGTAGGCCCACGGAAAAAAGCCGGTGCTGCGTTTTGTGGCGAAAGACCATCATCCCCGCATAGGCGCCGGGCGCGCCCAGGAAAAAGGCCAACGCGAAAAGCACGCGCTCGGGGATGCGCCAGGCGCCCTTTTTAGCCTTGAGTTTATCCGCGCCCATCGCGCAGAATGCGACCAGGCTCATCAGAAGCATTGCTCCCAACAAAAACAACTGCGCCCGCCTCCCTTGCGCACCATGTATATTTGTTTTTATTCCCTGAAAAGGCGAAAAATCCTTCAATCCAAATTGACAATTTCGACAAAATCGGCAATAATAAAGGCGCTGGGGGCAAAAATGCGTCTCCGGCCGCTGTAATTATTGTAGGGAGAAGCATATGGATCAATTTGAACGCACGCGGCGCCTGATTGGCGCAGATGCCTTGGAAACGCTGCGCCGCTCTCGTGTGATCGTCTTTGGCTTGGGCGGCGTCGGCGGAAGCGCTGCGGAGGCACTTTTGCGCGCGGGCGTGGGAAACCTTACATTCGTAGACGCGGATTGTGTGGACGAAACCAACTTAAACCGCCAGATCATCGCCACCCGGGAAACCGTCGGCCAGCCCAAAGCGGAAGCCATGCGGTTTCGGGCGCTATCCATCTGGCCGGAGGCAAATATAGAAGCGGTTCGCGCGTTTTACGACGCGCAGACCGCCGGGCAATTTGACCTTTCGAACTATGACTATGTAGCCGACGCCATTGATACGGTGTCTTCAAAACTTCTGCTGATTGAGCGCGCTGTGGCTGCGGGGACGCCCATCATCAGCGCCATGGGTGCGGGCAACAAGCTCGATCCTTCCCGCTTTCGCGTTGCGGATATCTCGCAAACCAGCGTTTGCCCACTGGCACGGGTCATGCGCCGGGAACTCAAAAAACGTGGCATCGCGCACCTCAAGGTGGTTTTTTCGGACGAAGCCCCTCTGCCGCCCCGCGATGGCGAGCGTGCCCCGGCCTCCATCTCCTTTGTCCCCACCGCGGCGGGGCTTGTGCTTGCAGGCGCGATTGTGCGCGACCTGATCGGGGCCGCCGCGCCATGACGGCGGCCCTTCCGGCGTTACTTGTGGCGGTAGCTCCCGCACATGCTTTCGTCGCACGCCTGGCCCGAACCGCAGTTCTGGCACGGCTCAACCTGAATGGAGTTCAACGTGCAATAATCGCGGTCACCGCAGTGGTAGGTGCAGCTGGAAACGCGGCAGCGGATATCCGTGTTGGGATTCTTCTGGCTCATGGAAATTGCCTCCTTGAAGAAATGTTCTGTCACTTCGGACGGGATTAGTTTGCCCGGAGAAGCACCGAAGAATTCCGCAACAAAGATTTCACAAAAGAAAGTATTGACAAATCCGGCCAAAAGCGGTATTATAAATGAGCGTTGAGCGAGCACCCTTAGCTCAGTTGGTAGAGCACCTGACTCTTAATCAGGGTGTCCAGGGTTCGAGCCCCTGAGGGTGTACCACGAAGAAATCGTTCATTCCTTCTAAGTTGGAATGGACGATTTTGTTTTATCTGTTTGTAGAATCAAAGCATCGAAATCCGGCTCTGCGCCGGTATGAGGAGGTTTGTATGGCGGAGGGCGTGCATGCCGGGAAATTTTTCATTCCGGTGCTCTATGAAGATAATCATTTGCTGGTCGTAGTCAAGCCGCCGAATCTGCCCACACAGGCGGACCGCTCCGGCGATGACGATCTTTTGTGCATTCTTAAGGGCTATATTGGGAAGAAATATCAAAAGCCGGGCAATGTTTATCTTGGGCTTGTGCACCGGCTTGACCGGCCTGTGGGCGGCGCAATGGTGTTTGCGCGCACTTCCAAAGCCGCCGCGCGCCTCTCCAAAGATTTTTCGGCACATGCGCAGGACCGGCGCTATCTGGCCGTGTTACAGGGGCGCCTGGAGGCAGAGCGCACGCTGGAGGACTGGCTTTTGAAAGGCGCGGACGGCATGGTGCGCGTCGTTTCCGCCGGTATGTCGGGCGCGAAGCGGGCGATTTTGACCACGCGCCCGCTGGCCGTTCGCGGCGGACGGACGCTGGTGGAGGTCAAATTGCAGACCGGGCGTTCGCATCAGATTCGTGTGCAGCACGCCCACGCCGGGCTGCCCCTGTGGGGCGATGCGCGCTATGGCGGCGGCAGGCCGGGTGAGCAAATCGCGTTGTGGGCCTACCGCTTGGGGTTTGAGCACCCCACGCGGCATGAACCGATGCTGTTCACTGCCCCGCCGCCCGAAGCGGGCGCATGGCTTGATTTTGATCAGGAGATCAAGGAGTTTATATGAGCAGGACGACCCGTTACGGTTTTGTGTTTTTGTGTTGTGTGTTGGCAATTCCCACTTGCGTGTATGGTTTTGGCCTTTTGTACGCGCAGGAGCCGCATTTTGCGGTGGCGGCAGGCGTGCTTCTGGGCTGCGCCCATGTGGTGTTGCGGCCGCTTTTGCGCTTTGTCACCCGGCCGATCGGTTGCCTGACATTTGGGCTTTCAACATTCGCCATTGACGTCGGGCTGATCTACGGCTGCGATTATTTTCTCGATGGTTTCGCTGTACCGCAGCTTCTGGACGCCGTAATCGCGGCGATTCTGGTCAACGTTGCCTGCTGGATTGTTGGCGGCCGGCATTGAGGAGGCATGTATGGGGCTTGTACATATATACTTTGGCGATGGCAAGGGCAAGACGACGGCAGCCATGGGGCTGGCGCTGCGCGCGCTCGGCGATGGCTGGCGCGTATGCGTCTGCCAGTTTTTGAAAAACACGCCCAGTGGCGAGATCGAAGCGCTGTCGCGCTTTGAAAACGCCGTCGTTTTGCGCGCCGGTGGAGAATCGACGGGCTTTCTCTGGCAGATGAACACGGCGGAACGCGCGGCCTACCTTGAACGGCAGTATGCCCTTCTTCGGCGCGTTGGAGGGGAAAACGCGCAAATGTTTGTCTTGGACGAGGCGGTTTCGGCGTGTCAGGCAGGCGCGTTTTCAGCGGAAACGCTTCTTGAGGCCGTGGAAGCGCTTCGCGGGCGCGCCGAAGTTATTCTTACCGGGCATGAAGTCCCGGAAACGCTGCTTGCGCGGGCGGATTACATAACGCAGATGCAAAAACTCCGCCATCCCTATGACCTTGGCGTTTCTGCCCGGCGCGGCATAGAGTATTGAGCGGAGGGATTGCAACATGATTCGCTTTTTTGCCAGGATTCTCATGGACAAACCTGAGGATTATGGAAACCCGGCTGTGCGCCGGATATACGGTATGCTTTGCGGCGCGGTGGGCATTGCCTTGAACGTGCTTTTATTCGCGGCCAAGTACATGGCGGGCATTCTTTCAAATTCCATCGCCATCACCGCCGACGCCTTCAACAACCTTTCGGACGCCGGCTCATCGGTCATCACGCTGCTGGGTTTCAAGATCGCCGGGCGCAAGGCGGACAGCGAGCATCCCTTCGGCCATGGACAGGCCGAATATGTGGCGGGATTGATTGTGGCCATCGTCATCATTTTCATGGGCTTTGACCTGGCAAAGACCTCTGTGGAAAAGATGTTTGCGCCTGAACCGGTGGAATTCAGCCTTGTTTCCACCGCCATCCTTGGCGCGTCCATCCTTGTAAAGCTCTACATGTGGTTTTACAACCGCCGCATAAGCGGGAAAATCGACTCCCCGGCCATGCGCGCCACGGCTACGGACAGCCTCAGTGACGCCTGCGCTACTTTGGCGGTGCTGATTTCCACGCTGGTGGCGCACTTCACAGGCGTGAACATCGACGCTTACGCCGGCGCGCTGGTGGCGCTGATGATCCTCTGGGGCGGCTACAACGCGGCGCGGGACACCATCTCTCCCCTGCTCGGCCGCGCTCCCGACCCGGCGCTGGTGCGCCGCATCCGCGCCATCGTGCGCGAATACAAGGAAGTCATCGGCATACACGACCTCATCGTGCACGAATACGGCGCGGGCAACCTGATGGTCTCCCTGCACGCCGAGGTGCCCGCCGACGGCGATCTCAACGAGCTGCACGACGTCATCGACGTCATCGAACAGCGCCTCAAGAGCGAGCTGAACTGCCACGCGGTCATCCACATGGACCCTCTGGCAACCAACGATTCCCTCGTGGGCGAGACGCGGCAAAAGGTGCAGGACGCCATACGCGCCGAACTGAACGCGCCCGTCACCATCCACGACTTCC
>DVFZ01000098.1 GCA_018712945.1 Candidatus Pullichristensenella stercorigallinarum | reverse complement strand
GAAGCCGCCGGCTGGAAACTGTCCTGAGGCGGCAAAGGTGCGAAAGCGGCGGAGGGCAAAGCGCTCCCGCCGCCTTCGTCCAGCAAACATGCCATGTCCCTTTAACGCGCAGCGCCTTGCCCGCGCTGCTGCCCCGTGCTACAATATTGGCGAAATGGAGGTGCGCAGGATGGACTATACGAACGCCATGATGGTCTGGGATGCGGTCTCCGTGCGCATCACGGATGTGCGCCATGGGGCGATTGCTGGAGGGCAGTCGGAGTTGACCGGCGAGAATGGTCTCTTTATATTCGTACTCGGCAAGGATGTGCGCGTGACCATCGAGGACGTGCCATATGCACCGCGTGGAGATGCTCTGTTTCACGTTGGACGCGGACGTCGCGTGCGCCTGGACACTACAGGAAAGGCGGAATACCACTGCGTTGCATACCATGCGGAAGCGCCGCAGGCCGTCGGACGGGAGATGGCACGCCTGCTTTGGGAAGAAGCCCCCTTCGACGCTACGATCGCGGTGCGTCCAGTCGATATTACTGCCGTACTTCGTTCCTGTGAGGCCTTGGAGAGTGCGTGGAAGGAAGCGCCGCCGCTCGGTCATCTTCATGCGAAAGCAGCGTTCTATGCATTGCTGGCCGAATTCTACGCCGCTCTGTCGCAATCGGAGCGCAGCGTGGCCGTCGATGCCGTGGCATGGACGCAGCAGTATTTGCGTTTGCATTTGTCGGAAGATATCTCCATCCTAATGCTTGCCAAGGTGTTGGGCATCAGCCGTTCCTCCCTGCACGAACAGTTTTCCCGGCGCATGGGCATAAGCCCCCAGCAATATCTGACCAACCTGCGGCTGGAAGCGGCGCACAGGGCGCTACGGGAAAGCGAAAACAGTATACAGGAGATCATCGCCGCCTGCGGCCTGCGGGATAAGAACCACTTTTACAGCCTGTATCGGCAGCGCTTCGGCATGACACCGGGAGAATACCGCAAGCAGTTCCCGGTGCGGAAAAAGGAGACAAACATCCCCGGCGCTTCAAAACCGGCGCGTGGCGGCGTATTGATTGAAAACTTTGGGCGCATCCACCACTATGCGAAAACGCCGCAGCGCATCGTCTGTCTCGACTATGCGGCGGCGGAAATCTGTGCGGCGCTGGGTGCGGGGGCGCGTATTGTTGGCGTCGCCGAAGCGGAGACGTGCCTGTCAGATTGTGCTCAGGAGTATCGCAAAGTCATCGCCGCTGCCACATTTCTGCCCGGAGCGTCTGCCGATCACCGCGTTCCCTCTTATGCGGCGGTACGCGCCTGCGGGGCTGATCTGGTGGTTGGCACGGCTTATGCCTTTCATGATAGCACAGGCGTAGCGGATGCTGCCGCCTTTGAACGCGATGGCATGCATATCTACGCCATGCGCGCGACCTACAAATTGAATGGCACATTTGAAGATACTTACGAGGACATTTTTGCCTTGGGAAAGATCCTCGATTGCGAGACGCGGGCGGCGGCGTTGGTCGAAAGCATGCGGGTCAGGGAAGCGGCGCTGAACGGAATGCGCGCGGCCATGAAAGAACCACCGCGTGTGTTCGTATTCGATTCCCAAATCGTGCAGCGTGCCTTTACCTGTGGCCAATCACTGGAAAACGGCATGATCCAAGCGGCTGGCGGAAGAAATATCTTTGCAGACAGAACGCGCATGTTTGTCCCTGTGGCGTGGGAAGATGTGGCACGTGCCGACCCGGAGGTCATTATCGTACATCGCTTTAACAGCAATGAGGATGGCGAACAGAAAATGGCGTTGCTGTACCGCAGGCCGGAACTTGCCCAGGTTGCCGCCATTCGCAACGGTCAAATACATGTCATCAGCGTCAAATCCGTATTTCCAGCGCTGGACAATGTGGATGCTGCTTTGCAAATGGCGGCGTGGTTTCAAGAATGCCCGAAGAATTAACGTTTGATTGGACATTTCCATATTTGAACTTGAACAGATTCATATTTACAGGCGCGGGCAAGCGTTGTATAATATCGTTTGGTTAGAACAAACTAACTAAATTCAGAATCATGGAGGGACAATTGTGAAGAAGATCATGGCATTTGCGTTGTGCCTGACGCTGCTACTGTCCGCGTTTGCGGGCGGCGCTGTGGCCGAAGAAGACCCCGTCGTCATTGAGAACATGGGCCGTACGACAACCTATGAGGAAGCGCCGGAAACGGCGGTGGCGCTGTCCTACAGCATCGCGGAGATCATGGTGGCGTTGGGGTTGGAGGACAAGATCGTTGCCATCGCTCCCAGCATGTACATACTCGATCAGGTGAGTGAGGAATATCGTGAAACCGTTGGCTCCTTCCCGGTGCTGGAAGGTAACTACGGCGTGCCGACGCTGGAAACGGTGCTGGACACCGGGGCGGAATTTGTCTTTGGCGACGCCTATGGCAGAGATCACCCGGCACCGGCTCGCCAGTTTTTGCATTGAAAGCCAGCGCTATGTCTGCATGGACGGCGAGATCGCCTTTGTGCGTCCGCTGTTCTGTGAAAACGACCATGAGGCCGGCGAATCCTGGCGCGCGTGCATGCTGGGCGCCGAACAGAGCTACCATCACCTGCTCAGCATCGGCTGCAAGCCGCAGGACGCCCGTAAGGTTCTGCCCAACTCCACAGCCACGCGCATCGTCATGAAGGCCAACCTGCGCGAATGGCGGCACATTTTCGCCTTGCGCACTGCCAAAGCCGCCTACCCCGAAATGCGGCAGTAGATGGCTATGCTGCTGGCAGAGGCAAAGCATCGCGTTCCCGTCGTGTTTGAGGATTTGGAGGTGGAAAGATGATGAAACTTGGCTCCCTGTTTTCGGGCAGCGGCGGCTTTGAACTGGCAGGCATGCTGAACGGCATCACCCCTGTCTGGGCGTCTGAGATTGAGCCTTATCCCATTGCGGTCACCTGCAGCCGCTTCCCTCAGATGGAGCACCTGGGCAGCGTGACCGAAGTCCATGGGGATGGCGTCAAGCCTGTAGACGTCATCACCTTCGGCAGCCCCTGCCAGGACTTGTCTGTCGCCGGCAAGCAGGCCGGTATCCACGAAGGTAAGCGCAGCAGCCTTTTCTTTGAAGCAATACGGATCATCCGAGAAATGAGGTGTGCGACCTATGGCAAATACCCCCGATTCGCCGTCTTTGAAAATGTCCCCGGGCTGTTCTCATCCGCCAGAGGCGCGGACTTTCGCGCCGTCCTCCAGGCGTTCGTCAACCTCTGCGACGATACCCTTTCTGTCCCTGAGCCTCCGAAAGGAAAATGGCTGCGCGCCGGAGAGATCGTGGGCGATCATTTCGCCATCGCATGGCGCGTTTAGGGCGCGGAACACTGGGGCGTCCCCCAGAGAAGAGATCGCATCTACCTTGTCGCAGATTTTACAGGGCAGCGTGCCGGAGAAATACTATTTGAGCAGCCGGGCCTGCGAGGGCATCCTGCGCAGGGCGCAGCGCCGGGGCAAAGAACTGCCGCCGATGCTGAAGGAAGCCTAGGAGGAAGTGCTGGATTCCTCTACGGACAAGGAGTAATGGCCCATGGCATTGGTTATTCAGAGGAACAATCGCCTACTTTAAGGTCACAGGCAGGCGGGAATTCTGTGCCTTGCATTCTCTGCCAGACCCCAACGCATGCCGCCGGCGAGAGCGGCAGGCCGAACGGTCAGGCAGCCGTTTATGACACCACCCAGATCACCAGTCCGGCCAACTGGAGCAATCCCCAGCCTGGAAGCCCTTCGCATCCGCTGTGTGCAGGGGCACATGCCCCTCTTTTGGTAGAGCCGGTTGTGCGCAACGAACCCGGACCTAGCCACTGGATGCCCGGCTCCGGCTGCCTGCACGCAGAGGGAGAAAACCGCCCGTCGAGGCCCGGCCATCTGATCTGTTTTGCCCAAAATCAGCGCGACGAGGTTCGGGATCTTGGCAATCGCTCCTGCGCCCTGTCCGCCAGCGCTGGCATGAAACAGCAAGCCTATCTGGCCTATGCCCTTCAGGGGAATGGCATCGACCGCGCAGATACCGCTGGATGCAACGGCTGTGGCTGGAAGATGGACGTTGGCTATACCCTAAACACCATCGATCGCCACGCAGTTTGCTACCAGAATACGGCAGGCGCATTGTGCGCTGCGGACTGGCGCGGTCCCAACCGCCAGTATGCGGCTTCTGACAAGCTGGTAGTTGATCTGCTATGCACCGACGCCCGGGGCAACGGCGACGGGCAGACCTGCTCCACCATCACGGGCGACCATGAAAACCGTGTGACGGACTATACTACTGTCATCGCCTATGGCGGCAAGCGGGCAGAAACGCTGGACGCCTCATATTACAAGGGTGCAGGCGCGCGCAATGGCAGGGAGCGGGAGTTTATCGCGGAAAAGCAGCGGGGGCGCAGGTATATCGTGCGTCGCCTGACACCGACAGAATGCGCACGCCTGCAGGGTTTGCCTGACTGCTGGGCTATTCCTGTTCACAAGAGCGATATGACTGACGCGGAAGCTGCTTTCTGGGAGGGGGTGCGGCGCACGCACGCTGAGGCTGCTGGCAAGCGTTATAAACCCTTTGCCCGACGCGGCCAGCTTGTGGGCTGGTACAACCGTCTGCGCACCGATTCGGCGGAGTACAAGCTCTACGGCAATGGCATCGCGCTTCCCTGCGCGGCGTTCGTCCTGCGCGGCGTTGCGGCAGTATTAAAGGAGGAACCGCCTTGCAAATAACGCTCTACACCAACCGCTGCCCCTGCTGCGAGGTGTTGGAAGC